>JADLHC010000023.1 GCA_020849035.1 Planctomycetia bacterium
GCGCCCGGGCGGCGCCGCGCAGCCGCAGCCACCAGGGGCCCTTCCCCGCCGCCTCGAACTCCGCGGCGCGGGGGACGCGGAGAGTGGCGCGGATGCCCGGGCGGGCGAGGTGGGCGGCGAAGTCGAACTCGCCGGGGTTGCGGGCGCCGCGGGGCGGGGAGAGCCAGCCGGCGGCGCGGACGCGGTCGCCTTCGCGGAGCGCCGGGGTTCCCTCGCCGGCGACGACGCGAAGTCCGCCCCGGACCTCGCGGCGCTCGCCGGCGGACTCGAGGACCTCGGCGGCGAGGACGAGGAAGCTCCCGGGCGCGGCCCCGTCGGTTTCTCCCGCGGCGCCGAAGGCCTCGGGCGCGCGGGTGACGACCCCCTCGACCGTGGCGACGCTCCCCTCGCCGGCGAACGCGGCGACGTCCCGCGGGTCGGGACGCCGCGCGGTCTCGAGTCGCGCCGCCCCCGCGGCGAATGCGGCGCCCAGCATCGCCGCCCCCGCGGTCCGCCGGCGCCCCAGCCGGTGCGCCAGCACCGCCAGCGCCGCGAGGACGACAGCCCCCGCGGCCGTGGTGGCCAGCGCCGGCGGCGACGCGCCCGCAGCCGACACGCCGAGCGCGAACGCGACGGCGGGCGGCACCAGCGGGCGCACGGCGGCCTGCGAAACGGACATGTCCATACCCTCCCGGGGCGAAATCCTACGGCCTCCCCCCATGACACGCCCTCCCCCGACATTCCTTCGCCCGCCGCC
This sequence comes from Planctomycetia bacterium, assembly GCA_020849035.1. Taxonomy (GTDB): domain Bacteria; phylum Planctomycetota; class MHYJ01; order WSZJ01; family WSZJ01; genus WSZJ01. The sequence goes on from JADLHC010000023.1 coordinate 737, forward strand.
CGGCGGCTGCTATCCTGCGGCGCGCATGCCCTCCTTCGCCGCTTTCTGGCAGCGCACCAATCCCGACTCGCGCATCCCCGAGCGCCTCGCAGGTCGCCTCTCGCGCCGCGCGGGCGACGCCGGAAGCGTCGCTTCCACCCCCGACGGCGCCTCGGGCATCGCCCAGCGCTTCCCCGCAGGCGCCACCTTCTCCACCAACACATCCGGCTCCGTCCGCTGCGCCTTCGACGGCGAACTCTTCAACAAGCCTGACATCCGCAAATTCGTCCTCTCCCGCACCCGCAACCTCAAGGACGAATCCCCGGCGGAGCTGATCGCGCACCTGTGGGAGGCGAAGGGCCGGGACATGATGATGTCGCTGCGCGGGGCCTTCGCGCTGGCGGTGTGGGACGAGCCGAACCGGATCCTGTTCGTTGCGCGGGACGCGATGGGGCACCGTCCGCTGTACGTCGCGGAGACGCCCGCGGGCTGGGCCTTCGCGAGCGAGCTGCCGCCGCTGCTGGCGTTCCCCCCCGTCCGTCCCGGCCTGGAAACGAAGGCGCTCGACTTCTACCTCGCGTTCCACATCGCCCCGGCGCCGATGACGCTCTTCCGCGGAATCCGGAAGCTGCCGCCGGCGGGGTGGATGGAGGTGCACGAAGGGCATCTCGAGGAAGGGCGTTACTGGACGCCGACGTTCTACGAGACGGCCGGGCAGAACCCGGACGAGATCGCGCAGCACGCGTTCAGCTACCTGTTCGAGTCGGTGAAGGCGCACACGCGCGACCTGGACACGCCGGTGGTGCACCTGGAGGGCGACCCGTTCTCCGCGGTGCTGGCGGGGCTGGCGGGGCTGGCGAAGCGCGGGAAGATGCGCGCGTTCTCCCTCCGGCACGGCTGGGTCCCGGCGGAGGCGCGCGAGGGGGCGGAGCTGGGGGCGAAGCGGTTCGGGTGCCCGCACGAGGAGGAGGCGAGCTCGGAGACGATCGCGGGGCTGGTGGACGCGATCGCGCAGGCGAACGTGGAGGGGCTGCCGCTGTCGCGGATGGCGCCGGCGATGCTGTTCGCGAGGAGCCAGGGGGCGGCGGGGGGCGGCGTGCTGACCGCTGCGGGCGGCGAGATGTACCTGTACGCGGGGCGGCGTCCTGCGCCGACGCCGATGTCGTCGCTGGGCATGTGGCGCCGGATGAAGGAGCAGTCGGCGGCCGCGAAGGCGCCGTCGAAGGAACTGCTGACGGAATTCGAAACACGGATGATCTGGCCGCCGCGCGAGCGGCTGAACGTCGTGACGTCGCAGGGGATCGATGCGCTGGAGCCGCTCGCGGAGATGTTCCGGTCCGCCCCGACTCCCGGGGACGCCAACGTCGCCTCCTACGCCGACGCCGTCCTCTTCCTCCCCGAGCTCTTCCTCGCCCCGCTCGAGGCCGCCTGCCGCTCGCGCGATGTCCGGTGCCGCTCGCCGCTGGCGGACCCGAGCGCGGTCCAGATTCTCGTGCCGGTGGTCCACGCGCTGGCGGGGATGCATCCGCTTCAGGGGCTCCGCCGCGTCTTCGACTCGCTCGTCCCCGACGACGCGTTCTGGGAGACGCGCTGGGCGCGGCAGGAGGACTGGGACTCCGCGACGGCCCGCGAGCTCGGCCCGCGGGCCTGCGAGACGCTCACCGAGCCCCGCACGCTGCAGCGCGGCGTGTACGACGCCACGGTCGTGAAGCGCATGGTCGAGGAGTACCGCCGGGACCCGGTGCGGCACGACCGCAAGCTGATGACGCTGTTCGCGCTCGAGCTGTGGCACCGGACGTTCGTGGACTAGACCCCGTTTCCGCCACCTGGAGATCACCGTGAAAGTCCCCCTTCTCGACTTGACCGCGCAGTACAGGACGATCAAGGACGACGTCATCGCCGCGATCACGCCGGTGATGGAGACGCAGATGCTCATCCTCGGCGCCACCGTCGAGAAGTTCGAAGCGGCGATGGGCGAGCTGACGGGGGTGAAGGGCTCGATCGCGGTCTCGAGCGGGACGGACGCGATCGTGCTGGCGGGGATGGCGCTGGGGCTGGGGCACGAGGACGACGTGATCGTGCCGAGCTTCACGTTCTTCGCGACGGCGGGGTGCATCGCGCGGCTGGGCGTGCGGCCCGTGTTCGTGGACATCGACCCGAAGACGTACTGCATCAGTCCGGACGCGGTGGCGAAGACGATTGCGCGGGATTACGTGGTGAAGGGCGACGACGCGCCGCCCGTGCACCGGAAGACGGGGCGGAAGCTGCGCGGGATCATGCCGGTGCACCTGTACGGGCAGTGCGCGGACATGGACCCGCTTCTCGAGATCGCCCAGATCTATCGCGTCGCGCTGATCGAGGACGCGGCGCAGGCGATCGACGCGCGCTACAAGGGGCGCCCGGCCGGCTCGATGGGGACCGTGGGGTGCTTTTCGTTCTACCCGACCAAGAACCTCGGCGCGTTCGGCGACGCCGGCCACGTCGTGTCGAACGACGCGGCGCTCACCGACATGATGCGCAAGATGCGCGTCCACGGCGGCCACCAGCGTTACTACCACGACGTCGTCGGGATGAACGCCCGCATGGACGCCCTCCAGGCGGCGGTCCTCACTGTGAAGATCCGGCACCTGAAGGCCTGGATCAAGGCCCGCCAGGAGCGCGCGGCACGCTACGTCACGCTCTTCGAGAAGCACAACCTGCTTTCGATCGTCACGCCGCCGTACACCGCCCCCGACCGCGACCACACGTACCACCAGTTCGTCATCCGCTGCCCGAAGCGCGACGCCCTGCGCGACTTCCTCAAGGCCGCCGACATCGGCTCCGAGGTCTACTACCCGCACCCGCTGCACCTGCAGAAGTGCTTTGCGAACCTCGGGTACAAGGAAGGCGACCTGCCCGAGACCGAGAAGGCGACGAAGGAGGTGCTGGCGCTTCCGATCTACCCCGAGCTGTCCAGCGAGCAGCAGTCGTTCGTGGTCGAGAAGATGGCCGAGTTCTACCGGAAATAGGGAGGACGCATGGCAACGGCGCTCGTGGACGCGAAGCTCGAGAAGAAGACGGCAAAGCTCGAGAAGAAGATCTTCCGGCTCAAGGACCAGCTCGCCGCCCTTCACCGCAAGGGCCGGCCCCGGGCGGTCCGGGACTACGTCTTCCGGACGCACGGCGGCAAGCCGCTGAGGCTGTCGCAGGCCTTCGGGCGGCACAAGGACCTCGTCGTGGTGCACAACATGGGGACGGGCTGCCCCTACTGCACGCTCTGGGCGGACGGCTTCGTGTCGCTGCTGCCCCACCTGCAGGACCGCGCGGGGTTCCTGCTGGTGAGCCAGGACCCTCCGGCCGTGCAGAAGAAGTTCGCGAAGTCCCGGGGCTGGACGTTCCCGATGGCGAGCTCGGCGGGGACCACGTTCTTCGCCGACATGGGGTTCGCGGACACGGACGGCAACGTCTGGCCGGGCTTCACGACGTTCCGCAAGTCCGGGAAGCGGGTGCAGCGTGTCGCAAGGCGGTTTTTCGGCCCCGGCGACGACTTCTGCAGCGCGTGGCACTTCTTCGACCTGCTCGCCGGGGGGGCCGGTGACTGGCGGCCGAAGTTCCGGTACTCCCGGGGGCGCTGACGCGGGGGGCATCCGGGAATACGGGCCGGCCGCGGCGCGTTCCAGAAGCCGGAACCGGACATGTCACTATTTCCCTTGAGGAGATTTCCATGAAGTCGCTGCTGCGCACCCCGCTCGCCGTCGCCGCCGTGCTCGCAGGATCCGCCGCGCTGTTCGCCGAGGAGACGATGTATCACTTCGGGCACAGCGAGAAGTTCGTGAACATCCAGTTCCAGTCGGATACGGAGCTGGAGACGATCGTCGGCACGACCAACAAGGCCTCGGGCTCGGTCTCGATGGACCTCGAGAAGGGCGAGGGATTCGTGTCGATCTCCGTGCCCGTCCTGACGATGACGACGGGGATCGAGATGCGCGACGAGCACATGCGCTCCGCGAACTGGCTCGACGCTGCGAACTTCCCGGAAATCACGTTCCGGTCGACGAAGGTGAAGATCGACCGGGAGAAGGGCACGGCGCAGGTCACGGGCGACTTCTCCATGCACGGCAAGACGAAGGAAGTGACGGTGACCGCCACCTTCAAGGCGATCCCGAAGGAAGCCTCCGAAAAGGCGAAGTTCCCGGCGGGCGACTGGGTCAGGTTCACGACCGAGTTCGAGGTGAAGCTCAGCGACTTCGGGGTGGACGTGGCCAAGGCGGGCGGAAAGGTCAGCGACACCTGGAAAATCCGGATGACGCTGTTCGGTTGCACCTCGAGGGTCGAGGCGAAGTAGCGCGCTTTCTCCCCGGCCCGGGCGCTCCCCGCGCCCGGGCCGCTTTGTTTTGATCGGGCGCGGCGCCGTCCCTAAGCTTTCCCGCATGAGCTCCCCCATCTGCCACGTCGAAATCCCGGTGCGGAACATGGCCCGCGCGAAGAAGTTCTACGCGGGCGTCTTCGGATGGACTTTCAAGGCGTTCTCGCCCCGTTACGTCATGTACGTCACCGGCGAAGGCGAGCGCCTCGGCGGCGCCCTGTGCAAGACCGACCTCAAGGAGCTTCCCGCGGACGGCGGCGTCACGGTGTACATCAAGGTCGAGTCGATCAAGGACGCCCTCTCGAAGGCGAAGGAATGGGGCGGAACGGTGGTGCAGAAGCGCACCGAGATCGGCGGCGACAACGGCTTCATCGCGTTCCTCCGGGACACCGAGGGGAACCGCATGGGGCTCTGGAGCGCTAAGTAGAGCGCATCGGAAACGGGGCGCCGGCGTGTAGAATTCCCGCGGGGGAAGCGGGGGACACGCGTGGCGGACCAGAGCGACGTCCGGAAGTCCGGTGAGGGGGGGCGCCCGTCGGCGGCCGAGCTGGCCGCCGCGCGCCGCAATCCGAACCTGAACCTCGGGCGCATCGTGCTCCTCGAGGAGCTCGGCCGCGGCGGGATGGGCGTGGTGTACCGCGGCTGGCAGGACGACCTGCAGCGCGCCGTCGCGGTGAAGGTGCTCGCGGCGCACGCGCCCGGGAATTCCGGGGAGCGCTTCCTGCGCGAGGCGCGCCTGGCGAGCCGGCTCCGTCATCCGTCGATCGTGACGGTGCACGAGATGGGCGAGCACCAGGGGCGCCCGTGGTTCTCGATGGACCTGGTCGAGGGCGGGTCCCTGGACCAGCTCGTCCGGGGCCGGCGCCTCCCGGCGCGGCGGCTCATGGAGATCCTCGCGGAGGTCGCGCGCGCCCTCGACTACGCGCACGGCCAGGGCGTGGTGCACCGCGACATCAAGCCCGGGAACATCCTTGTCACGCCCGGCGGCAAGCCCTTCCTCACCGACTTCGGGCTCGCCGGCAACCTGGACGGCGGCGCGCGGCTGACGATGACCGGGGTCGTGATGGGAACGCCGGCGTACATGTCGCCGGAGCAGGCGCGCGGGAGCCGGGGGAAGCCGGATCACCGGACCGACATCTACTCGCTGGGCGCGGTGATGTACGAGGGGCTGACGGGACGCACCGTGGTGCCTAAGGACGACATCGTGGTGATGGTGAACCAGGTCGTGGAAGGCCGCCCCGACGCGCCGCGCGCGCTGGTGCCGTCGGTGCCGCAGGACGCGGAGACGGTCTGCCTGAAGTGCCTGCAGAAGGAGCCGGCGCGGCGCTCCCAGACCGCGGGCGAGCTGGCGGACGACATCGACCGCTTCCTCGCCGGCAAGCCGCTCCGCGCGCGGGGATCGACGCTTCTGGAGAAGGCCTCGCGCTCCGCGTGGGCGCGGCCTCCCGTCCTGGCGGGAGCGGCGGCGGCGCTGGTGGCGATCGCGCTGGGGGCGTGGGCGCTGGGGCGGAGCCGCGACCGCGAGCTCGAAATGGCCGGCAAGGAGCGCGCGCTGGCGGAGCGGGAGGAGGAAGTCCGGAAGCTCCAGGAGGCGCTGGCGAAGGCGACGGACCCGGCGGAGCGGCGGAGGCTGGAGGAAGCGCTGGCGGCGAAGGCGGGCGGCGCGGCGGCGAAGGACCCGACGGGGACGGTGCCGGCGGGAGGAGCAACGGGGAAGCCGCCGGAGCCGGTGAAGCCGCCGCCGCCGGCCCCGGACCGCATCCCGGAGCTGGAGCGCGAGCTGGCGGCGCGGCTGGCGCGCGGCGAGTTCGCGGCGGCGCGCGCGTTCGCCGACGGCGCCGTGCCGGCGACCGACGGCGAGCGCGCCTGGCAGGACGCGGCGCGCGGCCGCGTGCTCGACGCCGCCCGGCGCGCCTTCGAGGACCTCGACGGCCGGGCCGCAGCGCTCCTCGCCGCGGGGCGCGCGGAGGACGCGATCACGCTCTGGAAGTCCGTGGAGGCGTTCGGCGTCGAGGACCTGTCCCGCGCGGCCGCCGCGCGGATCGGAGCCGCCGGGCCGCCCCCGCCCGACGCCCGCGCGGCCGCCCTCCCCCGCCTCGGCCCCCTGCGAGACGCCGTCGCCGCGCACGCCGCCGCCCGGCGCTACGGCGAGGCCCTCCGCGACATCGACGCCCTCGCCCGCGCCGAGCCCGCGCTCGCCCCCGACCTGGCCGCCGTCCGCTCCGCCGTCGAGGGCGCCATGTCCCTTCCCCGCCACGCACCGGCGGGCGCCGCGGCCCTGAAAGGCCAGCCCGTGCCGACGAAGGCGGGCGAGGGGATGATCGCGGACGCGGGCGAGACTTCGTTCCAGGTGAAGGTCGGGCCGGCGACGCTCACGCTGGCGTACGCGGACCTGGAGGCGGCGACGCTGGTCCGGCTGGCGGCGGCGGGGGGCGCGCCGCCCGAGGCCATCGGCGCGTTCTGGATGTTCGACGGGCGCCCGGACCTCGCCTCGAAGGCCTGGGCCGGCAGCCCGCGCGCGCCGGAACTGGAGGCGCTCTCGGCGGCATTCCGCGAAGCGACGATCGAGCGCGAGGCCCGCGCGGCGCTGGCGGAGCTCCTCGGCGCGGCGGAGAGGAAGGACTGGAAGAAGTGTCGCGATCTGCTGGCGCAGCGGGAGCGGCTGGGGGGAACGGCGGCCTGGACGGCGGCCGCGTCGCGGATCGAGGACATCGCGTTCGACGCGGCGGAGAAGAAGGGCGACGAGGCTTTCGCCGTGCCGCTCCGGAAGGCCGGAAGCGACACCGAGTGGCGATACGACTTCGCGGACGCGCGCCAGATGCTTGACTGGTCGCAGTTCGGCGGCGACTTCTACTCGGCGATGGGCCCCGCGGGACTCGGCTGGGCCGACGGCGCGGCGACGCTCACGCGCGCAGGGATGGAGTTCTCGGCGCCGATCGAGGGGGACCAGCGGGTCGTGATAGAGCTGACGTTCACGTCGTTCGCGGACCAGGGATCGCTGCACCTGCACGCGGGCGGTTACCGGTTCTCGACCGAGCCCGGGGGCTACGTGAAGCTCAGCCGTCCCGACGGAAGCAAGCTCGTCGACGGCACCACGACGCCCTTTCAAACCGGCCGCAGGATCGCGTTCGCGCTCGTTCTCGGCGGAGGCAGGGTCCGGGCGACGGTGGACGGCAAGGAGGTGCTGTCCGGGGAGACCTCCCCGCCCCTCCTGCCTCTTCCTCCGAGGCTGCACCTCATCAAGTCGGCCGTGGCCACGATCCATCGCGTGACCGTCACCGGGCGCCTCCCTGCCGGATGGGCCGAGTCCGACCGGGAGCAGCGCGCCCTGCTCGCCCGCGCGGCCCGCCCTTCCGCCCTCGGCAAGCCCGTCGTGCTGACCGACGGCCGGTCGCTCGGCCTGTTCCGGACGGCCGAGGACGGCACGTGGGAATCGAAGGACGGGGCGCTGCGCGGGCAGTCGCCGTCGGACAGCGTGCACGCGGAGCTGCATCTCAACGAGCCGGAGCACCGCAACGCGCGGATCCGGCTGTCGTACCAGGTCCACTCCGGTCGCCTCGTGGAGGTGCTGGTGCGGGCGGGCGATGCGCGCGTGGCCTATTTGCTGCCGACGGACCGTCCGGGCCGGTGGCGGGACGTGGAGATCCTCCTTGCGGAGTCCTCGGCGCGGTGCCTCGTCGACGGCGTCGTCTCGGTCGCCGCGCGCCGGAAGCTGCCGCTGGTCGGCGAAGGAGGCATGCGCATCCTGCTCATGACGACCGAAGCCTCCTTCCGCGACGTGACGGTGCAGGAAGTGACCGGCCTTCCCGCGGAGCCCGCGTGGACGGTTTTCTTCGACGAGAAGCCCGTCGCCGCCATTGCCGCGCAGGGCGTGGACTTCGACAAGCGCGGCGGCCAGTTCGTCGGCGAAGGATCCGTGGAGTTCGAGCCCACGCAGGTGCCCTGCGAGATCCTGTACCGCATGGGCGACTGCGGCTGCCGCGTCCGGCTCGAGTGGCGCGGGACGCCGCTCGCCTCCTTCTCCACCTGCAGCGACAGCCACGACCTCCTCGTCCGCATCCGCGGCGACTCGGCCGACGTCCTCTTCGACGGCGTCGAAATCGCCCGGGGCGTCCGCGTGCCCAGGTCGGGCAAGGGCCCCCTCCGCCTCTCGTTCGAGGGCGGCGAAGGCGAACTCCACGCCATCCTCGTGCGCCCGCTGCGCTGATTCGGAGAACAGAGAATGAAGCGCCTCCTGCTCGCCGTCGCCGCAGCCATCGCCGCCGCCCTTCCCGCCGCCGCCGACCGCGCCGCGGCGGAGGCGGCCGTGCGCGACGGGGACGCGGCGCTGCAGGGCCGCAACTTCGCCGGCGCGGTCGCGGCGTACTCGCGCGCCGTCGAGGCCGACCCGGCGTGGGGCCAGGCCTGGGGAAAGCGCGGCGTCGCGAAGTACCGCTCCTCGATGTTCACGGCGGCGCTCGAGGACCTCAGCGTCGCGCGCTCTCTCGAGCCCGGCGTGAAGGACTGGATGTTCTGGCGCGCGCAGGCCTACCTCTACCTCGACCGGCCCGTCGAGATGCTCGAGGAGACCGAGGCCCTCCACAAGGCCTTCCCCGACGACCTCGACGCCCGCTGCCTCTGGGGCCGCGCCCTCGTCCGCATCGGCGACGTCGACGGCGGGATCGCGCAGCAGGAGAAGGCGTGGGAGGCGTCGCGAGGGGACCCGCAGCTGCCGATCCGCACGGAGGGGTACCAGCGCCGCGCGGACTGGAAAGCGATGCAGGAGGCGGCCGAGGCGCCGCTCAGGGGCGGGGCCCCCAGCACGATCCTCCATTTCCACCGCGTCGTCGCCCTGGTCGAGCGCGGCGACTTTGCCGCGGCCGACGCGGCCGTGAAGGAGATCGCGTCGAAGTCCCAGGCCGTCACCGCCGTCATGTGCCGCCTCTACCTCCAGTCGACCCCCGACGCCGCCGCCTTCTACGACCCGTCCGCCGCCGCGACCGAGGTCGAGACCCTCCGCGCCAGCTCGGCCAACGCCGAGTCCAACAACGCCGTCGCCCGCGCCCTGTTCCTCCTCGGCCGCGAGCGCGAGGCCGCCGATTTCCTCGAGTCCCGCGGCCGCCGCACCAACTTCGAGACCCTCTTCTGGCTCGGCGCCTCCTACTGGAAACTCGGGCGCCTCGCCGACGCCAGGGCCGCC
>JADLHC010000024.1 GCA_020849035.1 Planctomycetia bacterium
CCCGTACTGGACGCGGCGCGGCGACGTCGCGCGCGCCGGGGAGTACGAAAGGAAGGCCGGGGAGCAGCGGGCGCTGGCGGAAAAGACGCACGAGCGGGGGCTGGCGGCCCTCGGGGAACAGGCGTCGGCGCGGGGGCTGCTGAGGCGCGGGACGGTGGACGAGCGGCGGGAGGCGGCGCGAAAGCTGCGCGCGTGCCGGGACATCGAAGGGTTGATGGCAGCGCTGGAGGACCCCGACGCTGAGACGCGCGACATCGCCGCGCGCGCGGTCGCCGCCTCGAACGAACCCGCCGCTGTGGCGGTGGACCGGGAAAGCGCCGCCGGAAAGACCCTCGCCCCCCACCTGCTGGAGGCGCAGCGGGCCGCCGCGCCTGAGTTCTTCGCGACACGCCTCGCGGGCTTGTCGAGCGGCGACGCCCGCGTCCGCGCTGCCTGCGACGGGGCGCTCTCCGACGCCCTCGGCGCGGCTCCCGGCGGCACCCGCGAGGCGTTCGAGGACCGGATTCGCAAGCGCCTCGAGCCCGGCGCGGCAGCCGAATTCACCGGAGGGGAGAAGGCCGTGGCGCGGCAGTCCTGGGAGGACGTCGAGCGCGACTGGCGGCTCGACCGCCCCGCCGACGGGATTCCGGCCGATGGCTGGAGGTTGTCCGTGAAGGCCTTCCTCGACGTGCCCGCAGACACCGTCGCCGAGCTCCTCGTCCACTGCGACGATGCGATCCGCGTCCGCGTGGACGGCCGTGCCGTGATCGACGAATGGACCGAGGCCCCCGAGCCGCTCTTCCGCCGCACCCCGCTGAAACTCGCGAAGGGCCTCCACTCGCTCGAGCTCGAGTACGAGGACCGCTCCGGCGTCGCCGTCCTCCGCGCCTGGCTCGCCCCCGGCCGCGACGAAGTGCAGCCGCTCAAGCCGCTTCTCCGGAGGCTCCGTTGAGGCGAGCCCTGGTCCTGTGCGCGCTGGCGGCCGTCGCTCTCCGCGCCGACCCGGAGCCCGCCGCGTCCTGGCCCTGTTTCCGCGGCGGCGAAGCGCGCGTCGGCTCCGACGGCTCCGAGGTGCCCGGGAAGGTCGCGGTTCTCTGGAAAGCGCGGAACGAGCGCGACCGCGCCCGCGTCATGGGCTCCCCCGCCGTCGCCGGCGGCCGCGTCTACGTCGGCGCCGACAACGACACGCTCTTCTGCTACGACGCGGAAAAGGGCGGCGCGCCCGCCTGGGAGTTCGGCGCGCGCTACGAGGTCTTCTCCTCGCCGGCCGTCGCCGACGGCCGCGTCTACGTCGGCGAGGGCCTCCACGTCCACGAGGACGCGCGCCTCTACTGCCTCGACGCCGCGACCGGCCGCAAACTGTGGGAGTTCCGCACGACCGGCCACGTCGAGTCCTCCCCCGCCGTCTCCGGCGGCCTCGTCTTCTTCGGCGCCGGCGGCGACGGCCTCTACGCCCTCGACGCGGCCACCGGCGCGAAGAAATGGCAGGTCAAGGGACTCCACGTGGACAGCGCCCCGCTCGTGACCGGCGGGCTGGTGATCGTGGGAAGCGGCTACGGCGAGACGGCGATCGGGGCGTGGAAGGCGGAGAGCGGCGAGCAGGCCTGGCGCACGAAGGTGCCCGCGAGCGCCTGGGGCGCCCCGGCGGCCGGGCCGAAGGGGATCGTCGTCGGCATCGGCAACGGCAACTTCGGCGAGACGCTTCCCAACGCGAAGGCGGAGCTGCTCTGCCTGTCGCCCGCGGACGGCAGCGTCGTCTGGAGGACGCCTCTGAAGAACGCGGCGATGGCCGCCGCGGCCGTGGCGAACGGGAACGTCTACCTCGGCAACCGCGGCGGGGAGTTCGGGTGCTTCGAAGGCGCGACCGGGAAGAAACTGTGGGAGGCGGGGTGCGGCCGGGCGGTCGTCTCGAGCGCCGCCGTCTCGCCGAACGCCGTCGTCTGGGGCTGCGACGGCGGCCACCTGCACGCCGCCGACCCGGGGACCGGGAAGGTCCTCTGGAACCTGCCGCTCGGGCACGACGGCGTCAGCAGCGACCTGCGGATCGTCAGCTCCCCCGCAATCTCCGGCGGCCGCATCTTCGTCGGCTCCAACAACAACTGGTTCTACTGCGTCGGCGAAAAGAAGTAGCCCGCCGCTACCACGACACGCGCCGGTACTCCGCGAGAAGCTTTTCCCCCTTTGCGCGGTCGATCGCTCTCACCGCCTCGATGCGCCCGCGCACGACCGCGGAAAACCCCTTCAGGTGGTCCCGGTTCGCCGCCTCCGGCCCCCGGAGCCGCGCCTCGTGCAGCAGCGCCCTCAGCGCCCGCACCTCGCGCCGAGGCGGCGAGAGTTTCGCGTTCACCGTCAGGCCCGTGACCGCCTGCCGCGACGAGCGCCGCAGGAACCGCGTCTTCTCCGGCGCCACCCGGAATCCCTCGTCGGAGATGATGCGCCGCAGGAAACGCGCGAGCCGCGGCATCGGCAGCCGGGCCTCGCGGAACGAGAACGTCAAGTCGTCCGCGTACCGGGTGTAGTCGCCGTTCATCGACCGTATCGCGGCCGCGAGGCGCGCGTCGAGCCTGCGGCAGACGAGGTTGGTGATCGCCGGCGAGGTGGGCGCGCCCTGCGGAAGCCGCCCCTTGTGACAGCACAGGCGCCAGAGCACCAGCGCGACATCTTCCGGATACCCCAGCGACCGGAACAGCCCCGCGACGCGGTTGCGCGTGACCTGCCAGAAGAAGTCCCTCAGGTCCAGCTTGATCACCATCTCCTTCGCGACGTGCGGCGACGCGTTCGTCCGCGGCGACCGCCCTTTCCGGAACCCATGCGCGGCCTCCGCCGGGGACACGCGCGACAGGATTTCCCGGTGGATCGCCCGCTGCACGCCCCGCAGCTGCTTCTTCGGCGCCTCGATCGTCCGCCTCCCGTGCGCCTTCGGGACCTGCCACGTGGCGTAGTGCCTCCCCGTCTCGCGCACGAGCCAGGCGACTTTCTCCGGGGTCGTCCTGAGAATCGCCGCCAGTTCGCCGGTGTCGCGCGCCGGGGGCAGCCCGGCCGCGAGCGGACGCACCGGACGTCCCCCGGAACCCGGGCGGGAGACCGGCGGGCCGCCCTTCCCGGGCGGCGGCCCCTTGACGGGGTTGAACAGGTCCTTCAGGAAATCGAACAGCCCCACGGTCCCCCTCCGCTCCGGAGGTCCGGCTTCCGGGAGCCTGAAAAGTGGAAGCGGCGGCGGCTCTACTGGTCTCCCTGCGAAAAACGCGGTGCCGGCTCGCCGGCGCCCGTTTTTCGCGTACGCAGCCCGCGGCAGACTTCAGCCGTTCGAAGTCTGCTGCGGGCGTCCCGTGATGCTGCCAGACGGCGTGCACGGCGGTGCGCCGTGCCCTTCCTTGCGGAAGTGCGCTAAAGCTCGCGCCGCCGCTTCCGGAAGCACGCTATCCTGACGCTCGGCCGTGACCGAAGGAAATCGCCCCGGACAGGGGCTGGAACTTCGCGCCCGCGGCGGCGTCGAATCCGCAACACCCGAGGAAACCCACCGCATGCTCGCCGTCGTCCCCGCCTTCTTCGCCCCGCTTCAGTCGCTGCTCTCTTTCCTGCCGCAGATTGCGATCGCGCTGGCGGCGGCGGCGACGGCGATTTTCCGGCCGCAGGTGTACCGGTGGGCGTGGCACCAGGCGCGGGCGCACAAGGTCGTCGCGCTCGTCCTGCTGGGATTGACGCTGGGAGGCTCCGCGGCCGCGGTCGCGTGGGGACGCCAGCGGACGACGCCGCCCCCGCCTCCGACGCCGGAGGAAAGGCGCGACGGCTGGTGGACGTTCCGCGGCGACGTCGGCCGCACCGGCGGCGACCGGTCGGAGATCCCCGGCGCCGCGTCCCCCCTCTGGAAGTTCCGCGAGTCCATCGACCGCGCGAGCTTCGCGTCTTCCCCCGCCGTCTGGGCCGGCCGCGTGTACGTCGGCTGCGACAACTGCGTCCTCTCCTGCTTCAGCACCGACGGCGGCGCCGATCCGCTCTGGGTCTTTCCCGCGCGCTACCCCGTCTTCTCCTCGCCGGTCGTGGCCGACGGGCGCGTGTACTTCGGCGAAGGGCTGCACCACAACACGGACGCGAAGCTCTACTGCGCTGACGCCGTGACCGGGAAGAAGCTCTGGGAGTTCCGGACCTCGAGCCACGTCGAGTGCGCGCCGACGGTGGTCGGCGGGAAGTGCTGGTTCAGCGCGGGGGACGACGGCCTCTACTGCCTCGACGCGGCGACGGGAGAGAAGATCTGGCAGGCGAAGGGGATGCACCTCGACTGCTCGCCGCTGCTCGCGGAGGGGCTTCTGGTCGTGGGCGCGGGCTACGGGGAGACGGGGGTGGGGGCGTACGACGCCACGGATGGGACGCGGAAGTGGTTCACGAAGCTCCCGGCGTCCTGCTGGGGCCCGCCGGCGCTCGGTCCGCGCGGCGCGATCGTCGGAATCGGCAACGGGAACTTCCGCGACGCCGCCGCCGACCCGAAGGCCGAGGTCCTCTGCCTGTCGCTCGACGGCGGCGGGATCGCCTGGCGCTATCCGCTGCGCGACGCCGTCCTCGCGGCGGCGACCGTCTGGGACAACCGAGTCTACCTGGGCAACCGCAGCGGCGACATGATCTGCCTCGACGCCTCGACCGGCACGCTCGTCTGGCGGCAGAACTGCGGCAACGCGGTGCTTTCGAGCGCCGCGGTCGCGGGCCGGCAGGTGATCTACGGCTGCCAGGGCGGCCACATCCACGCCGTCCGCGCCGACAACGGCGTCGAGGAGTGGACCTACAGCGCCTCCTGGGACGCCGTCAACAGCGCCGCGTTCACCTCCAGCCCCGCCGTCGCCGCCGGTCGCCTCTTCATCGGCTGCGACAACTTCTACTTCTACTGCTTCGGCAGGAAGTAGCCTCCCGGCGTGCGCGTCTTTCGCCTCGGCCAGCTTCCGCCGGAAGCCGCTTCGTCCGCGGGCGGCAAGGCCCGCGGCCTCGACGCGCTGCTGCGCGCCGGCCACCCGGTGCCGCCGGGCTGGGCGGTGCTCGATCCGGGGAGCGACCCCGCGCCGCTTCTCGACGCCTGGCGCGCCGCCGGCTCACCCGCGGTGGCGGTCCGCTCCTCGGCGGCGCTGGAGGACGGCGCGACCGCGAGCTTCGCGGGTCAGTTCCTGACGATGCTCGACGTGCGCGGCGAGCCCGCGCTGCGGGACGCCCTCGCGAAAGTGGCGGCGTCGCAGTCCGGGCCTACGGCGTACGGCGAGGCCGCGGGCGTGCCGGGGGCGGTGGTCCAGGAGATGGTCGAGGCCGAGGTCTCCGGTGTCGCGTTCGGACGCGACCCGGCGACCGGCGAGGGCGTGGTGATCGAGGCCGTCCGCGGGCGCGGCGACGCCCTCGTCTCCGGCGCCGTGACGCCCGACCGCCTCCGGATCGCCCGCGGCGCCCGCGATGGCGCCGTCCCCCTCGTCCGCGAGCTCGAGCGCGAGCTCCTCGACCGTCTTGCCGCCGCGGAACGCCTCTTCGGCGCCCCCCAGGACGTCGAATGGTGCGCCCGCAAGGGCCGCCTGTGGCTCCTCCAGTCGCGCCCCGTCACCCCGACCGCCCCCATCCTCCTCGCCGCCCTCCGCGCGGGCGCCACCGCGCCGACCTGCTGGTCCGCCGCCTACTCCCTCGCCGAGACCTGCCCCGCCCCCACCCCCATGACCTGGGCCTTCCTCACCCGCATGATGTCCTGGGACGGCGGCCTCGGGCGCGCCTACCGGCGCTTCGGGTTCTTCTTCCGGGAGGACGTGAAGCGTCTCGGCTTCCTGCGCCTCTGCGGCGGGCGGCTGTACGCGGACCTGGGGCTGGAAGCGGCGACGTGCTTCGGCGACTGGCCGCTGTCGTACGATTTTGACGCACTGCGTCAGAACCCCGCGCTTGCCGCGCGCCCCGGGCCCAAACCCGACTGGCGCCGCGCGAAATGGTCGTTCTGGCCGCGCCTCCCGTGGTTCGCCTGGAAGCTGCTCGCGGCGCAGCGCCGGCTCGACGCCGCGAGGGGCTCGTTCCCCGCCGAGTACGCCGCCTGGGAGGCCGAGGTCCGCGCCCGGGCCGCCTCGGCCCCGCGCTCACCGGACGTCCCCGGGTTCCTCGCCCGCTTCGAGCGCGCCGCGGGCGAGACCGCCGGTGTCGCCATCGCCGCCTCCGTGCTCGCTTCGGCGGAATGGGAGCGCACGCCTCCCGCGGAACGCGCGTCCCTGCGGACCTGGATTCCCGCCGACCTCGCCCACCGCGGGCCGGCCGAGATGGAGCTCGCCGAGCCGCGGTGGCGGGAGCGCCCCGCGGATCTCGAGCGCCTCGCGCGGACCGCGCCCCCGGGCCGCGACGCCGAAGGGATCTACGCCCTCCGCGAGCGCGCCAAGGACGCCCTCCTCCGCGAGACCGAGGTCCTCCGCCTCGACCTGCTCGAGCTCGGCCGCCGCTCGGGGCTCGGTGCCGATGTTTTTTTTCTCACGCCGGAAGAGCTCTCCTCGCCGGACCCCGCCCTCGCCGCGCGCCGCAGGCGGGAGCGCGCCGCCCTGCTGCGCATCCCCCTTCCCACCCTCGTCTTCCCCGCCGGCGACGCGGCGCCCGCGACGTCCGGAGCCGGGCTGTCCCCGGGAACAGCGGAAGGCCCGGCCTGGGCCCCGGGCTCCCCCGCGGAGGAGCCTCCGCCAGGGGCGATCCTCGTCATCCCCTCGCTGGACCCGTCCTGGACCCTCCTCTTTCCGCGCGTCCGCGGCGTCGTGACCGCGCGGGGCGGCCAGCTCAGCCACGGCGCCATCGTCGCCCGCGAGCTGGGAGTGCCCTCCGTCCTCTGGCCGGCGGCCGGCAGCCTCTCCGCTGGCGCCCTCCTGCGCATTGATGGCTCGGCCGGGACCCTGGAGGTCCTCCCCGCCGGCGGCGCGCCGGGGTAGAATCCGCCCCCTCCCGAACCCGCGAGATCACCGCATGCGCACCTTACCGGCCGCCCTCGTCGTCCTCGCCTCCTCCTTCCTCGCCTCCGGCTGCACCAACGGCGAAAAGGAGCCGGACGACGGCGCCAAGCCCACCATCCAGACGCCCAAGGACCTGCGGGAACAGCAGAAGCGCGTTCTCCAGCTGCTGGAGGTCTTCGAGAAGCACGACCTGGCCGCCATGGACCAGGCGGCGGACGAACTGGAGGAGATGTCGAAGTCCGAAACCCACGTCGTCAGCGGCGAGATCCAGGAGCAGGTCCGCAAGTACCGCGTCCGCTCCTCCGCGAACGACGCCATCGACCGTCTGCGCTGGCTTTCGCGTTTCGCACGCGCGCTCCTGCTCCTCGAGGGCGACGACGCCGCCAACTGGGCCCGTTGCCGTGACCTGATGGTCAAGAGCGGACCCGAGGCCGTCGTCCGCTTCACGGGCGTCCTCATCATCAAGTTCACGGACAACCCGAAGTTCTGCCGCCCGATGCTCATGGACCTCTGTGTGAGCCACAAGTCGCTCGTCGAGGACGCGATCCTCGAGGCGCTTGCGTTCGAGGGGACGGAGCAGCCGGGCGCGATGAAGATGCGGCTCCTGGACAACACCGCGAAGAAGGGGCTGGTCTCGACGCTCATGTTCCTGCCGGAGCCGCCGGTCGCGAGGCTGCGGGAATCCGCCCTGCGCGGGCCCGATACGACGCGGCGGGCGTGGGCGCAGATGCTCGCGTCGCGGAAGACCAGGGACAGGAACACGGGGGTCGAGACGACGGACGCCTGGGCCACGGCCATCCTCTGCGACCAGATCGCGAACGATCGCCTGTGGGAAGTCCGTTCGGATGCGGCCGCCTCGCTGGGCGAGACCAACGACCCGGCGGCAGCCCTCCCTTTCCTTACGAAAGCCCTCAAGGACAGGGACCATTGGGTCCGAAGAAATACATGTCTGTCCATCGGCCGGTTCGGCGGCCGGGGGACGCCCGCGACGGGCGAGATGATCGCCATGCTGCGGGGACTGGACACGGAGATGTTCGACGTGGAAGTCGACGGAAAGACGGAACGGCGCCCCCTGGCGGGCAACCCGCGACGGGAGCTGGACACGGCAGGGCTGGCGGCGCTGAGGGCGATCTCAGGAAAGTCCTTCGCGGAACTCGAGACCTTCTTCCTCTGGTGGGACGAGCGAGAGAAATGAGCATCGTGGCGGACTACAAGATCACGCGCACCTGCGGCACCTGCGGGTGCGGCAGGAAGTTCGAGGAAGGCGAGGAGTTCACCACGGCCCTGTTCGAGAGCGGCGAAACCTTTGACCGCCGCGACTTCTGCCGCTCCTGCTGGAACGAGCCCGCCGAAGCCTACTCCTTCTGGCGCGCCCGGGCCGCCGGGGCTGACCAGAAGAAGAAGGAAAACCCGATGGCCGTCTGGGCCTTCTTCGAGTCCCTCTCGGGCGACCAGGACCCCCAGCGCAGGAAGCTCGCGTTCCTGCTCAGCCTCACCCTCCAGCGCAAACGCATCCTCAAGATGACCGGCACGCGGCGCGACGGCGCGCGGGAGTTCATCGAGCTCGAGAAACGCCCCGACGGCACGCGCTACTCCGTCGAGGTGCCGGACATCCGCGACGACGAGATGGCCGCGCTGCGGGAAGAGATGGTCCGGCTGCTCGACACCGCCGTCTAGCGCCCCTTCCGCCCCTTCTCCATGAGCTTGCGGTACCTGGGGTCCTTCCTCACGCGCGCCAGGTCGGGGTCCTGCTGCATGTAGGCGAGGTCGTCGTACCCGAGCTCCAGCGCGGTCTCGAGCTCCCGCAGCGCCTCGTCCACCTGCCCGAGGTTCGACAGGCTGCACGCGAGGTTGTAGCGGATGTAGGCGTTCCCCGGCTCCAGCGAGGCGAGGCGGCGGTCGACGGCCAGGGCCTCGTCATGCCTCCCCTGCCGCGTCAGCGCATGCCCCAGCATCTCGAGCGCCTCGCGGTGGGCCGGCTCGGACTTCAGGAACGCCGCCGCAATCCCGCTCTCGAATCCCAGCGCCGCCTCCCTGGCGGCGGCCTCCGAGAGCGGCAGCGGCCGTGACTGGAACCCATCGGACATAGGCTCATTATCCCGACCCCGGCCGCCCCGCGCAACGGGGGCGCTTCTCGCTTGTTTCCCTTTCCCCGCCAACGCTACAATCCATCCCGGTTCCGGCCATCCTGAGGGTCTCCGAGATGCCCATCACGACTTCGTGCTCCTGCGGGCGCAAGCTCAATCTGAAAGACGAGCTTGCAGGGAAAACGGTGAAGTGCCCGCAGTGCGGTGCCGCGCTGAAGGTCCCGGACGGCAAGTCGACGGCGACGGCCGTCGCGACGCCGCCGCCGCGCTCCGCGCCTGCGGACTCGAAGATCATCGAGAAACCTTCGGCGCCTGCGAAGAAGAAGGACGACGCGGGCCCGAAGATCGTGATGTCGAACTTCAAGTCGCTCGAGGACTTCGACGACGCGGGCAACCTCAAGAAAAAGAAAAAGACGTTCACGAAGGAGGAGGAAGCGGCGAGCGAGGTCGGGACCTCGGGCGGCGAGATGGCGAAGATCGCCGCCGAGGCGCTGACGGCGGAAAAAAACAAGCCGAAACACCGCTGCCCGGGCTGCGGCAAGGGCGTGAAGCCCGACGATGTGATCTGCATCAAGTGCGGCACGAACATCAAGACGGGCCGCCGCCTCGGCGAGTCGGCGTTCACGCTGTCGCGGCGCACGATGCTCATCGTCGTCGGCATCCTGGCGATCTCCGCGGCCGGCGCGTTCTACCACTTCACGAAGATCCCTCCTCCTCCCCCGGGTCGCGCGAACGAGGAGGCCGTGAAGCAGGAACAGGGGGAAATCGAGGACACGCTGGCGAAGCTGAAGGAGATCGTCGAGGACGGGGATGCGGACCACTCGCGGGCGCTCGCCCACGTGGCCAACACCGGAGCCGACGCGCCTCCGGTCCTCTCAGCCGCCGTCCGCAACGGATCGCCGGGCGCCCGCCGCAAGGCGGTGAAGCTGATGGAGATGCTGGCGTACAACGGGTACCGGACGGAGGAGTCGGTGCGGGCGCTGGGGGGCCTGGCGCGCGATCCGGACACGACCCTGAAGGAGTGGGCCGCGGAGGCGCTGATGTGGAGCGCGTGGGACCTGCCGCAGGGGCAGCAGTACTGGCCGGCGTCGGAAGGCGACCCTGGCAAGAAGACGGACGTTTCGAAGATGCACCTGCTGCCGTTCAACGTGTGCCGCCAGATGCTGGCGGACGCGGGGGTGGCGGTGAAGAAGAACCCGAAGATCGGGAAGATCGACCATTCGGACAACATGCCGCGGCGCACGGCGGTGGTGCCGCTTGCAGGGTACAAGCTGCAGAAGTTCTACGAAGCGGAGACGATGCAGTCGACGAAGCTGACGCGCCTGATCCAGGCGGTGCGCGCGGGCCGGAAGCACCTGATCGAGCGTCTGATCTGGTACGTGGAGCCGGAGCCCTGCAAGAACCTGGGCTTTACGCCGTCGCAGGTGGACCAGGAGAGGTCGCTTCGCGCGATCCGGGAGGCGACGGGGCGCGGAACGCGGCGCTACCTCGACCTGATGGCGTGGTGGGACAGCAACGGAAAGAACCAGTTCCCGCCTCCGAAGGATCCCGCGGACTGGGCGCTGGACACGATGCCGGAGAAGGAAGCGGTAGCGCCGGAGAAGAAGTAGAGGCGCGGCGCCATGGCAAAGAGAGGCATGCTGCGCGCCGCCGGGGCGCTGGCGCTCCTCGTCGCGGGCGCGGGCTGCGCCGCGACGGACGACGAGGCGCAGTCGTTCTCCGTCCAGTGGGCGACGTGGACGGAGGAAATGGATGCGGTGAAGCCGCTTCCTCCCTCGCGCGACCTCCGGGAAGCGGTGCGGGATGCGAGGCGCTGGAGCGACCTCTGGGGGGGCATTCCGCCGGAGGTGGACTTCGCGAAGGAGATGGTGCTGGTGGCGGCCGTGCGGGTGGTGGAGCATCCGAAGGACATGCCGCGGATCTGGCGGGTGAAGCGTGAGGAGGGGAAGGAGGGCGTGACGGTGCTGGTGAGGGTGCGGCAGGTGGGGGGCGAATTCGAGAACAGGCCTGCCGGGGGTGCGGGGTACCATTTCGTGGTGGTGCCGAAGGAGGAGGGGGCGGTGCATTGGCGCGACATACGGGTGGTGTACACAGCGGAGGGGGACGTGGACGGCCTGGAGCTGGTGAAGAGCTACGACAGGTAAGCGCGCACGCAAGTCATTGGCACCATGCAGTTTAAGACTCTCCCTTGTCCCGGAATTGCGCGAAACTTCCGCGCCTCACGCGGGTTTCTTCTCCATCGCAGGACGACAACCACTCCCCTGACGGAGATCATTCCCATGCGCTGGATGCCCCCCGCCGCGATCACCCTCGCCCTCTCGCTCCCCGCCTTCGCCGGCGACGGCCCCAATCCCGTCGACGACTTCTTCACCCGCTGGGACGCAAACAAGGACGGCTCCGTCACGAAGGACGAATGCGAATCCACACGGCTCTTCTCGAAGAACGACCGCGACGGCAACGGGACGATCACCCGGGAGGAGGTCGAAGCTGCGTGGAAGGCAGAGGAGGGCAGCGAGGCTCTCACGGAGCCGAAGACGGCCGGCGGCTCGGCGGGCGCGGGGAAGCCCGGGAAGGACGGGGCCTTCCCCGGTGGAAAGAAGTTCGAGAAGAACCGGGGCAGCGCGTCCGGGGATGAGGCCAACCGCATGCGCGTCCGCCGGATTTTCAACCGGTTCGACCGCAACGGCGACGACGCGCTGTCGACGGAGGAGGCGGCGGCCTACTACTTCGAGGTGCTCGACACCGACCGCGACGGCGCGCTTATGAGCTTCGAGCTTGAGGCGAACCCGAAGGTCGGCCGCGACAAGGCCGGGCTCGCGATGCAGCACTACGACAAGGACGGCGACGGCATGATCGTCCCGCAGGAGTGGTCGCTTCCCGAGGACGGTTCGTTCGGGAAGTTCGACACGAACGGCGACGGGCGGATCGCGTTCGACGAGGCCCTCGTCACCTTCACGCTCCCCGGGGCCCAGGGCGGAGACACGAAGGCGCTTCCCGGCGACCGCAAGGGCCGGATGCCGATGGACGTGGACACGCTGATGAAGGAGAACGACGCCGACGGGGACGGGAGGATCAGCCAGCAGGAGTTCCGCGGGCCGAAGCAGCTGTTCGGGCGGGCGGACGCCAACGGGGACGGGTTCGTGGACCGTGGGGAGATCGAGGATGCGGCGAAGAAGCTGAAGAAGATGGCGGGGGACGGGGCGGCGAAGGGGGACGGCGGGGCGAGGGTGATGGAGATGGTGAAGCGTGCGGACGCGGACGGGGACGGGAAGGTGACGCGTGAGGAGTGGCCGGGGCGGCCGCAGATGTTCGACCGGATGGACAAGAACGGGGACGGGGTGCTGGACGAGGCGGACTTCGGCGGGGCGCCGGCGAAGAAGCCGGAGGAGATGCAGCCGGAGGGCGGCAAGGAGTTCCCCGGCGAGGGGAGCGACAAGTAGGAGCGG
This sequence comes from Planctomycetia bacterium, assembly GCA_020849035.1. Lineage (GTDB taxonomy): Bacteria > Planctomycetota > MHYJ01 > WSZJ01 > WSZJ01 > WSZJ01. The sequence continues at coordinate 12,448 of JADLHC010000024.1, forward strand.
ACGAACTCCGAGCCCCGCCCTCCGGCGGGGCTTTTTTTTTCGGGCGCGCCGGCGGGTTACACTGGGCCCGTGCGGGAGAACACGGCGACGTTCGCGGACGACACGTTCCAGCGCGGGCTGGAGGCGGAGCGGAGGCTGCTGGAGACCCGTCTGCAGTCCATCCGGCTGATCGGGCTCGTCTGCTGGCTGGGCCTGACGTTCGCGCTGGGGCACGGCCTCGGGAACCAAGGGTGGGCGGCCCAGACGCCGACGGTGGCCGCATGGGCGGCGGCGGCGGTCGCGATTCTCGCGGCCTGCCGGCTCTGGCCGGCGCTCCTCCCGCACGCGTGGCTGGCCCACCCGCTTCTCGACGCCCCCATGATCGCGAGGGCCATGACGATCGCGGCCGGGGGCGGCGAAGAGTCGCCGCAGGCGAACGCGGCGTACACGATGGGGATCTACGTGCTCCTGATCGCGATGTCCACGCTGACGCTTCGCCGCGCAGCGATCCTGGCCACGGCCGCGGCGACGATCCCGCTCGAGGAGGCGATGCTCTGGGCCTCGGGGATCCGGGCGCCGGGCTGGTTCATCACGACGCCGATCACGCTCGGGCTCGCCGCGGCGGCCTGCGTCGCGGCGGTCAACCGCCTGACCGGCCTCGTGCGGTCCGTGTCCCGCGAGCAGGCGGTGCGCTCGCGTTTGCGCCGCTACCTCCCGCCCACGGCGCTCGAGCGCGTCGCCGCGGAAGGCGCGGGGCACGCCGAGGGCGAGCAGCGCGAGCTCACGCTGCTCATGGCCGACATCCGCGACTTCACCGCCCTCTCCTCCCGCCTCACCGGCCACCAGGTCGTCGCCCTCCTCAACGAGTACTTTGGCGTCATGACCGACGTCCTGTTCCGGCACGGCGCCACCCTCGACAAGTTCATCGGCGACGGCATCCTCGCCTACTGGAACGCGCCCCTCCCCCGCGCCGACCACGCCCCCGCGGCCACCTCGTGCGGGCTCGCCATGCTGGAGGCGCTCGCCCGCCTCAACGAGGTGCGGGCCTCCCGCGGCGAGCCCCCGCTCCGCATCGGCATCGGCGTGCACACGGGCGAGGTCGTGTTCGGGGACATCGGGAGCGAGCAGCGCCGCGAGTACGCGGTGATCGGGGATCCCGTGAACCTCGTGTCGCGGATCGAGTCGCTGACGAAGGAGCACGGCGTGCCGATGCTGGTGTCGCAGGCGACGCGCGAGAGGTGCGGCGAGTCGTTCGCGTGGCGCGCGGTGGCGCCGGTGCCGGTCAAGGGGAAGTCGGAGCCTGTGGGGACGTTCGTCCCCTCGGCGCGCTGACGGCTAGGACATCGCCTGGCGGACGTCGTCGAGGATGTCCTGCGGGTCCTCGATGCCGACGCTGATCCGCACGCACCCCGGCGAGATGCCGGCCTTCTCGAGTTCGCGCTCGGGGATCTGCCAGTGGCTGGAAAGCACGGGGATCGACACGAGCGTCTCGACCCCGCCGAGCGACACCGCGCGGTGGCAGAGCTGCAGGCGGTTGCAGAACGCCTTGGCGCCGTCCAGCCCGCCCTCGACCTCGAACGTCACCACGCCGCCTCCGCCCTTCAGCAGTTCCTTCGCCAGCGCGCGGTCCGGGTGGCTCTCCAGCCCCGGGTACCAGACCTTCCTCACGCCGGACAGCGACTCGAGCCCCTGCGCGACGAACAGCGCGTTCTCGTTGTGCGCCCGCATCCGCAGCGGGAACGTCTTCAGCCCGCGCATCAGCAGCCACGCGTCGAACGCGCTCAGCGTCGGCCCGAGCAGCTTGAGACGCTCGCGGATCCGCTGCACGTGGTCCTTTTTCCCGCAGACCACCCCCGCCGTCACGTCGCTGTGCCCGCCCAGGTACTTCGTCGCGCTGTGGAACACCAGGTCCACGCCGTGCTCGATAGGCCGAAGGTTCACGCACGTCGCGAACGTGTTGTCGACCATCGTGAGGATGCCGAAGCGTTTCGCGTCCTTCGCCGGGGGGCGCGGGTCCCAGATGCGGAGCATCGGGTTCGTGACGGGCTCGAAGTAGATGAGCTTGGTCGTGCCGGACAGGTGCTCGCGGATCAGCAGCCAGTCCTTTGCGGGAATCTTGCGGATCTGGATGTTGAACTCGCTGAGGACGTCGTTGAAGAGATGCCAGGTTCCGCCGTACAGGCCCTCGATGGTGGCGATGCTGTCGCCCGGGCGCAGGAGCGTGAGCAGCGTCGCGGTCAGCGCGGCCATCCCGCTTCCCGCGAGCACGGCGTCCTCGGCGCCCTCGAGCGCGGCGATCTTCTCCTCGGCCGCGCGGACGGTGGGGTTGCCGTGGCGCGAGTACCAGAAGCCCTCCTTGCCCTTGAGGAACTCCTCGAGCGCCTCCATCGAGGGGAAGTCGTACGTCACGGACGGCATGATCGGGTCGATGGTCGGGTCGGCGGGCGGCGTGCGGCCCACGTGCACGGCGAGCGTGTGGATCTGTCCCAGGGAGATCCGCTCGCCCCCTCCCGTCGGAGCGGGGACAGGTTCGGGACGGGGCTGGAGGGCGGGCGCCGTGGCCGGGGCCGCAGGTTTCTCGGTCTTCGGCGGCGGGACGAACGGCCGGCCCGGAGCCGGAGGAGCCGTCGCAGGCTTCGAGGCGGGCGCGCCGGAAATCCCGGAGCCGGGCGTCCGCCGCATCTGCTGCAGGCGGTCCTGCGCCGTCAGGAATCCCGTCCCCTTCTCGCCAGATCCCGCGGGGGCGGCCGGCTTCGGCGTGGAGGGCCCGGCGGCCGGCACCGCGTCCATCGTCCCGCTCGGCCGAACCGCCTCCTGGGGCCCGGGCGAGGATGCAGGCCGCGCGAGGCGCACCGTGTCGCCCTTGCGGTCAATCGGCCCGTCCTCCGACGGCTTCCCGGCCCTCCCGGTATCCACCTTGCTGTCCACCGCCTTCCCGCCCCCCGGCGGCTCCTTCGGCGGCGCAGCCTCCTTCTCCTGCCGCGAGAACGGCGACACCTGCTGCACCAGCGACATCAGGATGTCTACCAGCGGGCCTTTCACGTACTCCCGATTCAGCAGCAGCTCCTTCACCCGCGGAATCGGCCCGGGATTCCGCGTCGCGTTCTTCTGCACCAGCAGCACCTCGTCCGCCTGCGCCTGCGTGATGATCTTCCGCTTCACCGCCAGCTCGCAGAGCAGCTTGTCCTCCTCCCTCGTCCGCAGCACCGTCGCCGCATGCTCCAGCTTCTCCGCCTGCTGGATCGACAGGTACCCGAGCCCGTACAGCACCTGGGCCAGGGAGCGGTCCGACTTCATCGAGCACATCATCCGCGCTTCAGCAAGCTGCCCGTCGTCGACGAGCTTCTGCTGGAGGGCCATGTTCCCGATGATGACGTCGACCGGGTCAAGCGAACCGGACCCTGCCATGCTGGAGCGCTCCACTGGGAGTCGAGGAAGGGCGGATTCTAACGGAGAAGCGCCCTGGGACCGTCCGGCAATTTCCGTCCGATTGACGCGCGGTGCCCGGGGCTCGTAGGCTCGCGACGGATGAGCGACGCCGGACAGGCCCCACCCTCCCCTCCCCAGCGCCCGAGCGACCCGCCGCTCGCCACGCTTCGGGTCGGAATCGCGCTGGGAACGCAGCGCACGTCGGTGGCGGCGTCGAACGGGGCGCGCGAGCATTTCGGCAGCCTGGTCGGTTGGCCCCGGAGCGCGGCGGCCCGGAAGCTGGTGGGCGCGGACGTGCTGATCGGGGCGGAGGCGTGGAGGTTCAGGCTGGCGACGGACCTGGCGCGTCCGTTCGAGGGCGGGGTGGTGCCCGGGAAGGGCGATCCCGGCCCGGAGGCTGCGAGCGAGGTCCACGCGCGGGCGGTGGCGGACCTGGTGAGGAGGGCGGTGAAGCTGGCGCGGGCGGCGCCCGGGGAGCGGGTGGCGGGGGTGCTGGCGGTCCCGGCGCGGGCGGCGCGGGTGAACCGGGACTTGCTGATGAAGGCTGCGGCTGAGTCGATGGTGCCGCTGGACGTGGTCCCGGAGGCGTGGGCCGCGTGGCGGTCCTCGGGGGCGCCGGAAGGCGCGATCGTGGTGGACATCGGCGCCGGTGAGACGACCGTCTGCCGATGCGGCCCGGAGCCGCCCGGCGAGGCGGACTTGGTGGTGATCGAGAAGGGCGGGGACGCGATCGACATGGACTTGCTGTCGCGGCTGAGGGCGAAGCTGCCGGCGGGCGAATTCACGGTAAGCGGCATGAGGGAGCTGAAGGAGCGCTACGGCTGCCTGCTGGACACGGACACGATGCTCGTCGGGCTGCCCGTGGGCGGTCGGACCGCCCCCGTCGACGTGGCCGACGCCGTCGCGGGAGCGTGCAGGGCTGTGGTCCCGCGGATTCTGGAAGCGATCCGCGCACTGGCGGGCGGGGATGGCCAGGGCGTGCCGCGCGTGATTCTCGCCGGGTGTGGCGGCCTGATGCGGGGGCTGGACAGGATGCTGGCGGAGGGGCTGAGATCGACGGGGGGAGGAACCGTGGATCGCGTGGCCGACCCCCTGTTTGCCGGGGCCGAGGGTGCGCTTCTCAGGACCAGCCCCAGGTAGCGCCCACTTTCGGTTCAGGACTGCACGAATCGCCAACGAACTTGACAGAATCGCCGTGAAACAGCCCGCTGGCAGCGTTTCGCCCGGCCCCCCGTTTGCGATAACATACCGCCCATGCGCCCCTCACGCATGCTCGCGCCGCTTCTCCTCTTCGTCTCCGCTTCGAGCCCCTTGCTCGCCGACTGGGCGACCGAGCGGAAAGCGTACGTGGAGGCGTTCCGGAGCCGGGATGCGGGGAACCGCGTCGAGGCCGTGCGCGCCCTGCGCGAGTTCGACAACCCGGACGCAGCCCGCCTGCTGCTCGGCCAGTTCTCGGCCGAAAAAGACGATGGCGTCCTTGCGGAGCTGGCCGCCCGGCTCTGCGACATCGCCGATCCCGACGCCCGGGAGGCGCTGTCGAAGGGGGTGCTGGGCGAGTCCGACGGCGGACGTCGGGCGAAATTCTGCCGGATCTTTGCGGGAGGCCGGGGCCTCGACCGGGTCGAGATCCTGAAGAAGCTGCTCGCCGACCGCGATCCCGCGGTCCGCGGCGCGGCGGCGGGCACGCTCGGCGCCCCCGACGGTCTTCTCACGCGCTTCGTCGCGACCCTGGCGACCGACCCGGTCCCCGCCGTGCGCCGCCAGGGCATCGAGGCGCTGGGCCGGATCGCCACGGTCGAGGCCGTGGAGCCGCTCATCGTCTGCCTGGAGAACGAGAAGGACGCGGACCTGCAGGCGGCGGCGATCGCGGCGCTCAAGCGACTGACCGACCGGGACTACGGCGCCAACCCGGAGGCCTGGCGGGCCTGGTGGAGAAAGCACCGCGCGAAGGACCTGACGCAGGTCGACCGCGCGATCACCTCCGGGGCGGACTACCTGAGGGCGCAGCTGAAGCGGGCGCTCTCGAACGGGCCGCCTGACCCGAAGAACCGCTGGGCCGGCTTCCAGGATCTCCGCGCAATTCCCGTGATGACCTACGCGCTGATCCACGCGTGCCCCGACCGGTCCGACCCGCTTCTCAAGGCGGGCGTGGAGTACATCGCGACGAAGGACCCGGACGGGACGTACAACGCAGCCCTGATGGCCCTCGCGCTCGCGGACCTCGACGCTCACCGTTACCGCGCCCGCCTCGCCGAGCTGGCCCAGATCCTCTGCGACCAGCAGTGCGTGAACGGCCAGTGGAGTTACGGAGGAGCAACGGGCCAGACGCGCACGCCGCCGAGGGTCCCCGACGCTCCGCCCCCGGACGAGGCCAGCGGACCCGGGGACGCGAAGAAGCAGCCGAAGTCGCGGATCGAGATCCGGTGGAGCAACGGTCCCCGGCCGGCCGCCGGGGACAACTCCAACACCCAGTTCGCCATCCTCGGCTTGCGCGCCGCGACCGAGGCGGGCTGCGAGATCCCGAAGCAGGTCTGGCAGCGATCCCTCGACTGGTACATCAAGGCCCAGGAGCAGCCCTACGGCGGCTGGGGCTACGGCGCCGGCAGCGCCTACTGGGCCATGACGTGCAGCGGCACCTGCTCCGTCACGATCTGCCTCCGCGCCCTCGGCAAGGACGACGGCTTCCGCGACGGTCGCCCCCTCGACGTCCAGCTCGTCCGGAACGGCGTCGACTGGCTCGACAACAACTGGGCGCAGCTCACGGCAAGGATGGCGATGAAGGGCGGCGGAGGCTGGGGCTTCTACTACGACATGTACTCGCTCGAGCGGGTCGGCATGATCGTGGGCATCGAGAAGATCGGGGAGCACGACTGGTACGCCGAGGGAAGCGGGAAGCTGCTCGAGGTGCAGGAGACCGACGGCTCCTGGGGCGGCAACGGGATCGACACCGCCTTCGCGATCCTCTTCCTCCGCCGCGCGACCCGCGGCTACGAGGTCAGCCCGCAGGACAAGTAGTCCCGGCGCCTCTACCCCTTCTTCCAGGCGTCCGGGTCCCCCGACCCGCGCAGCCGCGGCTTCAGGAGTCCCCAGAGCAGCATGGTTCCGCCCCCCGCGAGGAAGCTGCCGATGATCACGAACGCCTGCATGATCTGCACCCGGGCGACGATGATGTTGACCTCGATCGTCTGCCGGTTGGCAAAGATGAAGAACAGGACCAGCAGGACGATCGCCGCCAGCACCGCGTAACGGAGCTTGTCCTTCAGAGACATCAGGCCTCCTCCCTCTCGGGTTGCGGTTCGTTCTCCAGCCGCGTCACCATCGTCCCCGCCAAAAGGTCCCCCAGGCGCTGCGACCGCTTCGTCGAGATCATCACGATCGCCGGCACGATCGGGAACATCAGCTCGATCCCCCGGACGATGTTCCGCACGAAGATGCGGCCCTTCCCCGCCGCCGACCCGTCGGTCCGGCGCACGGCGATCCCGGCGAGTTTCTTTCCGAGGGTCTGCCCCCAGGTCGCCTCCGCCGCCGCATGGTAGGCGCAACAGAGGGAAATCGCGCCGATCCATGCCACCGTCGGCCCCACGCCCGCTTCGACGGCAAGCCACGCGAATCCCCAGAGGAAGGGTCCGGTGTCGACGCTCGCGGCGAAAAGGCGAAGAAGGAGGGGGGCGACGTTCGAGAGCATCCGGGCCTGCTCCGCCATCGCCTCGGCGGAGACGCGCCGTCGTTCGAACAGCAGCGAGACGCCGATGCCGACGATCGAGAGCGAAGCGAACATCATCGCCATGAACCACGGCAAAGCGCCGGGGCGGAAGCGGAAGAGGGTGTGGGGGAGGTCCTCGAACGACTTGTCCTTGTCGAGGAAGGCGAGGCTTGCGTTGAGGCCGGAGACTGCGGCGATGGCGGGCGGGTTCCCGTCGGCGACCGAGACCGAGTCGATGCCGGCCGTGAGCGGGGGGTCCTGGCGGACGGACACCTCGCGCCGTCTGCCGTCGGGGACGACCTCGGTCACCAGGGGCTGCTTCTTCCGGAGACGCGACACCGCGAACAGGCAAGGCCCCTTCTCCGACGTCCCCGCCACGAAGCGCCCGTCTGCCGGGACGTCGAAGTCCCGGGGTTCGCCCCAGGCGAGGCGCGGGGGCGACGCGGCGGCGCCCGGATCCTCCGGGTCCGCCGCAATCCTCCCCGGGTCGGCCATCGGCGCTCCCACCACGCGCCCGTTCTCGCGCCACCAGAGCCACACGACGAGTTCCCCCGCCGTGGCCGTCAGCTCCCCCACCTCCCCCGACCGCTTCAGCTCCGGCCCCTGGTGCCACAGGCCCTTCTTCAGGCACGCGCTCACGATCGTCCGCCCGTCCAGCGTCCCGAACGCCCACGCCTGCACCTCCGGCACCCGGCTGCCGATCGTCGGCCCCTCCTGCGGCGCGGCGGCCGCGGCGTGCACGGGCCAGCTGGGCGTGAAGCGGTCCCAGCGTTCGTTGACGGGGGCGCCGCCCTTGTCGCCGGCGGAGTAGGTCGTGTACGAGAGACCGTGGAAGACGACAAGCCGGTCCCCTCCCATCGTGGCCGTGACGCGGCCTGTGAAGGGCTCCGTCTCCTCCCAGAAGCCGTCCGCGCGCCTCCATGAGACCCTGTAGACCTCGCCGGGCTCGACGAGGACCAGAGCGACGCCTCCGCCGACGCGCTCGGCGAACACCGGACCGGCGGGCTGCCAGCGGGGCACCATCACGAGCGCGACGACCATGAGCCCGAGGATCAGCAACATCAGCGACACCAGCCGCTTTCGCTTCATCTGGTAGACGAGCGAGAGCGTCATCGCCCCGCCCCCGCGAGTTCGCGCCCGACCTTCCTCCGGAATTCGCGCCGCAGGAGGGCTGCGAGCGGGCCCGGGCGGCCGTTGCCGATGCGGCGGCGGCCGACGGAGACGACGGGCAGCACCTCGACGATCGTCGAGGCGAGGAACGCCTCGCGCGCCTCGAACAGCGCCCCGGGGCCGCAGGCGCACTCTTCGACCGGGACGCGGCGCGCGCGCAGGATCTCGAGAAGAGCCGTGCGCGTGACGCCGGAGAGGATGCCGGTCGACAGGGCGGGGGTGAAAACGCGTCCGCGGTCGGCCCAGAAGACGTTGGCGCGCGTGCCCTCGGAGAGTTCGCCGCGTTCGTTGAGGAAGAGGGCTTCGAAGTGGCCGCGGCGTTCGCCTTCGGTGCGCGCCCAGTAGTTCTCAAAGTAGTTCAGGGACTTGTGGCCGGCGAGGGCGGACCGCGTGCAGCGGATCCAGGGGGCGAGCCAGACGGAGACGCCGCGGCGGTAGGCGGCGTCGGAGGGCGGCGCGAGTGGAAGGACCTGGATCGCTGCGAGCGGCGGCGGGCCGGCGGTGACCGTGAGGCGGACGCGCGCGTCGGGATTGCCGTGCTTCTGCAGCAGGTCCGCCGCGGCGCGACGGAACCCGCCCGCGTCCAGCGGGAGCTTCACGCGGAACGCGCGGGCGCTGCGCGCCATGCGCGCGAAATGATCGTCGGGGCGGAAGACGCGGCCCCGGTAGGCGCGCAGGGTCTCGAAGAACCCGAATCCGTGGTGCGCCGCGAGATCGCCAACCGGGATCCACGGCGCGGCATCGTTCGACCAGCCGCGCGAGGTCCACACGAGGGAGGGGGACGTCATCGCCGGCCCATCCTACCCGAAGGCGCGCGGCCCAGCGCCCGTTCGATCCCCGCCGCCTTCGCCCGCGTCTCCCGCTCCTCCGCCTCGGCGTCGCTCTCCGCCGTGATCCCGCTTCCCGCCTGCCAGGTCATCAGGTCGCCGTCCACGAGGACGGTGCGGATGGCCATGGAGAGCTCCATGGCGTCGCGCGCCAGCCACCCGATCGCGCCGCAGTAGACGCTGCGGCGCGTCGGCTCGAGCTCCTCGATGATCTCCATGGCCCGCACCTTCGGCGCGCCCGTGATCGACCCGCCTGGGAACGTCGCCCGGAGGAGATCGACGTGGTCCACGCCGTCCCGGAGCACGCCCGCCACCGTCGCGACCCCGTGGAACACCTGGGGGTACGCCTCGATCGCGCGCTCCTCCGTCACCCTGACGCTTCCCACGCGGCACACCCGCCCCAGGTCGTTCCGCTCCATGTCCACGATCATCGCGAGCTCCGCCATCTCCTTGCCGCTCTCCTCGAGCTCGCGCCGGTTCCGCGCGTCCTCCGCCGCCGTCCGGCCGCGGGGCCGGGTCCCCTTGATCGGGCGCGTCTCCACGCGCCGTCCCGCGACGCGCAGGAAGAGCTCGGGGGAGGCGGAGACGACGTGCCGGCCGCCGCCCAGGTCGAGCCAGGCGCCGTAAGGCGCCGGCGACAGCGCACGGAGGCGGGCCGCGAAACTCCCGATGTCGCCGGAGAAGCGGGCCGCGAAGCGGCGGGCGAGGTTCGCCTGGAAGATGTCGCCGTCGCGGATGTAGCGGATGGCGCGGCGGACGGCGCGGACGTATCCGGCCCGGGACATGTTCGAGGCGAGCGGCGTGGCGCGGAACGGGCCGGCGCCCGGGTTTCCGGCGGGGGGAACGGCCGCGGGCCGCATGCGGTCGTAGACCGCGACGTGGCAATCGGGAAACGCGGCGTCGTCCGCCGCCCGGCGGGGCAGCCGCTCGATGCGGCGGCCGAGGTCGTAGGAGAGGCAGGCGATCGCGGAGGGAACCCGGGCGCGGCGGCCTCCCGGGAGGAAGCGCCTCAGGAATTGACGCAGCGCGTCAAACGGGTCCCCCCTCGACGCCCGCACCCGCCCGCCGGTCTCGACCCGCACCGACGTCCCCCGGGAACGGAACACCGCCACCGGGTCCTCGCCGCTCAGCCCCCAGCGCGAGCCGGCGGCGGCCCGGCCGCCCCCCAGGACGAACGGCAGGCGCGGCCCTCCCCCCTTCACGGCATCGCCCCCTCCGGCGGCTCCTTGCCCCCGGCAGCCGCCTCCTCCGCAGCCTCCTTCCGCGCCCGCTGGACCTCGATCGCCACAGGGATGAACGACACGATGATGATCGCCCGCGCCAGCCAGTGGATCTCCTTCACGATCCACGGCCACTTCAGTCCCAGCAGATACCCCGTCATCGTCATCGATCCCACCCAGCCCACGCCGCCCAGCACGTTGTACGTCACGAACGTCCGGTACTTCATCTCCGCCGCCCCAGCCACGATCGGCGCGAACGTCCGGATGATCGGCACGAACCGCGCCAGCACGATCGTCTTCGCTCCGTGCCGCTCGTAGAACTTCTTCGCCCGCAGCAGGTGCTTCTTCTTGAAGAACCTCGAGTCTTCCCGCTGGTAGAGCATCTTCCCCGCTTTCGCCCCGGTCCAGAAGCCGACCGCGTCGCCCACGATCGCCGCGATCATCAGCGAGACGTTGAGCCACACGATGTCGAGGTTTCCGCGGGCGGCGAAGAGCCCGGCGGTCACGAGGAGGGAGTCGCCCGGGAGGAAGAAGCCGACCATCAGCCCCGTCTCGGCGAACACGATGACGATCAGCGCCGTCAGCCCGCCCCACTCGATCAGCTGCGCCAGCCCCTCGGGCTTCAGGTACGACAGCCAGTGGCGGATCGTGTCCAGGGCGCTAGGAGAAAAGGGCCTTCCGGACTTCCTCGGGCAGCTCCGCCGGGCGGCCTTTGACGAGGCAGGCCAGCACGGTGAAGCCGTCGCAGAGGAGCTGCTCACCGCGCCGGATCTCGTAGTCGAACCGGATCCGGACGCGACCCGCGGGCGACGGGCGCGTCGCGATGCGAAGCTCGTCGTCGTATTTCGCCGCGGCGCGGTACTTCAGCCCGCATTCCACGACGGCCAGCGCGAACCCGCGGTCCTCCATCGAGCGGTACGTCGTCCCGAGCGAGCGCATCGCCTCCGTCCGGCCGATCTCGAAGTACTGGAGGTAGTTCGCGTGGTAGACCACCCCCATGCAGTCCGTCTCGGCGTAGCGCACGCGCACCGACGTCTCGTGGACCCGCGCCGTCACTTGCCCCCGCCCATCGCCTTCTCGATCCCCGCGATCTTCTTCTTCGCCGCCGTCGTGTTCTCGAAGAACCACTTCTCCCCGAGCTTCTGGACGGCGTCTTCGAGGAGCGCCTTGGCTTCCTTGAACTTCCCGTCCTTCGCGAGAGTGTCGGCCTGCGCCTCCTGGCCGAGGTACCAGTTGTTGGCGGCGGACTTCACCTCGCGGATCTTGTCGTCCGCGGGGCCGGCGTCGGGACCGGTCGGGTCCTTCCGGATCCACGCGTCGAGAAGCCCGACCGCCTCGCCGTAGCTGGAGCTGCCGGCGAGCCCGTCCACGAGCCGCCTGAGCTCCGCGAACGTTTTCGGGTCGCCGCCCGGCGTCGGCGGATTGTCCGGCGGATTCTCGGGGCCGACCTCGCGGCCGAGCCCGCGCAGCGCGACCTGCGCCTCCGCCGCCTCCGGGTACTTGTTGTACCGGACGATGAAGTTGCGCAATTCCACCTTCAGCCGGTCCACTTCCTCCGGCGGCAGCTCGCCGCGCTTGTTCATCTCGACGCGCTGCACCAGTCGCGACCAGGCCGCCTCCGCCTCCTTCGAGAGGTCCTGGTCGACCGACGGCCCGACCTTCACGTCCTCGGGCTTCCCCCCCATCCGCACGTACGCCTCGGACGCCTTCTGCGCCTCCGGCGCAGACGGATGCGTGGCGATGAACTGCGTCAACTCGTTCCGCAGCCCCTCCTCCTCCGTGCGGGGAAGCTCGCCGTCGTCGAACTTCCGCACCCGCGGCTTCAGCGCATCCCAGGCCACCCCCGCCGCCTGCGACCGCGCCAGGTCCGCCTGCTCCTTCTTCTTCTGCACGATCGCCGCAAGCACTTCCTGCGCCGCCTTGTACTCCCTCGCGCTGCTCGGAATCTTGCGGAGCTCCTCCGTCGCCTGGTCCCACTTCTCTTCCCAGAAGAACTTCTTTCCCGCGTCGAGGGCGGCCTTGTAGCTGGCGCCTCCTTCGCGCGATCCGCCGGAAGGGGAATTGCCAGCCATGATCGCGGCGCCGACGATGAGGCCGACGACGATGATGGCGGCGCCGATGATCAACCCGGGGTTGCCGCCGGAGGGCGCAGGCGCGGGGGCCGGACGGACGGACTTGCGCTCGGCCGGCGGTTGCGTCGGCTGCGTCGGGGGCACCTGCGGCGGCACGGGCTGCGGCGGCGCATACGCGGCCGGGTAGCCTGCGGCCGGCGGGTACGCGGGCGGAGCGCCGTACGGCTGGCCCTGGGCGTCGAGCTGCGGCGGCGCATACGCCGGCTGGCCCGCAGGCGGCGCCCCGTAAGGCGGGTACGGGTACGGCGGCGGCGGATACGGCGGCGCTCCCGCGGGCGGGGCATACCCGGGCTGCGGCGGATACGGCGGCGCACCAGCAGGCGGGGGATATGCGGGCGCACCCGCAGGCGGCCACGGCGCCGGCGGATACCCCGCAGGCTCCCCCGCCACCGCCGCCGGCGGCGTCGGCATCCCCGTCGATGGCCGCCGCGACGACGGCCCTCCCGGCGTCTCCGCCGCCTGCGCCGCCCTCGGCACCCCGGGAATCCGCTGGTCCGTCTCGTCAGGCGCGTCCACAAACGTCACCACCGCTTCCCCGATCTCGATCCGGTCCCCGCTCTTCAGCACGTGCTGGTTCACCGACACCCCGTTCACGCGCGTCCCGTTCCGGCTCGCCAGGTCCACGACCTTCCAGCCCCCCGCAAACCGCTCCACCTGGCAGTGGTTGCGCGACGCCTGCCGGTCGTCCACGTACACCGCGTTCTCGGTCGACCGCCCGAGAATCGTGATGTCTTGCTTCAGCGGGACCGTCTCTTCGCGTCCCTGGATGCGCAGTTTCAGCACGGGCATAGAAAGGCGATTCTAGTCGGCGGCAAGGGTCGCGGGCAAGAAAGGCTCGGAGTCTGCACGGAAACCCCGACAGGTCCCGGGGTCGTCCCCCTTCAGCGATCGCCTCCGCAGCGCGCCGCAGGCAGGTTCCTGCCCGGGTTCTCAAGTCGGCGCAGCCGCCCGAAGTCGCCCGCAGTGTCGCAGTCCTCCAGGGTCCGCCCGCGCCCCGGCAGCCGCTCGACCGGTACCCGCGCCACGTCGCACTCCCCCGCCAGCCCGTTGATCCGCCCGCTCCCCGCCAGCAGCCGCGCTGCGGCAGGCAGGACCCTGCGCGCGTAGAACGCATGAAGCGGCTCGGGACCGTGCGCCGCCAGGGGCACCGCCGCGTCGCGCGAACGGAGGTGCGGCCAGAGGGCGACGGCGGAAGCGGCGTCGATCCGCGGCATGTCGCAGGCGACGAGGAACAGCGCCGCGTGAGGCAGCGCAAGGAACGCGGCGCAGAGTCCGGCGAGCGGGCCCGCCCCTCCGCGGTCGGCGATGCAGCGCCAGCCGAGCCGCCCGTAGCGCGACGGATCCCCGGACAGCACGACCTCCTCGAACGCCGGCGAGAGACGCGAGGCCACGTGCGCGACGAGCGGCTTCCCTCCCCAGTCGAGCAGCGCCTTGTCGCGCCCCATCCGCTCCGAGCGCCCGCCGCACAGCACGACCGCCGCCGCCGGGAGCCTCACTTCGCGTCCCCCTCGTACTCCAGCGCCGCACCGAGCCGGTCCGCGGCGCGAAACATCGCCGTCCGGAGCTTCAGCATGCGGATCGAGTCGCGGGCCGACGCCTCCGCGGGCCACGGCCCGATCTCCTCGGCCTCCGTCACGATGTCCGTCCACACGAGCCGCGCGTCCTTGCCGAACACCGAAACCTCCAGCCTCACGACCGTCGCCGGTCCCTTCCGGACCTCGTCGCTGAAGATCGCGTAGACCCGCAGGAAGAAATCCGTGCCGTGCATCGCCCGCAGCGCAATGCAGGTCGCCGGGTCGTGCAGGTCGACGACCCGCGTCGTCGGCGGAACCGCCACAAAACCTTCCTTCGGGTCCGCCTTCAGGGGCTCCCAGGTGGAAGCGGTCGCGACCGTGCCGCTGAAGGATTTCCCCTTCAGCCGCTTCAGCCGCTCTTCGAGAATCGAGCGCATCTCCGATCCTGCGATCGCCGCGTCGACGGAGCCGACCGGCGCGCCGGGGCGCATCTCGCTCCTCGCCCCGAACGACGCCAGCGCGACGGAAGGGATGGTGCGGACGCGCCATTCCGACTGGGCGCGCTCGCGGTGGGCGAGCCACGCGACGGCGCCCGCGTAGAGCGTGGCGGCGAGGATGAGGAACAGGGCGCACCCTGCCAGCCGGGCGCCTGCGGACGCCGGCTCCCGCTGCGGCGCCGGCCGGAAGATGACGGTCGCGCGGTCCTTCTTCTGCGCGGGCTCGGTTCCCATGCGTCCTCTACTTCACGACGCCGTGCTTCTTCCCCACCTTCGCGAACGCCTCGATCGCCCGGTCCAGGTGCGCCTTCTGGTGCCCCGCGCTGATCTGGACGCGGATGCGCGCCTGGCCCTTGGGCACGACCGGGTACGAGAACCCGATCACGTAGATCCCCTCGGCGAGCAGGTCCTTCGCGATCCCGGCCGCCAGCTTCGCGTCCCCCCGCATGATCGGCACGATCGGCGTCGTCCCCGGCTTGATCTGGAACCCCGCCGCCGCGATCTTCTCGCGGAAGTACGTCGTGTTCGACTCCAGCCGGTCACGCAGTTCCGTCGTCTTCGACAGCAGGTCGAACGCCGTGATCGAGGCCTCGACCACCGACGGCGGGAGCGAATTCGAGAACAGGTACGGCCGCGAGCGCTGCCGCAGGTAGTCGACGACTTCCCTGCGCGCCGTCGTGAACCCGCCGAGCGCGCCGCCGAGCGCCTTGCCGAGCGTCGAGGTCGTGATGTCCACGCGCCCGATGACCCCGTGGTGCTCCGGCGTGCCGCGCCCCGACTTCCCGATGAACCCCGTCGCGTGCGAGTCGTCCACCATCACCGCCGCGCCGTACTTCTCCGCGAGGTCGCAGATCTGCGGCAGCGGCGCGATGTCGCCGTCCATCGAGAACACGCCGTCCGTCGCGACCAGCCTGTTCCGCGCCGACGCCGCCGCCTTCAGCTGCGCCTCCAGGTCGTTCATGTCCGCGTGCTTGTAGCGGAACCGGTTCGCCTTGCAGAGACGCACGCCGTCGATGATCGAAGCGTGGTTCAACTCGTCGCTGATCACCGCATCCTCTTCTCCGAGGACTCCCTCGAACAGCCCGCCGTTCGCGTCAAAACACGACGAGTACAGGATCGCGTCGTCCATCGAGAAGAACATCGCGATCTTCTCCTCCAGCACCCGGTGCCGGTCCTGCGTCCCGCAGATGAAGCGCACCGACGACATCCCGTAACCGCGCTGGTCCAGCCCCCGGTGCGCCGCCGCGATCAGCTCGGGGTGCGACGACAGCCCGAGGTAGTTGTTCGCGCAGAAATTCAGCACGTCTTTCCCGCCGACGCCGATGGAGGCGCCCTGAGGGGAGGCGATGATCCGTTCTTCCTTGTAGGTCCCGGCCTCCCGGATGGCGGCGAGGTCCGTGGCGAGGCGGTCGCGAAGGGGCTTGTCCATCGAGGGGCTCCGGTTGGGGTGAAGCAATCAGTGTAGGCAAAGCCCGTCATGCCGTCGAGCAGGTGGGATCCGGCGAGGTGGACGGATGAATCTGTGGACGCTGAAAGGCGCTGAAACGGCACGCTGAAACGCACTGCAGGCGCCTGGCTTGCAGTGCGTTTCAGCGTGCCGTTTCAGTGCGTTTCTGCGTCCAGGAAGCCTTTCGACGCCTCAGCAACGTCGAACCCCGCATGCCTGCCCTTCAAAGTCCCCGGTCGCGGACCGCCTCGACGAATGCATGAAGCGAGTCGAAGACGGGCCCGGCATCAGGCTTCGCTGGTTCGAAGGTCCAATACTGGCTTCGATCCTTGACCATTCGCCTGATCTCACCGTCGCGAGCGAAGTCCACCAGCCAGTTCCCGAAGCAGGAATCGGAGAACCGCCACTCCGAAATACACCACCCACGCTGCTCCAGGGACTCCAGGACGGATTCAATTTCGGTCTGGATCTCAACCGGCAGCGGCCGGCCCGTTCCACGACGGTCCTTGAACTTGTCCGACATTCGATAGTCCTCGACGCATCAGTACGTCTTGATGACCCACTCCCTCCACTTCTCGTCCAGCTCCTTGTACCCCTTCACCCCGAACGCCTCCTTCACCGCGTCCTCCTGCTTCGCTCCCCCCTGCATCAGCTCGACGAACTTGAAGAAGTCCTTCTTCCGCGCCTGGAGCATGTAGTCCACCAGGCTCCACGCCTTGCAGCCCTTCTTCGCGTTCAGGGAGTTGATGTGGCCTTCCATGACCTCCGTGATGTCCGGGTTCGCGCCGGTCGCGAGCATCTCCTTGATGAGGCCGCGCCAGTCGAGCACGTTGTCCCAGCTCTTGCCGCCGCCGCCGCCGGAGAGGGCGAACTGGATGCAGTGGGTTTCCGCGGACTTCAGCAGCCGGTCGGTGAACCAGTAGCTCAGCCCCTCGTCGAGCCAGGCGTTGCCGACGTCGCCGGCGTGCATCGCCCAGAGGTGGTGGATCGCGTCGTGGCAGCACACGTCCTTGACGTAGCGCCAGTCGCCGCCGCCCTGGTAGCACTCGGACATCGGGGTCGGGTGGTAAAGCGTGACGCCTCCCATCTTCTTGAAGGCGCCCTTCTCCTTGAGCTCCTCGCACGTGTCGATGAACTTCCCGTGCTGCTCCTCGGTCTTCACGAACGTCATGTCGACCACGGTGTCCAGGTCCTCCGCCTTCAGCTCGAAGGTCTCGAGGAAGGCGGTCCGGGCGCCCTCAGCGCACCGGATGAGCTCGGTGATCTCGCCGTCGCTGTAGAAGCCCTGGATGAAGTAGTGCGCCGAGCGGCGCTTGGTGAGTTTCCACCCCGTCCGCCTTTCGACCTCGCTCGGGTTCTCGTCGGGCTTGCCCTCGTCGGCGCCCGCGATCTTCTTCGCCCCGTCCTTGCGCTTGGCGACGTCGTCGGGGGCGACCCAGCGGCCGTCCTGTTTCTCGTAACCGAGGGCCTTGCGGGCCTTCTCGTGGTTCTCGTCGTACTCGAGGAGGAGCTGCCAGCTCTTCTTCTCCTCGTCCGCCAGCTTGTTCTTCGCCGCGAAGTCGCCGACGCCCTCGATCTCCTTCACGATCTTCGTCCAGGCGGCCTTGCGCTTGTCCTCCACCGCGGACTTCGCGGCCTCGATCTCGCTGTCCTTCCTCTCGTTCGTCTTCTTCACGGTCGCCTTCGGGTCGTCGACCCAGACGCCCGCCTCGTTCTTCTTCCCCAGCCCTTTCTGCGCGTCCGCGTTGGACGGGTCGAGCGTCGCCGCCTTCCCGTTCTCCTCGAGCGCGACGGCGTAGAGCTTGCGGCTCCACGCGAACTTCGCGAGCGTCGCGTGTTCCCGCGCGGCGTTCTTCACGGCCGCGTCCCACTTCTTCTGCCACTCGGCCTTCGGATCCGGCGGATCCCCCGCCAGCACCGCGAGCGCCGCCGCAGCCAGCACCGCCATGCAGAGTCTCATCGGCCCCTCCTCAGTATTTCGCCCGCACGTACTGCTCCCAGAGCGCCTCCATCTCCGCCAGCGACTTCACGCCCAGCGCCGCCTTCGCCGCGTCCTCGGGCTTCGAGCCGCTCCGCAGCTCGACGATCAGGTTCAGGAAGTCCTTCTTCCGCTCCGCCGCCAGCCACTCCACCACGCTCCACGCCTTCATCGAGCGCCTCATGTTCATCCCGGACAGGTCCGACACGAACAGCTCGGACAGCGAAGGGTCCTGCCCGTCGCGCTCCATGCGCTTGACCTCGGCCTTCCAGCCGCGGACGTCCTCGTGGTCGCGCCCGCCGCCGGCGGAGGTGGAGAAGCCGGAGCAGTAGACCTTCGCGGTCTTGAGAAGGCGGTCGGTGATCCAGTAGGAGACGCCCTCGTAGAGCCAGGCGGGGTAAGGGAAGGCGCGGTAGTGCTCGAGCAGCAGGATGTGGACGGACATGTGCGCCACGAGGTCCCGCACGTAATCCCAGTCGTTCTGCCCCTGCCAGCCCGCGAACCCGAGCGGATTCATCGAGGGATAGCCCGCCGCCGCCGCGTAGGCCTTCTTGTCCTGCTCCGGGATCGCCGCGTCCGCCTTCACGTAGCGGCCGTAGGGCTCCTGCTCCTTGAACACGACGGCGTGGATCGGCTCCGGATAGTCCTCCGGGTCGCGCCCGACGAGCTCGAGGAAGAGCGAGCGCGCGGTCTCGGCGATCTGGACGAGTTCGGCGATCTGGTCGTCCGTGTACGGGCCCTCGATGAGGAAGTGAGCCGAGCGGCGCTTGGAGTGGGAGACGCCCAGCACCTTCTCCGTGTCGGTCTTGTCCTTGAGCGCCTCGCCCTTCGGCGCCTCCTTGAGCTTCTTCGCGGCGTCGTCTCGCTTCGCCACGTCCGCCGGCGGGACCCAGTGGCCGTCCTGCTTGACGTCGCCGACGGCGAGGTGGGCCTTCTCGCTCTCGGGGTCGTACCGGTCCAGGATCTGGCGCCACAGGCCGAGGGCCTCGTCCTTCAGGCCGTTCTTCTGCGCCCACTCCGCCAGCGTGGTGAACTCCTTCGCCAGCTTCTTCGCGGCCTCCGCGCGCTTCTTCGCGATCTCCTCGAGCAGGCCCGGGACGTCGGCGGCGGGGGCCTCGGCGCCCTTCTTCGGAGGCGTCTTCGGGTCGTCCACCCACGCGCCGCCCTCGAGCCTCCTCCCGAGGCCTTTCTGCGCGTCCGCGTTCGCGGGGTCCAGCTCCGCCGCCCTCACGAACTCGGGGTACGCCTCGTTGTGGAGCTTCTTCGAGGCCGCCCACTTCCCGATCGTGGCGTGTTCCCGCGCCGCCTTCTGGGCCAGCGCTTCCCACTTCTTCGGCCACTCCGCCTTCGGGTCGGGCGGGTCGCCGGCGAGGGCGAACGCGGCGAAGAGCAATCCGGCGGCGGCAAGCCGCGTGCGGTCAGATGTTCTCACGGGCCCAGGCCTCCCATCGGGACTGGAGAGAATCGTAGCTCTCGACCTTGAGGGCTTCGAAGAGCGCATCCATCGGTTCGTCGCCGCCGGAGAGGGCGCGGACGAACGAGCGGAACTCCGCGGGCTGTGTCGCGAGCCAGGAGACGAAGCTCCACGCGACGATCATCTTGTCGAGGTCGAGGTCGTCGGCGTGGGCGCGGAAGACGGCGCGGAGCCGCGGGGCGGTCGCCTCGCGGAGGCGGGCGCGCAGGCGCGAGCGCCAGCCGGCCGTGGACGGCGAACGGTCGTCGCCCATGGTGTTGCCCTTGAGGTCAGTGCAGCGCGCGAGCGCCGAACCCGTGAGCCTGTCGGTGAACCAGAGCGCCAGCCCCTCGTTCAGCCACGCGGGCGGTTTCGCAAGGCTCCAGGTGTGCTGGAAGAGCAGGTGCACGGAGATGTGGATCGCCGCCTCGCGGTGATATTCCGGCACCTCGCCGCGCGTCCAGATCTCCCAGCCGATGTCGGGTCCCGCGGACGTCCAGCCGCCCAGCGACTCGTACGTGTGCCGCTCGTCCTCGGACAGCGGCGTGCACTTTTCCAGGAACTTCACGTGCTCCGCCTGGCTCGTCAGGAAGACGCCCGTCGCGCTTCCCGCGCGGGTCCCCTCGTCGGGCGCCAGCAGGTCGAACAGGATCGTGCGCGCGGCCTCCGCGCCGCGGAGCCACTCGGCGAGCTGGTCCTGCGTCGCGCGGCCCTCGAACGTGAAGTGCCCCGAGCGCCGGCGTTCGAACTTCGCCTCCAGGGGAGCGGTCAGCGGGGACGCCTCCTTCGACGCCTTTCCGCCGTCTCCCTTCTCCAGCAGGTCCAGCGCCGCCTTCCGCTGCGCCGCCTCGTCCGGCGGGAACCACCGGTTGCCGGCCTTCTTCCAGCCGACGGCCTCGCACGCATCGGCGTTGTCGGGGTCGAACGTCCGGACCAGCCCCCACAGGCGTTTCGCGCGCTCCTTGAACCCGCGGTCAGCGGCCCACCTGGCCAGGGGGACCAGCTCGCGCTCCGCCGCCGTGACGATCCCGGCGCGCTTTTTCCGGTACGTGTCGAGGGCCTCCTCGACCGCCTTCGGCTCGCCGCGGTTCTCGCGCTCGAGCACAAACGCCTCGTCGCGCGCCCACTCGCCCTTCACGCGCCTGAACCCCAGCGCCTTGCGCGCGTCCTCGTTGTCGGGCTCCAGCTCGAGCGAGGCCTCCCACTCGTTCGTCGCGGCGCCCTCGAGGCCGTTGTCGGCGCACCAGCGGGCGGCGAAGCGCTGGAGGCGTGCGACGGCGGAGGCGGCGGACCTCCAGCGGCGCTGGTACTCCAGCTCCTCGGCGTCCTCGCCGCGGCAGGCGGCGGCCGCAGCGGCGAGGGCGAACGCTGCCAGGATCGGTCGCATCAGGGTCTCCGCGCGCCGCCCGGCCCCCCGGACGCGGGGCGGCTACTTCCTGGCGGGATGGTACCGCTTCTCCAGCGCCTGAACGAGCAGGTTCGCGAGCTCCATCTGGATGTCCTCGAGGTGGTCGCCGGGGCCGAGGCGGTCGCGGCGGATGACGGCCTCGACGACGGCCTCGCCGCCGTTGGCCTGGAACCCGGTGGAAACGGTGACGGCGCCGACCTTGCGGAACGCGTGCTTCGTCGCGATGTCCAACGCAGGACCTCCTGAAACGTAGTTCTCTACACAATTAACGGCCCACGGCCGTCCTTGACAGGAGATTCGCATGCGCCTCGCCTCCGCCGCCCTCGCTTCGGCGGCCGTCCTCTCCGCGCTCGTCCCCCTGTTCGCGGAGTCCCCGCGCGCCAGCCGGATCGAGCGGCGCCTGAAGAAGGCGCTGGAGGAAAGCGAACAGCGGGCGGCGAGCGGGATCGCCGAGGACATCGACGCGGCGCTGATGCCGGGGACGCCCCTCGCGTCGCTCAGGCGGCTCGTCCGGTTCGACCAGTGCCGCGAGGACATCTTCTTCCTCGCCGGCGACGAGCTCGCGGGGCGCGACACCGCGTCGGAGGGCCACCTCAAGGCCGCCCAGTGGGCCGCCGACCGATTCGCGGCCGCGGGCCTCAAGCCCGTGGGCGACGAGGGCACGTACTTCCAGAACTGGAAGTTCGGGAAGAAGAAGACGCTCAACGTCGTGGCGTTCCTGCCCGGCGAGACCGACGAAGTCGTCGTCGTCGGCGCGCACCTCGACCACGTCGGCAAGGGCCAGGCCGGCGGCTGGTCCGGCCGCATCCCCCACCCGCTCGCCGGCAACGACGTCATCTTCAACGGCGCCGACGACAACGCCTCCGGCTCCGCCGCCGTCGTCGAGATGGGGTGCGCGCTGGGCGGGATGAAGACGACGCCGAAGCGCGGAATCCTGTTCATCCTCTTCTCCGGCGAGGAGAAGGGGCTGGTCGGGTCGCGCTACTACGTGGAGCACCCGATCTTCCCGCTCCGGCAGACCGTCGCGATGCTGAACTTCGACATGGTGGGCCGGAACCGCGACCACGAAATGGACGTCTACGGCAAGGACGGCGCGCCGGAGCTCGCGGAGGCGCTCGAGCGGGTGAACGCCCGCGCCGGCATGAACCTCAAGATCCCCGCGCGCTCCCCCGGCGTCTTCATGCAGAGCGACCAGTACTCGTTCCACAACAAGGGCGTCCCTTCGCTGTTCTTCACGAGCGGCATGCACACGGAGTACCACACGGCGCTCGACCACCCGGACCTGATCAACATCGGCAAGATCGAGGAGATCGCGGAGCTGGGCGCCGCGCTCGCGCTCGAGGTCGCGAACATGGAGGGGCGCTCCACGTTCCGCAAGATCGAGCTCGGCCCGCGCCTCGGAGTCCAGCCCTCCGCCGTCCCGGCCGCCCGCAGGCAGGAACTCGGCCTCCAGGAGGGCGAGGGCGGCGTCGTCCTCTCGAGCGTCACGAAGGGCTACGCGGCCGCGCGCAGCGGCCTCAAGGCGAAGGACGTCATCGTCGCCATCGACGGCAGGCCGCTGCCCGAGGAGAACACGCTCGACGAATTCCGCACGCGCATCTACGACGCCGAGGAACAGGTGTTCACGGTGGTGCGGGACGGGAAGCGCGTCGAGGTGCCCGTGAAGTACGGCGCGATGGAAGAGGAGAAGAAGTAGCGCGTCAGCGGACGAAGGGCCGGCCGGCAAAGCCGCCGGCCCACTCGACGAGCAGCGCGTTGAACGCGGCGGCGGGGAGCAGGACGAGCGCCGCGCGTTTCCCCGCGATCGCGGCCGAGGCGAGGGCGAGCAGCAGCGGCGCCAGCCCGTACCCGGCCGCCGCGGCGGTGACGCCGCGCGCATCGAAGACGCGCAGGAGGCCGATCGCGGCGGCGTCCACCGCCGCCATCGCCGCGGCGCCGGCCGCGACGGAGAAGAACGCGCGCTCCGCGTCCTCGACGGCACCCGCAGTCGGGATGCTGAAGGCCACGCGGATCAGCCACGGCACCACCGCGAACACGAGCCCGGGAACCGCCGTCAGCAGCGCGTAGCCCCACCACCACCACTCCGTGTGCTGCAGGTACTCCCCGCCCGTCGACCGCGCCGCCCCGACCGCTCCCGCCGACAGCGCCGCCGACATCGCGAGGAACAGCAGCCCGATCTGGTTCCTCGCGCGCTCCCCGCCGCCGCCGCTCAGTTCCACTTCCACGGCTCCCCGCCCGCCTTCCGCCGCCGCGCCTCCTCCTCCCGCTCCAGCCGCGCCTTCAGCTGCGCCGCGACCGCCTCCACCCGCGCCCCCACGTCCGCCGCCTCCAGAATCTCCTGCCGCGTCGAGACGTCCAGCTCCAGCTCCGCCGCCAGCAGGTCCGCCAGCCTCCCCGGCTCCGCCCCCGAGCAGAGCGCCCTCGCCGCCGCCGCCGCGAACCGGAAGTCCTCCGCCGCCACCCGCTCGCCGAGCGCGTGCAGGTGCAGCCCCTTCGTCCGCACCGCCGCCTCCTCCACCGGGTCCACAAGATCGTGCACCAGCTCCCCCCGCGCGATCCGGTACGGCGCCTCCTGCACCAGCTCCCCCACCCGGAATCGCGCCAGCCCCTCCAGCACGATGTTGTACCGCCCGTCCGGGAACGCCTGCTCCATGATGATCTGCCCCACCGTCGCCATCCCGTGCACCGGCGGGTTCCCCTCGTAGTCGGACTCCCAGCCGGGCCGGAGAAGCGCGATCGCGATCAGCCGGTCCCCCTCCAGCGCCCGCCGCGTCATCTCGCGGTAGCGCGGCTCGAAGATGTGCAGCGGCAGCCGCGCGCCGGGGAACAGCACGGTCGAGGGAAGCGCGAAGATCGGCGCCTGTCCGGAGAAGAACGCGGGAAGTTCGCCGCCCACGCTCACTTCCCCGCTTCGGGCGCCCGCTTGAACTGCGTCTTCAGCACGATCACGAACCCGATCGCGCAGAGCGCGGCGACGGCGATCCCCGCCACCGTCACCACCCCGCTCCAGTCCCGCGCCGCCGCCGGCCGCACCGGCGGCGCTTCCCGCATCCGGATCGTCCGCGCGATCTCCTCGAACTCCACGACACGGTACGCATACGACTTCGCCGACGTCACGAAGCTGAACACGTAGTGCTTGTCCGCGGCGGGCACGTACCACTTCACCGACTTGACCGGCGGCGACTCCCGGGACGCCTGGAACCCCTCCGTCCGGTACACGTCCCGGTCCCCGATCCGCTCCATCTCCACCTTCTCGATCCCCATCTGCACCCCGGGAGCCTTCGGCGCCGCCTTGATCTCCGCGTCGCAGGCCGCCCGGAATTCCTCCCGCCCCTCCGTGCTCACGAACAGCGGCTTCTCGATCACCGACACCTGCATCAGCGCCCGCTTCTGCTCCTCGTCCGGCGCGCTCATGAAGATCGCGTGGACCGTCCGGGGCATGTTCTGGTACGCCTCGGGCTTCGCCGGCTCCCAGGAGTCCGGAACGGTCGCGGTCCAGGAGCCGTCCGGGCTCCGGGCGTCGCGCGCGGCGGCCGCGGCGGCGAGGAGGAGCAGGGCAAGCAGCGCTGTAGTGGTGGCCCGCATGGGTGGAAGGGATTATAAGGATCGCCGCGCGGAGGGACAGGACGCGATAAATCCCGCCCCGGTCCGCGCGCCCTCCCTCACCCAAGGCCCCCGTGAAACTCAAGTCCCAGCCCGAGGATTTCGTCGTCGTCGAGGAGAACAACGTCGCCTGGGACGAATCGGGCGCATTCGCGGTCTACCGCGTCGTCAAGACGGGCCTGAACACCCTGGACGTCGTGAACGCCATGGTCGACGCGCTGCGGACCACCCGGTCCAGGATCAACTACTCGGGGCTCAAGGACCGCCACGCGCACACCGAGCAGGTCGTCACCGTCCTCCACGGCCCGCGCAAGGACGTCGGCGGGGAAAACTGGCGGGCCGAGTTCCTCGGACGCGCGAAGGCCCCCGTCAAGCCCTCCACCCTCGCCGGCAACCGCTTCACCATCACCCTCCGCGCCGTTCGCCCCGACGAAATCCCCGTCGTCCGCGATGTCGTCGAGCGCGTCCGCCGCACCGGACTCCCCAATTACTTCGACGACCAGCGCTTCGGAAGCGCCCGCCACGGGCAGGGTTTCTTCGCGCGCTCGGCGATCCGCGGCGAATGGGAGGAGGCGTTGCGGCTGGTCATCGGCTGCCCGGCGCGGAAGGACAGCGCGCGCGACAAGCGGGCGCGGAGTCTGATCCGGGACAACTGGGGAAAGTGGAAGAAGCTCGCGGAGTCCCTTCCGAAGACCCACGAACGGGCCATCGTCCAGTACCTCGTGGAGCACCCGGGCGACTGGCACGGGGCCTGCAACCGGATCGACCGGCACCTGCTCGGGCTGATGCTGGTGGCGTACCAGAGCTGGCTGTGGAATGAGGTGGCGGCGGAGTTCCTGCGCGAGAAGGTGAAGGACGTGGAGGAGCTCGGCTACAGCCGGGGGACGTTCGTGTATCCGCTGTCGCTGACCCCGGAGGAGGACGAGGCGGTGCGCGACCGCGACCTGCCCGTGCCGTGCCACCGCACCGAGTGGAAGGACGCCGACGAGCGCGCGCGCTTCGTGCGGGTGCTCGCGCGGGAGGGCCTGACCATCGAGAAGTTCAAGGTCGACCTGGAGAAGCACACGTTCCGCGCCTTCCGCCGGCCGCTCCTCATCCGCCCCGCCGGACTCTCCATCGGAGCCTTCCAGGACGACCCCCTCAACCCCGGGTTGCAGTTCTTCCGGCTGAATTTCGCGCTGCCGAAAGGCTCCTTCGCGACCGTGCTGATCAAGGCCATCCAGAGGCGGAAAGTCGTGGACGACGAAGAGCTTGTATCGGGCGAAGAGGACGCCGAGTAGCCGTTCTCGCTCCCCGTACGGAGTTCCTGCGTCTCAGGCGAAGCGACTCGCCGCTGCAGGCCCCGTGGGGCGCGACACCTCCCGCCGCCAGGAACCCCGCGTTACTTCGTCGCGGGGGTCGCGGGCTTCGCGGCCGGACGGGCGGGCGCCGCGGCGACGCCCTGGGGAAGGATGTGCACCTTCTTCCCCTGGTACTTCACCGTTCCCGACGCGACGGCGTAGATGTCGCAGTTCCTCGCCAGGCGCGTTCCGCGCCCCGGGATGAACTTCGTGCCGCACTGGCGCAGGATGATGTTCCCCGGCTGGACCAACTCGCCCTCGTAGCACTTGATGCCACGGCGCTGCCCGTTGGAATCGCGCCCGTTGCGGCTGGCGCCCTGCCCTTTCTTGTGTGCCACGACGAAATCTCCGAGCGATGGGGTTTTGTGAAGAGCGGGGAAACATACTGAGCGAAGGGGGCGCTGTCAAGGGCGCGCAGCCGTTCGCGCCTCCGTCCGCCCCCCGATTCGGCGGCCCGAAAAAAAAACGGAAGGGGCCGGCCCCACGCCGGCCCCTTCGCATGTGCCTGAGGGCATCCCTCTCCGAATGGCCCCAGGTTCGACGATGTGTTCGGGCGCTACGGGATCTGGAGTTCCAGCCCCTCCCACAGTGAGTCCGGGCTGGTGAGCTTGTCGCGGTTGGCGCTGAAGATCGCCTTCCACTTGTTCGCGTCGCCGAGCTGCGCCTTGGCGATCGAGCTCAGCGTGTCGCCCGCCTTGACCTTGTAGGTCTTCGGCGCGGGCGCCTTCGGGGCCTCGTTCCTGGGCGGTTCGCTGCTGATCACTTCCCTGGGAGTCTCGTTCCTGGGGGCGGGCGGCTGGACGGCGGCGGCATCCGCGATCGCCGGGATGGCGAGGGCGGTTCCGACGCGCAGGAGATCGTCGGGGCTGGACATCTTGTCCTTGTTCGCCTCGAAGATCTGGCGCCAGTACTTCTCCTTGCCGTAGACCTTCATCGAGATCCTGGCGAGCGAGTCGCCGGCTTCGACCTTGTAGGTCCGGGACGTGGCGGCGGGAGCGGGCCCGGCGGGCGGGTCCTGGTGGGTGGCGTTGTCGGAGACGGCGGGAAGGCGGGAGCCGGAGTCTGCGCTCTCGATGCGGATGCCGCTGTCGGCCGGGACGGGCTCGGCCGGGGTCACGTGATTGGGATCGCCGCTGCCCGGCTCGAGGGAGGGGCTCCCGTAGGCGTCGTCGGCAAGAGGCCCGCCGGACTCGACGGCGCCGCTGCCGGTCCCGCTGGCGGGCGGCATTTTCTTGCGATCGCCATTCTTGGACCAGACGAGGAGGGAGACGATGCCCGACATGAGCAGGGCGATGATGAGAAGCTTGCCCTTGGTACCCATCGTGGGGACTCCGAAGCAGGAGAGGAGGAAGCGGGCGACCTTTATACTTTACAAATTATAAAGTATACAGCGCGCCTGTCAAGCCTCCCCGCTCGTCTCTCACCGCGAATCGCGCAAGCTCCACAACGCCGCAACCAACAGCCGCAACAGACGTTACGAGAACACGAAGAAGGCGCGCCGCCGTTTCCGCAGTTTTTTTCGGAATTTCATCCAGGCACCCGCCCCCGAACCGCATCCCACGACCCGTCAAGCCCGCCGCAGCCGCGCGCCGATGTTCTCGATGTGAGCGCCCAGCCCTTCCTGCTCGCGGCCCTCGCCGCCCTCCTCGCCAGCTGGCTCTGGCTCCGCTCCCGCCGTTGCTGCGGCCGGCCCGAGTCCTGCCCGCGCCTCGAGAAGGACTCCCCTTTCCTGCACGCCTGCATGGCCGATCCCAGGCGGGCGCGGGCCTGCCGCCACGCCCTTCCCACCCTCGCCATGCGCCTCGTGCGCGAAGGAGCGATCGGGCATGCGCTCGCCTGCGCGGGACGGGCGGCCGCGGACGGCTGCCCCGGCGCCTGGATCGTGCTCGGCCGCATCCACCAGGACCTCGGCAACGCGGGCCTCGCCCGGGAGTTCTTCCTCCGCGAGGCCTCAAACCCGGAGAACGCCCTCGCCGCGCGCCTGGCCATCGGCGACCTGCACGCCCGCGCGGGCGACTACGCCGAGGCCTCGCGCCACTACCGGCAGGCGGCGGAGATGGACAGCACGTTCGCCGAGGCCTGGTGCTCGCTCGGCCGGTGCTACGCCGCGCTCGGGCACTGGGACGACGCGCGCGTCTGCTACGAGCTCGCCCTGCGCCAGGCGCCCGACCACCTCCCCACCATGCACGCGCTCGGCCTCGTCCTCGTCGGCGCGGGCGATTTCCCCGCCGCCCTCCGCGTCTTCCAGGAGATCCTCGACATCGCCGGCCCCAGCGGCCCCCTCCTCGCGCGCCTCGGACGCCTCGCGCGGGAAGCGGGGGACTTCCGCAAAGCGGTGGTGTACCTGAAGGACTCGATGAAGCTGACGGGGCTGCCCGACGTGAAGAAGGACATGGCGGAGGTGTACGCCGCGATGGGACAGGTGGAGATCGCGGAGTTCTACCGGCAGGAGTACGAGCGCGAATACGTCCTTTGACGCGTTGCGTCATCCGGGGGCGGCGATCCCGTGCCCGCCCCCCCCTCCCGCCCTACTTCCCCAGCGTCTCGGCGACGAACGACTCCTTCATCGAGCCCGTGACCGTCACGTCCACGTCCCCGATGTCCGGCGTGTCCTTCACGCGGAACTTCATCGTCATGGGTCCCCCGAACTCCGCCTTCACGATCTTCTTCTCCTCCAGCGCGTACCAGACGTAGCCCTGGAGACTCGCGTCCACCGTCGGGAGGTCTTTGCCCTCCCCGTGCATCGTGAAGTTCACGAGCAGCTTCGCGCACTTGAGCTTCCCGACCTTCTCCGTGTCGGACCACTTCCCCTTCCCGGACCCGCTCGCCTTCTTCGCGTCGTACCCGCCGTGAGACCACGCGGTCAGGACGGCGGCGCCGTCGATCTCGTACTCCTTGCCCTGCGCAAGCGCGTCTTTCGGCAGCAGTTTCGGGAGCACGTCGATCCACCCCTGCTCCGCCAGCCCGTCCTCGGGCTGTTCCCCCTCGATGTACACCGCCTGCCCCTCCTTCGTCTTCGCCACCGTCACCTTGCGCTGGTGGTGCGGGAACTGCAGCTTCTTCCGGGTCTTGCCGTCCTCCTCGAACTCCTCCTTCGTCGCCGCCGCGAAGTCGCGCTTCCGCGTCGACGCCTCGGCCTCGGCCTTCTCGCAGTCCTGGTCGTACTGCCACTTCTTGAGCGACAGGAAGTCCTGCTTGCGCTTGCCGAAGTCGGCCTTCGACTTCCCGCGGACGGATTCGTAACGGATCTTTCCCTCGATCCGCTCCTCCTCCGCGACGACGAGGGTGTCCCCCGGCTTGTCCTCGACTTTCATTTCGACGGGGTCCCCGGCACGGGCGAGCGAAGCGGCCAGGACGAGGAACGCGAACGGGCGCATGGAGACCTCCGCGTGAGGGGTGGACGGAGTATACACCTGAGGAAGGGGCGGGGTTTCACCGGTCCGGGCGGCGTTGACCGATCTCGGCGCCGAGTCGATACTGGCCCGCTCGAACCGGCGCTTCCCGGGAATTCCGCCCCCCTTCGCCCGCGTTAATGCCGTCTCCCGGTCTGGAGTGCTCCCCGGGTCCGGCCGGCTCCATCGGAGTTTCCCGACATGATGTCGACCGCGCGGCGCGCCCTGGTCCTGGCCGCCCTGATGGCCGCCGGCTGCCGCAAGCCCTCCGGCGGGGGCGCTCCCCAGCAGCCCGGCGGCGCCCGCCGCGCGCCGCGCGTCACGGTCGCCGCCGTCCAGCGCGTGCCCCTCAGCTGGACCGTCGAGACGGTCGGCACGGTCGAGCCCCGCGAGGAGGTCCCCGTCGCCGCGGGCGTCTCGGGGATCGCG
>JADLHC010000025.1 GCA_020849035.1 Planctomycetia bacterium
CCTACCTCGCCCGCCACGCCGTCCGCGTCCGCGACTTCGACGCCTTCGTCGCCTCCGTAGACCGCGAGCTGCAGGGCGAGGGCGCCCAGCCCGAGCGCCTCCGCCTCGGCCGCGAGCAGGCCGTCCACCTCCTCACGGTCGCCGAGATCGAGGCCCTCGTCCGCCGCTACCGCTTCCAGCGCGCCGCCGCCGAGTACGAGCTGGTGCTGGCGGCTCTGAAGAGCGCGGTGCGCAAGGCGGAGGTCGAGGAGCGGCTGCCGCAGGTGAAGGGGATGGCGGGGGCGCTGGGGAAGCTGGTGGCGGGGATCAACGCAGGGAAGCTGAAGCTGAAGGCGAAGGTCGGGAAGACGGAGCTGGCGATCGTGAAGGCGGACCTGGAGGCGTTCGACTTCACGATCGCGGGCGGCCAGGGCCGGTTCCCGTGGGCGTACCTGGACGCGGAGGTGTTCTGCGACTTCGCGGTGCAGGCGGGGTTGACGGCGGACGAGACGTACGGGCTCGGGTGCCTCGCGTGGGACGCGGGGCTGCGGGACCGGGCGGCGGCGCTGTTCGCGGAGGTGTGGAAGACGAAGGCGGGGCTGCGCCCGGGGGTGACGGCGTTCATCGCGCGCCGCCGGGGCGTGCCGGCGCCGGGCGACGGGTTCACGTGGTTCCGCGGGCAGTACGCGACGAAGGAGGAGAAGGCGAACCTCGAGAAGGGGCTGCTGCCGTGGGAGGGAGGGTGGGTGCCGGCGAAGGACCGGGAGATGCTGGCGAAGGGGATGGTGCAGGTGGACGGGAAGTGGCTCCCGGGGGACGAGGCGAAGCTGCTGGCGCGCGGATTCCGGAAGCTGGACGGCAGGTGGGTGACGGGCGAGGAGTGGGACGAGCACCACAAGAAGTGGGAGAACGCGTGGGTGGAGGAGACGGCGCACTACACGATTCGCACGAACGAGTCGGAGGCGTTCGCGAAGGACCTGGCGGGGCTGATCGAGGCGGCGTACGGGGCGTACAAGGCGTACTACGACGGAGCGGAGCCGAAGCCCGGGCCGAACGGGAAGATGACGCTGTTCGCATTCCGCAGCTATGAGGACTACCGTCGCTACTGCGTCGAGAAGAAGATGGAAGACCACCTCGGCGCCGCGGGATTCGCCACGAGCGACTCGCTGACGGTCGCGGGCTGGAACAAGACGGGCAACCGCGCGCAGTTCCTGCAGACGATGGCGCACGAGGGCGCTCATCTGTACTGGTTCCGCATCG
The DNA here is from genome assembly GCA_020849035.1 of Planctomycetia bacterium. Lineage (GTDB taxonomy): Bacteria > Planctomycetota > MHYJ01 > WSZJ01 > WSZJ01 > WSZJ01. Next base: position 1,240 of record JADLHC010000025.1, read on the forward strand.
CGCCGGGCGCGAAGGCGCCGAGCTGGTTCGCCGAGGGGATGGCGACCTACTTCGAGGGGTTCGACTGGGACGGCAAGGCCTGGAAATTCGGCGGCGCGCCCGACAGCCGGCTGCCGCGCATCCGCGACGCGATGCTCGAGGGGAAGCACATCCCCCTGGCCGACCTGTGGAAAGGCGACGCGCTCGCGCTCATCAACAGCGACGCGCAGAAGGCGCTTCTGTTCTACTCCGAGTGCTGGGCGCTCAACTACTACCTCACGGAGACGGGCAACGCGGCCTACCGGAAGGCCTGGGCCGACTACCGCAAGGCCGTCGCGGACGGGCGCGACGAGCCTCTCTCGAAGTTCATCCCGGACCTCGACCGGCTCGAGAAGGACTGGGTGCGGTTCGTGACGGGGCTGTAGGCCGGTCCAGCGGCTCCGCGCCCTGCGCGGCGCACTCGGCGCGCATGATCCTCACGGTGCGCTCGAACGAGTCGGCGTCCCCGGACGCCCGCATCAGGCCCGCCCCTTCTTGCCAGGCGGTGCGCGCGTCTTCCACCCGGCCGGCCGCGAGCAGGCAGAGGCCGTAGTCGGTGAGAGCGTCGCCGAGCGCAAAATCCTGCCCGAGCGCGCGCAGGATCCCGAGGGCCAGGTCGAAGAGCGGCCCTGCGGCGGCCGGCCCTTCCGTCCGCCGCCGCCGGTCGGCCAGGCTTGCGAGCGTGCACCCCTCCACGATCCGGTTGCCTCCTTCGCGCGCGATCGCCAGGGACTGGAGGTAGGCGTCCTCGGCCTCCGCGAGCCTGCCGAGATCCTGGAGCACCCGGCCCAGGTTCGCGAGTTCGACGCCCTCGAAACGCCGATGGCCGATTTCGCGATGCAGGGCCAGCGCCGCGGTGTGGCACTGCAGCGCGCCCGCGAAGTCTCCTCCCGCCCACAGGATCTGCCCGAGGTTCCCGAGGGCGACGGCCTCGAAACGGCGGTTCCCGATCTCGCGGTGCAGGCGAAGGGCCTCCTCGTGGAGGGCCTGCCGTTCGCGGAACCCCCTCGTCCGCCCGAGCAGGACCGCGAGATTCGACAGGAGAACCGCCCGCTGTCGCCGGTCGTCCCGCTCGCCTGCGATTGCGAGGGCCTCGCGGAACAGGGCCTCCGCTTCCTCGAAGCGCCTCTGCTCCTGCAGGGTATTGGCCAGGTCGCCGAGGGAGCGCAGCTCGCCGGCCCCGTCGCCGTTTTCGCGGGCGAGCCGGAGGGCGTAGCGGTCGTTGGCCTCAGCGGCGCCGAGTTCCCCGCAGTGAAGATAGACGGCGCCGGCCAGCCTTGCGCGCGCGGCCCGGTCCTGCCACGCGCGCGACTCGTCGGGCATGGCCTCCGCGGCGAAGAGCGCCGCGAGCGCGCGGTCTGCCGCGCCCGCATCGTCCCAGCGCTGGGCGGCACGCAGGAGCGCGGGGAGGCGCGACGCCGCGGGCAGGTCCGGGTGGCGGGAGATCGCCTCGAGGTGGGCCGCGGCCTCGGCGTAACGGTAGCGGGACTCGCACCCGATCGCGGCCCGGGTGAGGTACCGGAGTTCGCGAGCCCGCAGGCTGGGCTCCCCGGTCGCGGCGGCGAGTCGCGCGTGCAGCGCGAGTTCGGCGGAGTGCTCGTTGCTCGGATGCGGGTCCAGCTCGGGTTTCGCCGTCGACGGAGCCGGCGGCACCCCGCCCAGGTGATCCTCGAGGACCTGCAGCGCGAGCCGGTGCAGGCGCGCGCGTTCCCCGGGCAGGTGCAGGTCGTAGGCGGCCGCGCGCAGCAACGGATGGCGGAAGAGGTATTCGTCCTCGGCGGAGAATGCCGGCACGGCTCCATTGTAGTCGGGGCCCGCCCTCACTCCCGCTGGCCGCACTCCACGATCGTCGGCGCGAGGACGCGCACGATCTCCGCGGGAGCGATCCCGACGAGGTAGCCGCGTCGCCCGCCGTTGATGTAGATCGCCGGCAGGTCGAGGATCGTGCGCTCCAGGTGGACCGGCAGCGGCTTCTTCGTCCCGAAAGGCGACGTGCCGCCGACCATGTAACCGGTGTGGCGCTGCGCCACGTCCGGCCGGCACGGCGCGACGGACTTCACCCCGATCTGCCGCGCGAGGGTCTTCGTCGAGACCTTCAGGTCGCCGTGCATCAGCACGAGCAGCGGCCGCTTCGCGTCGTCCTCCATGACGAGCGTCTTGACGACGGCGTGCTCCTCCACCCCCAGCTCGCGCGAGGAAACCGCGGTGCCGCCGTGCTCCTCGTAGTCGTAGAGGTGGTCGGTGAACGCGACGCCGTGGTCGCGGAGGAAGCGCGTGGCCGGAGTCTCGGGAGGACGGGCGCCGCTCATGCCGCGCCGCCTACTTCGGCTTCCGCGCGCTCCGAAGGCCACGCCCCCTCCTTCGGCGCCACCTTGTCGAACGGCTTCACGTGCCCCCGGCGCGCCAGAGCCCTCATCCCGTGGATTTCGGAGTCCGGTGGCAGGGGCGCCTCGGCGCTGGCGGAAGCGGCCAGGGCGACGAGGAGGCCTGCGGCAACGAGGCGCGGCATGGCGCCATTGGGACAAATCGCCCGGGGGCGCGTCGAGGGCGAAATGGGCGCGAGCCGATCGCGTACCATCCGGGCATGCCGAGCCCCTCCGCATTGCGCGCAGCGGTGAAATCGAAGTACCGCCGGGCGGCGCGGCGCATCTCCGGCCTGTTCCCCTACGAAACCGGCCGCCGCGGCGCCCTCGCGCGCGGCTACGACCCGGCCTGGCTCCGCGCCGTCCCCCACGCCGCCCTCGCGCGCTTCGCCGGCGTCGGCACCCCCTTCGCCCTCTGCGGGCCCCGCCCGGGCGACCGCGTCCTCGACGCCGGCTGCGGCGCCGGAACCGATGTTTTTGTTGCAGCGCGGATGTGCGGAAGCGCTGCCGGGGTGGACCTGACCCCCGCGATGCTGGCCGTCGCCCGGCGGGCGGCGCGCGGCTGGAAGGGCGGGCGGGTCGAGTTCCGCGCCGCGTCGGTGGAGCGCCTGCCCTTCCCCGACGCCTCATTCGACCTCGTCCTCTCGAACGGGGCGCTCAACCTCGTCCCCGACAAGGACGCCGCCTTCCGCGAGATCCACCGCGTCCTCCGCCCGGGCGGCCGGTTCGTCGCGGCCGACCTCCTGGTCGTCGCCTCGATCCCGCGCCGCGTGCTCGCCGACATGGACGCCTGGTCCACCTGAATCGCCGGCGCGCTCCCCGGGCGGGAGCTGCTCGCGAAGCTGCGCGCCGCCGGATTCCGCGCCGCCCGCATCGCGGGCCCCACGGGCGTCGCCACGTCGCGCTTCACCGCGGCCTTCCTGGTCGTGGCCCGGAAACGCCGGCGCACGCGCCGATGAGCAACGGGACCCTGCACGCCTTCCGCCACGCGCTCCTGCGCGACGCGGCCTACCAGCTGCAGCTCCCGGGCGACCGGGCCCGCCTGCATGCGGCGGCACTCGTCGCCCTGGAGAAGCTCTGCGGCGGCCGCCCCGCGTCCCGGCCGCTCCGCGCCGCCCCGGACTCGGACCGGATCGATCCGCACCCGATCGACCCGTTCGCAGCCGAAATCGCGCGGCACGCCGACCTCGCGGACCCGTCCGGCGGGCCTGAAATCGCCGCGATCCGGAAGCTCTACCTGCGCCGCGCCGCCGAACATTCCGAACGCTCCTTCCGGCCGGAAGAAGCGCTTCCCGCGTGGCGGGCCCTCGCGGGCCTCTCCGGGGGCCTGGAGCAGGGCGAAGCGCTTCGCCGCGCCGGCAACGTCGCGCGCATCGCCGGGCGGATGCCGCTGGCGGAGGAGCTGTACCGTGGGGCCGTCGCCGTCTCGAGGAAGGAGGGACACCGGCCGCTGGAGGGAATCTGCCTGGGAAACCTGGGTGTGGTCCTGCTGCAGACGGGAAGGCGCGAGGAAGCGATCCGGATCACGACGGAGGCGCTCGGAATCGCCCGGGAGACGGGCAACCGGAGGTCGGAAGGGGAGATGCTCGGGAACCTGGCCATCCTTCTGCGCGAGTCCGGGAAGACGGCGGAGGCGGAGGCCCTGACGCGGCAGGCCCTGGAACTCCACCGAGCCTGCGGGAACCGGCCGGCGGAGGCCCTGGGCCTGGGCAATCTCGGCAATCTCTGCTCGCAACTCGGCCGGCCCGATGAAGCGCGGCGCTGCTACCGGGAAGCGCTGGGCATCCAGCAGGAGACCGGCCAGCGGGCGGCCGCGGCCACGTCCCTCAACAACCTGGCGCAGCTCGAAGTTCAGGAAGGCCGGCTCGCCGACGCGGAGGCGACGCTCGTGCGCGCCCTGGCCGCCGCGCGGGAAGCCGGAGAGCGCCGGAGCGAAGGGATCGTGCTCGGCAGCCTCGCGCAGGTCGAAATGCTCCAGGGGCGGACGATCGAGGCCGTCCGGACCTGCCGGCAATCGCTGGACATCCACCGGGAAGTCGGCAACCGCCGCTTCGAGGCCCTCGCCCTGGGAAACCTGGCGACCCACTTCTCGGATTCCGGCCGGCACGAGGAAGCGGAAAGCGCCTTCCGGGAAGCCATCCGGCTGGACCGTGAGGTCGGCAACCGCCGGGTCGAGGCGGGGCACCAGTGCGACCTCGCGCTGTGCCAACTGGCGTGCGGGAAAGTGGAGGAGGCGCGCGTGTCGTGGGAGGCCGCCGGTGCGATCCTGCGCACGTTCGGCGAGGTGGCGTTCGAGGCGGAGGCGGAGAAGATCCGGGAGGCGTGCCGGCAGGCCGGCCGGCCTCCGTTCCCCTCGTCGTTGTGGCCGGTCGGAACGCCACCGGGGTAAGCTCACGGTCACGATGCGCCTGGTTTGCCTCGCTTCCCTGCTCGCCCTTGCCGCCGTGCTGGCGGGCTGCTGGGATCCGGCGACGTGCTACGACGTGGCGCCGGAGCGGCTGGGGGAGGCGCCGCGGCGGCTGTCGGAGACGGGGCTGTACGCGGACGTCGCGGGCGGCGTGCTGGCGCCGGGCGTGGTGCCGTACACGCCGGGGTGGGAGCTGTGGAGCGACGGGGCGGAGAAGCGCCGGTGGATCCGGGTGCCGCCCGGGGAGGCGATCGACACGGCGGACATGGACGACTGGCAGTTCCCGGTGGGGACGAAGGTGTGGAAAGAGTTCGTGCGGGACGGCGTGCGGATCGAGACGAGGTTCCTCGGGAAGTACGGGCCGGACCCGTCGGACTGGGTGGCCGTCGCGTACCTGTGGGACGCGGACGGGCGCGAGGCGTGGCGCTGCGACGGCGGGCTGGCGAACGCGCGCGGGACGGAGCACGACGTGCCGCCGGCGGGAGCGTGCCAGGGGTGCCACGAGGGGACACGGAGCCGCGTGCTCGGGTTCTCGGCGATCCAGCTGGCGCACGACGCGCCCGAAGGCGAGGCGACGCTGAAGCGCCTGTCGGGGGAAGGGCGCCTGTCGCACCCGCCGGCCGCCGAGCCCGCCCTGCCCGGCGACGAGGCGACGCGCGCGGCGCTCGGCTACCTCCACGCGAACTGCGCCCACTGCCACAACCAGCACCGCCCGCCGGGCGGTTACGTCCGCTGCTGGAACCCCTGGCGCGACTTCGACCTCTCCCTGCGCACGGACCAGCTCGGGAGCGTCGAGGCCACGCCGGTCTACCGGACAGCGCTGGAGGGACTCGTCGTCCCCGGGAAGCCCGACGAAAGCACGCTGCTCACGAGCATGCACTCCCGCGGCGAGTTCCGCGCGCGCATGCCGCCGCTCGCCGTCGAGGTCGAGGACGTGATGGGCGAGCAGGCGCTCCGCGCGTGGATCGAAGGGCTGCGCGCCGAGCCGCGCGAACGGCGATAGGCCGCAGAGGCGCAGGCCGCCCGCTGGCCACAAGGCCGCCGCTCCCGTATCGTCCCTGTGTGGCCTCCCCCGCCCTCGTCCTCACCGGCCCCACCGCCTCCGGCAAGACCGCCGTCGCGCTCCTCGTCGCGGAGATGATCGGCGCCGAGATCCTCGCGATGGACTCCGCCACCGTCTACCGCGGCATGGACGTCGGCACGGCAAAACCCTCCCCCGCCGACCGCGCCCGCATCCCCCACCACCTCCTCGACATCGCCGACCCCGCCGCCACCTTCTCCGTCGCCGACTGGCTCAAGGCCGCCCACGCCGCCGAGCTCGACGTCCTCTCCCGCGGAAAAAAGGCCCTCTTCGCCGGCGGCACCCCCCTCTACCTCAAGGCCCTCCTCGAAGGCCTCTTCGAAGGCCCCGCCCAGGACCCCGCCCTCCGGCGCGAAATCGAGGCCCTTCCCGACCTCCACGCCGAGCTCGCGAAAGTCGACCCGGCGTCGGCGAAGCGCCTGCACCCGAACGACCGCAAGCGGCTGGTGCGGGCGATCGAGGTGTTCCGGCTGACCGGGCGGACGATTTCCGAGCTGCAGACGCAGTGGGGGGCGGAGAGGCGCCCGGCGCGGATCGTGCTGCTGGACCCGCCGCGGGACGAGCTGCGCCGGCGGATCGTGGAGCGGGCGCGCGGGATGCTGGCGGGCGGGCTGGTGGAGGAGGCGCGCCGGCTGACGCTCTCGACGGAGACGCGGAAGTTCATCGGGTACGAGGAAGCGCGGGCGGTGGCGGACGGGCGGATGACGAAGGAGGAGGCGGCGACGCTGATGGCGGCGCGGACGTGGACGCTCGTGCGACGGCAGTCGACGTGGTTCCGGAAGCTCGAGGGGGCGCTGCGGCTGTCCTCGGGGACGCCGGAGGAGATGGCCGGCCTGGCCGCCGCGCACTTCACGGCCGCCGGAATTCCGTGAACTCCGGCGGCCCGCGCGCGTCCAATCCGGCACAACACCTGACACAAATCCGGGAGATCCCGATGCTTCGATTCGCGACGTACGCCCTGTTCGCCGGCCTGATCGCCTGCCCGCTGTTCGCACAGGACGCCGGCGAAAGCCGCGAAGCCGGCAAGCCGGCTCCCGCCGAGGACCGCGAGGCGCTCACGGAGCGCGAAGCGCCCGTGCGCGACCGAAAGGCCCCCGAGCCCGGTGCCCCGGCCGCGCCGCGGCGCCCGCAGCCGCCGGACGGCAACAAGCTCGTCGCCCCGCCGCCCGTCGTCCCCGCGCCCGCAATGCTCGCCATCCTCCCCGCCGACGCCCGCGTCTCCCCCTTCGGCGACGGCGTCCTCGTCCTCGAGTCCGGCGCCGCCGGCGACCGCTTCGTCAGCTACGACGCCGACGGCAAGGTCCGCGGGCCAGTCCGCGACGCCGGGGGCAAGGTGGAGCGCTGGTGGGTGTCCCCCGACAGCGAACACCTGACCTGGGTCAGCGGCGGCCACCTCTGGACCGTCGTCCCCGCCGCCAAGATGCTCCCCGTCGACCTCGGCGACGCCCCCGCCGGCGCCCCCGCGCTGTCGCCGGACGGGAAGCGCTTCGCCTTCGTCCGCAACGGCAAGCTGGTGGTGGTGACGGCGGACGGCCAGTCGCCGAAGGAGATCGGCGCCGCGGACGGGCTGCTCCTCGGGGGCGGCGCGGCGTGGTCGCTGGACGGCAAGAAGGTGTTCGCGCTGGTCGGCGCGGCGGCGAACGAGCCGGACGGGATCGGCGCGGCGGACCTGACGGGCGAGGCGCCCTCCGTGGCGCGCGTCTACCAGGCGACGAACGCGACGCTCTCGACGCTCGCCCTCTCCCCGAACGGCCTCTGGCTGATGTTCGTGCAGACGGGCCGCAACGAGCCGCGCCAGTCCGCGCTGCGCCTCCTCTCCCCCGACGGCTCCGAATTCCGCACGCTCGCCCGCGCCCCCGGCATCGAGGACGCCGTTTTTGCCCCGGACGGCCTGCACGCCTACTTCTCGGGCCGCGCCGCGAACGGCCTCTGGCAGGCGTGGGAGTGCGGCCTCGAGCCCGACGTCCGGACGGGCGAAATCCCCGTCCGCCGGATCGTGGAGGAGGAAAACCGGCAGTTCCTGCGGCCGGTCGTCGGCCGCGACGGGGGATTTGCGTGGTTCGTGCGGCAGGACGCGGGCGGGAAGGGAGCGGAGGTCGGGAAGGTGAAGCTGCGGTAGAGGGCGACGACGCCGCAAGGAACGAATAAAGGAAAAGCGAAAAAGAAAAAACGAAAAACAAAAACCTCCGGCCACGCCCACCCGCAGGCGTGGCCGTTTTGTTTTCGTTTTTCCTTTTTCCTTTTTCGTTTTTCCTTTCGTGGCCGTTTTCCCCGCCGCGAACCTTTCGCGCCGCCAACCGATCGTCTACATTGCGCCCCCCATGAGCATCCAAGCACCGCTGGGTTTTGAAGATCACCTCCCCGACCGCATGCCGGTCTGGCGCCGCATCGAAGACACCGCCCGCAAGGTCGCGGAGACGTACGGCTACCGTGAGATGCGCACGCCGATCATGGAGTCGACGGACCTGTTCGTGCGAAGCGTCGGCGAGGTGACGGACATCGTCGAGAAGGAGATGTTCACCTTCGACCCTTCGGCTCGGCCCGATGGGCCTCGCTCAGGGGAGGCCAAGGGCGAGAAGGACTCGCTCACGCTCCGCCCCGAGCTCACCGCGTCCTTCGTCCGCGCCTGCGTCGAGCACGGGCTGTTCAAGAAGAAGGCGTTCCAGAAGCTCTTCTACATCGGCCCCAACTTCCGCAAGGAGCGCCCGCAGAAGGGCCGCCTGCGCCAGTTTCATCAGTTCGGCGTGGAGGCCCTCGGCGCGACGGACCCGCTTCTCGACGCGGAGACCGTCCTGCTCGCGCTTCGCTTCTTCGAGGAGCTCGGCGTCCCCGGCGTGAAGACCAAGGTCAACTCGATCGGCTGCCCGAACTGCCGGCCGAAGTACCGCGACGCCCTCAAGGCGAAGTTCGCCCCCCTCATCGGCCAGTTCTGCGAGAACTGCCGGCGGCGCTTCGACCGGAACGTCTTCCGCATCCTCGACTGCAAGGTCGAAAACGACGTCAAGCTCACCGCCGACGCCCCGCGCATCCAGGAGTCCCTCTGCGCCGACTGCCTCGCCCATGACCAGGCCTTCACCGCGGCCCTTCAGAAGTCCGGCGCCGACTTCCGCCAGGACCCCCGCCTCGTCCGCGGCTTCGACTACTACACCCGCACCGTCTACGAGTTCACCGCCCCCGGCCTCGGCGCCCAGGACGCCATCGGCGGCGGCGGCCGCTACGACAACCTCATCGAGGAAATGGGCGGCGACAAGGCCGGCGCCGTCGGCTTCGCCATCGGCCTCGAGCGCGTCGTCATCGCCC
>JADLHC010000026.1 GCA_020849035.1 Planctomycetia bacterium
GTCGCGAGTTCCCGGATGCTGACGGGCGACGAGGAGGGCGCCGCGCGCGACTTCGGGGAGGCGCTCGCGGGGTGTCGGGAGAGCGGGAACAACTACGACGAGGCCATGACGCTGATCTACATGGCCGACCTTGCCCTGAAGAAGGGGGATCGCGCGGCCGCGGGGGCCGCGCTCGGGGAAGCGGCCGCCATCGTGGAGTCCCAGCGGTTCGAGTCGCTGCGGTCGTCGGTGAACCGGCTGCGGGGGCTCCTGGCCGCGGACGCGGATCCGGAAGGCGCGGCGCGGGAGCTGGAGGCCGCGGTGGAGCTTGCGCGGTCGAACCGCGACCCCCGCGGCGAGGCGGTCGCCGTCAGCGCGCTGGCCAGGGTCCGGGCGCAGGCGGGGCGTGCGTCCGAGGCGCTGGGCCTGCTGCAGCGGGCGCTCGAGCTCGCGCCGGTCGAGACGGCCGCCGCGGAGCGGCTCCAGGTCCTGGAGGACGCGGCCGCATCCCACCTCGCGCTGGGCCGGGCGTCCGCGGCCCGGGAGTCCGTCGCTTCCGGCCTCGGGATCGCCCGCCGCAGCGGCGCGGGGGCGGCCCTCCGGCGGCTGGAGGCCCTCGCGCGCCTCGCCGGCGCCTGAACCCGCTCGCGCGGGTATGCTCGGGCCACCCCCGACGGAGGACCGCCCTTGACGCCGCTCACCGCCACGCAGGAACGCACGCTGCTCGCCCTGTCGATCCTCGGCCTGCTCGTCCCCAACGGCGTCTTCCTCTGGGTCGCGTTCGCGCGCCCCGCGGCGCTCGAGGCCGCGCTGCGCAACCCGGCGGCCGCCGTGTTCATCGCGGAGGCGTTCTTCCTGATGTTCCTGGCGGCGTGGCTGGTCGGCAGGGCCGGCCTCCGCCGCCCCGGGCCGCTGGCGTTCGTGGCGCTTTCCCTCGCGGGCAGCCTCGCCTTCAGCGTGCCGCTGACCCTCTGGCTCGCCAGCCGGGACGCCCGCAAGGCGTGACCTAGGCCGGCGTCCCCTCGATCACGCACGCGGGCGACTTCGTCGGGACGACCCGCGTCAGGGTGAAGCCGGACCGGCCGAGCAGCTCCCGGAACTCCGCCTCCGTCCGTTCGCGGCCGCCCTGCGTCATCGCCAGCATCTCGATGTCGAGCAGCTTCCCGAAATGCGGCTCCGGGCCGTCCGGCAGGACGGCCTCGACGAGCAGCACGCGCCCGTCCCGCGGCATCGAGGCCCGGCAGTGCCGCAGGATCGTCACGCTCTGCTCGTCGCTCCAGTCGTGGATGATGTGCTTCAGGATGTGAGCGTCGCCGCGCGGGACGCCGTCGAAGAAGTTCCCGCCGACGCACTCCGTGCGGTTCGCGAGGCCGGCCTGGCCCAGCGCCGCCTTGGCCCCCTCCACCACCTGCGGCAGGTCGTACACGACGCCGCGCATCGTCGGGTTCGCCTTCAGGATCCCCGCCAGCAGCGTCCCGTGGCTCCCCCCCACGTCCACCAGAGTGTGGATCTTCCCGAAGTCGTACGCCTCCGCCACCGCCGCCGCGATCTGCCGCGTGAACGACGTCATCGCGCGGCTGAACACCTCCACCGCCGTCGGGTGCTTCACGAACCACTCGAACGCCGGCTGGCCGTGCACCTTGTTGAACGCCGGCTTCCCCGTCTTCGCCGAGTGCAGCAGCTCGCACCAGACCTGCCAGTACCACGGCTCGGCGAAGAAGGTCGCGAAGTTCCGGAGCGAGTTCGGCGTGTCGCTCCGCAGCGTGTCGCCCAGCGGCGTGAGCCCGTAGGCGCCCTTGTCCACGCGGAAAACCCCCGCCATCGCCGCCGCGCGCATCAGCCGGTCGAGCGCCCCGGCGTTCGCCCCCACGGCCGCCGCCAGCTCCGCCGCCGTCTTCGCGCCGCCTTTCAGCCGGTCGGCGACGCCCAGCTGCGCCAGCACCTGCATCGTCCGCGCCACCCAGTGCCCCCCGATCAGCTGCAGCATCCGGGCCTCGGGGGGAAGGGCCGGCGGGCCTGCGGGCTTCTTCGTGCCGGGAGCCTTTGCGGGCTTCCGCGCGGCTTTCCGGGCGGGCTTCTTCGCAGCCATGGCGTCACCTGGACTGGGGTCGCGGGAATTTTCGGGCGGCGGATTATGTCACGGCGTGCCGGAAGCGGGGGTGCGGAAAAGGAAGCGGCCCCCGGAAGCCCTGCCCCGGGGGCCGGCGGCGCATCGTCCGGTTCTACTTCTTCGTCGGCGCGCCGAGGAAGTCCACGTCCTTCACGTCCACCTTCGCGTCCTTCAGCGCGGCCAGCGCGTCCTTCAGGTTCCCCGCCTCGCCTTCCTTGAACTTCAGCGTCAGGGTCGACACCGCCTTGCCTTCCTCGACGGAGGAAGACTCGAACCCCTTGAGCGCCGCGAGGGCCTTGTCGAGGGCGGCCTTGTCCGCGATCGGGCCGGTCCGGAACGCGACGTGCGCGTCGACCGGGACCTTCGCTTCGTCCAGCTTGTACTCCAGGCCCATCGCCTTCCCCATGGAGGCCGTTGCGGCCTTGAGGGCCTCCTGCATCTTCGAGAGCGACAGGAAAGAGTCGGGCTTCAGGCGGATCACCGCGCGCTTCCCGGTCTTGTCCTCCTCGAAGGCCACGCTCGCGACGCCCGCTATCTTCTTCACCTCGTCCGCAACCGCGCTGTCGCAGCATCCCGCCTGCACGCCCGTGACCGCCAGCTTCACGACGCGCGCTCCCTCGCTCGACTCCTTGTCTTCCGCGCAGGCCGCGAGGCTCAGCGCGAGCACGGCCGCGGCGGCCGCCTTGCCGATCAGGTTGGTCATTTCTCCCTCCAGGAATGTGTTCCGGGCGATGCCCGTGATCCTAAGGATTCTGAAGCGCGCGCCATTCCCGTTTTCGCACCCAGGCGAACAGGACGGGGATGAACAGGTCGATGACCTCGTCGGCGACGAGGATGCCGCCGAGGACGGGCGCCGCCATCGGCCGCATGATCTCGGCGCCGACGCCGGACGCGAGGAGCATCGGCACGAGGCCGATGATCGTCGTCGCCTCGGTCATGAGCTTGGGGCGGAGCCGGTGGACGGCGCCCTCCAGGACGGCCTGCTCGATCTCGGCTTCCGATTTCATCGCGGCCAGGCCGCCGCGGCGCTCGATGGACTCCCTCAGGTAGGTGAGCATCACGATCGCCGTCGAGCCCGCGAGGCCGAAGCAGATCGTGTACCCGACCCAGACGGCGACGCTGAAGTTCGAGCCGGCGATGACCTGGGCGAAGACCCCGCCCGCGAGCGCGCCGGGCACCGCGGTGAGCATGATCAGGGCGTCGGCCGCGCGGTGGAACGTCAGGTAGAGGATGACCACGATGATCAGCAGCACGAGCGGCAGCACCACCCGGAGCGTCCGCGCCGCCCGCTGCTGGTGCTCGAACTGGCCGCTCCACTCGATGAAATACCCCGGCGGAAGTTTCGGGACGACCTTCTCCTCCACGGCCCGCTTCGCCTCCTCCACGAAAGACACGATGTCCCGGTCGCGGACGTTGAGCTGGATGTACGAGCGCAGCAGCCCGTTGTCGGTCTTGATCATGCTCGGGCCGGACACCACGCGGACGTCCGCCACCATGGAGATCGGGATCTGCGCCGCCGGCATCCCGTCGCCCGTCGCCATCGCGTTCACCAGGACCCCCGACACCTTCTCCTCGTCCTCGCGCCAGTCGCGCGTGTAACGGAGGCGGACGGGGAAGCGCTGGCGGCCCTCGACGGTCATGGTGATGACCTTCCCGCCGAGCGCGACCTCGATGGCCTCCTGCACGTCCTCGACGTTGACCCCGTACCGGGCCGCCTTCTCCCGGTCCACCTCGATCTCGAGGTAGTTCTCGCCGACGATCTGGTCCGGCGTGACGTCCACGGCGCCCGGCACCTTGCGCAGCACCTCCGCGATCTCCGCCGCGATTCCCTGCATCCGGTCCAGGTCGCGCGTGTCCGGCCCGAACAGCTTCACGCCGATCATCGTGCGTACGCCCGTCGCCAGCATGTCGATGCGGTTGATGATCGGCTGCGTCCAGATGTTCGTCCACCCGGGCACCTGGATCTCGGAGTCCATCTCGCGAACGATCGCCGCCTTCTCCTTGCGCTCGAGCCGCAGCCGCTTCCGCACCTCCGGCTCCAGCGCGGACCGCACGCCCTGCAGCTCCGCCTCCGTCAGTTCCCGCGGAAGCAGCCGGGCGGTGTGACCCTGGCGCGACAGCTCCTCCGCCAGCACGCCGACGAGGATCCCCGGCGCCATGTCCTCCAGCTCCCAGTTCAGGGTCCGCGCCCGCTCGGTCCACAACCCGTCGCGCCGGGCCTCCACCTGCTCCAGCAGGAGCTGGTAGAAGCCCTTCCGCTCGGCCCCCGCCGCCGACCGGAGAAAGGCCATCGCGGCCTCGAACGCTCCGGGGTCGTCGGGCGGCAGGGTTGCGCCCGCGGCGGACAGCAGGTCCGCGGCCGCGGCGCGCACCTCCTCCTCGGAGGGCGCCTCGACCAGGGCCTCGCCGCGCGCCCGGGCGACGGCCTCCACGCCCGCGTCGAGCGGCCTGCCCGCGCGGCGCGAGAGCGCGTCCCTCACCACGCCGACGAGCGCCCGCCCCATCTCCGGCACCCCTTCCCGGAACCTCCGCGTCGCGTATTCGCGGAGGATGCGGTCGAACCGCGCGGAGGCGTCCATGGCGGCGGCGTTGACGGCGGCGGCCTCGAGGGTTCCGCCGGCGGCGGCCTCGACGCGCCGGCCGACCTCGCGGGCCTCCCGCTCGACCTCTTCGAATGCCACCGCCCTGCGCGGCCAGGCGTCCCGGGGCTTGAGCGTGATGATCGTCTCGATCATGTCGACGGGGGAAGGGTCCGTCGGCGTGTCGGCGCGCCCGGCCTTGCCCACGACCTGGTGGACCTCGGGGAACGACCGGAGCCAGCCGTCGCGGGCCAGGAGCCCCGACGCGCCTTCCGTGACGTTCGCGCTCGGGCGCGTGACCGGCATGTCCAGGATGCTCCCCTCGTCGAGCGGCGGCATGAACTCGCCGCCGATCCTGGGGAAGCGCCAGCTGGTGAGGGCGAGGGCGAGGAGGAGGCCGAAGGTGAGGAGGCGGCGGGGCCAGGTCCGGACGAAGAGCGAGGCCGCGACGACGACGACGGCGACGGCGCCGAGGAAGAAGGTGCGGGTGTCGAGGGCGCCGGAGAAGAAGACGTTGGCGTCGACGAACCCGATCGCGGCCAGGCCGGTCGCGGCCATGAGGAAGACGACGAGGCCGGGGCGGGCGAAGAGCCACGTCAGGACGGGGCGGTAGACGGAGATGACGCTGGCGACGAGCCAGTTGTTCTCCTCGCGGCGCAGCCGGCCGCGCACGAAGGTGGGAATGAGCGCCGGCACCGCCGTGATGGCTATCAGGGAGACGCCCAGGAGCGCGAACGTCTTGGTGAACGCGAGCGGGTGGAACATGCGCCCCTCCATCCCGGAGAGGGCGAACACGGGGAGGAAGGAGACGAGCATGATGACGACGCTGAAGAAGACGGGGCTGCCGACGGCCTGGCAGGCCTCGATGACGACGTCGCGCGTGTCGCCCGTGACCTTCCCGTCCCCGAACTTCTGCTGCAGCCTCGTGTAGGCGTTCTCCGTGATCACGATGCCGGCGTCGATCAGGACCCCGATGGAGATGGCGATCCCGGAGAGCGACATGATGTTGGACGGGATGCCGAAGACGCGCATCAGGATGAAGGAGAAGAGGATCGAGAGCGGCAGGGTGGCGCAGATCACGAAGGACGAGCGCACGTGGGTGAGCACGACGAGGACGGCGAGGCTGGCGATCAGGATCTCCTCGATGAGCGTGCGGCGCAGGGTCGCGATCGCCCCCTCGATGAGCGGCGTCCGGTCGTAGAAGGGGACGATGCGGACGCCGGCCGGGAGCCCGGGCTGGAGGGCCACGATCTTCTGCTTCACGCGCCGGGTCACATCGAGCGGGTTTTCGCCGAAGCGCATCATCACGACGCCGCCGACCGCCTCGCGGCCGTCCTTGGCGAGGACCGAGCGCCGGAGCTGCGGGCCGAGCTGGACGGTCGCGACGTCCTCGACCCGGATGGGCACGCCGCCGCGGCTCTCGATCACCACCCGCGAAATGTCCTCCAGCCCGCGGATCCAGCCGATCCCCCGGACGAGGTACTCGGATCCGCCCTTGTGGATCACGCTTCCCCCGACCGCCGAGTTCGCGCGCTGGAGCGCCGAGTACAGCTGTCCCAGCGTCACCTCCCGGGCGCGGAGGCGGTTGGGGTCCACGTCCACCTGGTACTCCCGCACGAACCCGCCCACCGAGGAGACCTGCGCGACCCCGGGGACGGCGTTGAGCTGGTAGCGGACGTACCAGTCCTGGATCGAGCGCAGTTCCTCCAGCGACTTCCCGTCCCCCTCCACCGTGTACCAGAAGATCTGCCCCAGCGCGGTCGCGTCCGGGGCGAGGTAGGGCGTCACGCCGGGCGGGAGGTAGGTCGCCGCGATCGCGAGGCGCTCCAGGACGCGCTGGCGGGCGAAGTAGAAGTCCACGCTGTCGTCGAAGATGACGTTGATCATGGAGAAGCCGAACTCGGACGTGGACCGCACGTCGCGCACGCCGGCGAGCCCCTGGAGGTTCACCGACAGCGGGTAGGTGACCTGGTCCTCGACTTCCTTCGGGCTGCGCCCCATCCAGTCCGTCCAGACGATCACCTGGTTCTCCGACAGGTCCGGGATCGCGTCCACCGGCGTCCGGTAGAGCGCCCAGATCCCGATCGCCGACATCGCCGCGACCGCGACCAGCACGACGAAGCGGTTCCGGACGGACAGCTCGATGATCTTCGCGATCACTTGCCGTCTCCTGACGGGGAGCCGGACGCGCCGAAGTAGGCCGACGCCGCGGACGGGTTCAGGCCGTTCTCGGCGTCGATCAGGAACGCGCCCGCCGCGGCCACGCGCTGCCCGGCCGCGAGCCCCTTCAGGACGGGGTAGTACTCGCCCGCCCGCGCACCCAGCCGGACCTCGACGCCCTCGAACAGGCCCCCGCCCTTTTCGACCCAGACCACCTTCCGGCTGCCCGAGTCCACGACGGAGAGGAACGGGACGGCGAGCACCTCCGGCACCTTGACCTTCTCGAAGGGCGTGGCGCAGACGCGGCACTTGCCCGGGAGGTCGCTGAACTCGGACGGGTGGACGGGGCAGCCGTAGTGCTCCGCGAGCCGGGTCGGGCGGCTCTCGATGCGGTAGACGAGCGCCATCCCGCAGATCGGGCACTTGCCGGGCTTGTCGGAGGTCTGGTCCGGGTGCATCGGGCACGCGTAGACCAGGCGGGAGCCGGGCTCGATCTTGCGGGGCTGGTCCGGTCCGCCGGCGCACGCTTCACCCTGGGCGGGGTCGTCGTGCACGTGGTCGGGGTGCACCTCGCAGACCCACACGGTGCGAGTGCCGATGGGGTCCGGTTTCACGAGGTCCTTCTCGCCGAGAGACATCCCGCACTTGGGGCAGGGTCCGGGCGTGTCCCGCTCGCCGCCCTCCATCCAACAGCGGTAGACGGGCTTCGCCAGCGGCACGACCACGGGCCCCTGGGGGACCATGTTCATTCCGCAGCCCGGGCACTTGCCCGGCTTGTCCGACAGCACCTCGGGACAGTCCGGGCAGCACCCCACGAAAGTCTCGTAGCGCGGCGCCACCGGGATCGCCACGCGCGCCGTCACCGCCATCCCGGGCCGGAGCTTGCCGTCCGGGTTCGGGACGTCGACGCGCGCGCGGCCCGTCCGCGTCCGCGCGTCCACGAGCGGGTCCACGAAGGTCACCGTGCCGCCGAAGGACTCGCCCGGGAACGCCACGGCCGTCACGTCCACGGTCAACCCCGTCTTCACCAGCCCCAGGTCCTCCTCCAGCACGTGCACCTGCAGCCAGAGCACCGACAGGTCCGCGACGTCGTACAGCACGTCCCCCGCCGCCACCTCCTGCCCCGCCACCACGAGCTTCGCCGTCACCGTCCCCGAGATCGGCGACACCACGTCCACGTGCGGCTCCACCTCGACCCCGGGCTTCAGCGCGTCCACCTGCGCTTCCGTCATCCCCCACAGCAGCAGCCGCTCCCGCGCCGACCGCACCAGCCGCTTCGCCCGCGCCTCCGCGTCGGCCGTCTTCGCCTCGCCGAGCCACTGAAGGGCGTTCACGTACTCCTCGCGGCCCGTGAGCAGGTCCGGGCTGTAGATCTCCAGCAGAGGCGCGCCGGCCTTGACCTCCGCGCCGGCGTAGTCCGCGTACACCTTGTCCGCACGCCCCGCCGTGCGCGCCACGATCCGGGACCTCCGGCGCTCGTCGGTCTCGAGGTCGCCCGTGGTCTCGATGGTGCGGAAGAGCGGCCGGTAGCCGACCTCGACGGTCGTGATCCCGGCCATCTGGACGCGCAGCGGCGACAGGGTGACGCGGCCGACGACGCCCTCCGGCAGGACTTCCTTCTCGCCTTTCTTCCGCTCCGAGAGCGACATCCCGCAGATGGGGCAGTTCCCCTGCTGCTCCCTCACGACCTGGGGGTGCATCGGGCAGAAGAACTCCTTGTCCCCCGCGATCGCCGGGGCGCGGGACGGCCGCGTCAGCCGGTCCCACCCCGTGCTGATCCGGTCCCAGTAGCCGACGATGAGGACCATCGCCACCAGGATGCCGATGAACCGGAGCCGCACCTCCACCAGCTTCAGCGCGAACAGGATCTTCTTCATCATCGCCGTTCCTCCTGAGAGCCGCCCACCGCGCGGAGGAGCTCCGCGACGGCCTTGCCGTGGTCCGCTTCCGCCTTCTGCGCCCCGACCTGGGCTTCGAGAAGGGTCGTGAGGGCGTCGAGGAGATCGAGGAAGGAAGCGGCGTTGTTTTCGTAGTCGGTCCGGACGGCTTCGAAGGCCTGGCGCGCTGCGGGGACGAGTTCGCGGGTCTGGAGCGCGAGGGACTCGCGGGCGGCGCGGGCGTTGAGGAAGGCCTCGCGGGCCTCACGGGCCGACTCGAGGCGCCGGGCCTCGAGTCCGGCGCGGCGGGCCGCCGCGGTGTGCTCGGCCTCGCGCCGTGCCGCGTGTCGGCCGGCGCCGAACCACGGGAGGTTCAGGACGAGCATGGCCCGCCAGGCGTCGCGGTCGTCCATGGGCCGGCGGACGTAGTCGACGCCGAACTCCACCTCCGGGAGCCATTCCTCGCGGCGCGCGAGCTCCTCGCCCGACTCGGCGGCGGCGAGCATGTGTCCCGCCGCGCGCAGCTCGGGCCGGCCGGACGCAGCGAGCGCCTCGGCCTCCTCCGCCGTCCCCGGCGACCAGCGCGCCGCCGGCGCCGCGGGCGCCCCCAGCGGCGCCCCCGCCTCCCGACCCATCAGCACGTTCAGCCGCAGCCGCGACGTCGCCGCCCGCAGCTTCACGAACACCACCTCGTTGCGCAGCTTGACCAGCGCCGCCTGCGCCTTGAGCACGTCCGACTGCATCACGCGCCCGGCGCGGTAGTGCGCCTCCGCCACCCGCAGCACGTCCTCGAGGATCCGCTCGTGCTCGGCGCGCACCTCCAGCTCGCGCTCCGCCTGCACCAGGTCGAAGAACGCCCCCTCGACCGCGGTCTCGACCGCGTTCCCCGCCTCCAGCGACTCCTCGAGCGACGCCAGCGCCTCCGCGGCCGCCGCGTCGGCCCGCAGGCCGAAATTCCCCGGGAACGGGAGCATCTGGCGGACGCCCGCCATCCACTCCGAGCGGCTCTGCCCCGGCCCCGACCACGCGACCGGGCCGGCCTCCAGCGCCAGCCTCGGCTCCTCCAGCGAACCTTCACGCCCGATCCGCTCGCGCGCCGCCGATACGCGCAACCGGGCCTCGCGCAGCCCGGGACTCTTCGCACGCGCCAATGCGATCGCCGTCTCCAGCGTGAACGACGCCTCCAGCCCCTCCTCGGACGGGGCCGGGGGAAGCGCCGGCTCGCGGGAAGCGCGGGCGTCGTCGAAATGCCTCAGGGCGGGGGCCGCGCAGCCGGACAGCAGCAGCGCGACGACAAGGAATCGGGGCATGGATGGACTCTCCGTGGGGACGGGGTGTGCAGGAACGGACCACCGGACGTCGGGACGGAGTGTCCCTTAGCAGCGCAGCGCGCAGGCCAGCAGGTAGACGGGCGGGCCGCCGAATGAAGGCGGCGACGGAGCATCCTCGATGGCCGCCGCCCCGGCCGACACGGGCACGTATTCCTGGGCGGGCGGGACGGTCGCGACCAGCACGCTCTCGGCGTCCGGCACCACCGGCGCCGTTTCAACCATCGCGCCGCACCCCGGGGCCCCCAGGGCTTCCTCCGGCGCCGTCAATCCCTGCGCCTCCTCTTCCATCCCACACGCTTCCCCGCTCCCGCAGCAGCACGTCGCCGCAGGCGCCTTTTCCGGCACCTCGCAGGCACACAGCCCGATGGTCGCCTGCACGGGCAGGGCGGTGACGAGGGCGGTCAGGACGGCGAAGAGGTTTCTCAGCATTCTGGGTGTCCGGGGGGCATTCTATGGCGGCCCCTCAACTGACCCAACAGCGATTCGCGGCCATCTATTCCCGGGATAGAGAGGCGAGTTCTTCACGCCCCCGCGAACTCGTCCAGCGCCTTTCCCAGCCGCTTCAGCCCTTCCTCCAGCTTCTCCTTCGCCAGCCCGATCCCGACGCGGATGTGGTCCGGGCAGCCGAAGTAGTGCCCGGGCGCGACCTGCGCGTCGTATTTCTTCCGGAGAACGGGTTCGAGCCTGTCGCTGGTCGCCCTGGACGTCAGGCGGAGCCATGCGATGAACCCCCATTCCGGCTCGATCCACTCGACGTCCTTCCGGGAGGCGACCCACTTTTTCAGGATGGGGAAGTGCTCGTCGCGGCGCTTGCGCGAACGCGCCGCGAGCTTGTCGAGGTTGCGGTGGCAGCGGATGGCGACGTTGTCGGTCGGCATCGAGTTCAGGACGGAGAGGTAGTCGTAGACGCGGTACGCGCGGTCGACGAGGTCCTTCGGGCCGATCCCCCAGCCGGCGCGCAGGTTCCCGAGGCCGTACACCTTGGTCAGCGAGTTCGTCGAGAGGAACTGCGGCCCGAGCGTCGCCGCGATCGGCGGGCGCTTGTCCCACATGGCGTCGAGGTACACCTCGTCTACCAGCACCTTCGCCCCGTGCTTCGCGGCCGACTCGCCGATCGCCTTGAGCCGTGCGCGGTCGAGGTGCACCGCCGCCGGGTTGTACAGGTCCGTCAGGATCAGCAGCTTCGCGCCCTTCTCGAACGCCTTCGTCGCCGCGTCGACGTCGGGCTGGAATTTCTCCTCGCGCCGCCGAGGCACCTCGATGACCTTCGCCTCGAGCGCCTCGAGGATCTTGCCGAGCGGTTCGTAGTACGGGACCTCGATCGCGGCCTTGTCGCCGGTGTCGAGGAGCGCCGCGGCGAACAGGAAGTTCGCGAGCGAGGAGCCGCCCGACGGGATGATCATCTCCTCCTTCACCCCGTATCGCTTCGCGATCAGCTCCTTGAGCACGGGGTGGCCGTAGTGGTTCTCGCCCTCCCAGTGGGCGTCCTCGGCGGTGACGCCGATCTCCTCCGGGGTCGGCGGGGCCATCGCCGAGTTGGACAAGTCGAACGAGACGGGGTGGATGTGCTGGTTGAGCTTGGCCCATTCCATGTACTTGATGGTGTTGAATCGCATGGGGCGGATTGTAGAGAAGGGGCTTGGGGGCGTCGAAGGAACGGCAGGGGCGGGGGAGGGACGGGGAGGGGATGGGGCTGGGGCGGTCCGGCGAGTTCACACCGGCCGGCGGGTCCGGACCCCGGCGACCAGCACGGCCACGCTGACGAGCACGAGCGCGCCGCACACCGCGAACAGCCCAGGCGCCCCCCAGTGGTGGCGGGAGAGGCCCCAGCCGGCGACGAGGGGGACGGCGGCCGCGAAGGGGGCGACGACGAGGGTGAAGAGTCCGTAGAGGGACGTGACTTCCTCGCGTCCCGAGACTTCCCGGAACATCGCGAACCCCGCGGAGCTGCGGACGCCCCAGAACGCGCCGACGCAGAGGGCGGCGGGGATGAGGGCGCCGATGCCGGTCGCGCGCCAGGCGAAGACGGCCGCGACGGCGACGGCGAGCCGCCCGGCCGCGAGGACGGGCTTCGGGCCGATGCGGTCGACGAGCCAGCCGCCGAGCAGGGCGGAGAAGGCCTGGGCGATCGCGACGACCGAAGTGAACGTCGCCCCGGTCGCCGCGTTTCCTCCGAAGTCGGCGGCGCGCGCGGCGTAGAAGCCGACGATGCCGTACTGGGCGCAGAAGAGCAGCTCGGCGGCGAGCAGGGCGCGCATCTGCGGGTGCGTCCGGAGCTGCCCGAACAGCTCGCGGAGGAACGGCAGGAACGCCGCCGGGCGCGGCGCCGCC
Organism: Planctomycetia bacterium; assembly: GCA_020849035.1. Classification (GTDB taxonomy): domain Bacteria; phylum Planctomycetota; class MHYJ01; order WSZJ01; family WSZJ01; genus WSZJ01. The sequence goes on from JADLHC010000026.1 coordinate 12,368, forward strand.
TCCGCCTCCGGCTCGCGCACCGGCAGGAAGAAGACGTTGGCCACGGCCATCACCACCGCCGTGATCCCGATGCACGCCGCGACGTTCCCCGGCCACCGCACCAGGATCCACGCCGCCAGCTGCCCGGCGCCCGCGCCCGCAAGCGTCTGGAAGAAAAACGTCACGCCGAAGCCGCTTCCCATCTTCTTCGGCGGCATCACCTTCCCCATGAACGTCAGCCAGATGGGGATCAGGACGCCGACGGAGAGACCGAACGCGTACTCGGCCGCGAGGATGCGCCAGATCTTCGCGGAATTCGAGGGCACCCAGGCCACCGCGGCGGCGAGAAGCGCCACGGGGATGACGCAGAGGTAGTGGCCCCACACGACGACGGACTTCTTGCGGCGCAGGTGGCCCGTGAAATACCCGGCGAGGACCATGGGGAAGGTGCTGAAGCCCCACTGGGCGGCGAGGAACCCGATCTGGGTGTCGCTGGCGCCGTACTGGCGCATGACGAGCTGGATGAAGGAGGCGCTGAAGCCGAAGGCCATGCCGAATCCCCAGCCGGTCTCGACCGCGGTCAGGAGGGCGAGATTGCGGACGTAGTGCCGCTCGCGCTCGTCGGGCGGCGCGGCGGCGGGTCTTGCGGGGGTTTCGAGGGCCTGTGGCATGGGGTCGACGGGACGCATCGCGTCCGGGGAGAGTAAGTCGAACAGTCGGGGAGGGGGAAAGGTTCGCGGGAACCGGGACGCGGGCGGGTTGGCGGGGCGCCGGCCGATGCCACGCGAGATCCCGGGAATCCGTGGCCGGACGCCGGATTGACGTTCTCCCCTGCCAGCCCCGGAATTCTTTCGCACCTCCCTCGCCCGCGGATACTCTCCCGGCCATGGGTGAATCTTCCGTCCCGGCCCCGGGCGACCGGCTGACCGAGCTGGTCCACGCGGCCGTCTCCGCCTCGCTCGCCCGCCGCACGGAGAATCTCCGGCCGCGCGAGGTGCAGGAACTCACCGCCGAGGCCCGGGGCAAGCTGGAGGAACTCCTCCGCCAGCGCGACGCCGACTCGCAGCGCATCGCGCTCCTCGAGCGCGCCCGCGAGAAGCTGCGCGAGGAACTGGGAGCGCTCCAGGCGGACCTCGCTCCCGCGGAACTGAAGCTGGAGGACGCGCGGAAAGCTTCCGTGCGGGCGGAGCGCGAGGCGCTGGAGCACGAGCGGGCCGCCGACGGGATCCGCGCCGAACTGGGACGCAAGGGAACCGAGCTCGAGGACGTGGAAAGCCGGCTGCGCACCGCCTCCGCCGAGGCCGAGCGCGAACGCGGCGCCGCCATGGCTCGTCCCGACGGCGACGCCCGCCGCGAGGCCTCGGAGGGCGCGGCGCACATGGCGGCGCAGGCGGCGCTGCTGGCGGAGGCGCGGGACGTGCTGAAGCGCGACCTGGCGGCGCTGGGGGAGTCCCTGCGGGAGCGGGAGCGGGAGCGGGATGCCGCGCGAGCGGTCCTTCGCGAGCAGCGCACGACCGCGGAGGCGCTGGAGCGGGACTGCGCGCGGCTGGCGGAGGCGGTGGCGCAGAAGCGGGGGATCGAGCTGAAGGTGGGTGAGGAGTGGGAGCGGGCGCGTGCGGAGGCCGGTGGGCTGGCGGCGCGGGTGGCGGAGCTGGAGCGGACGGAGGCGCTGGGGCCGGTGGTGGAGGAGCTGCGCCGGGAGATCGGGCGGGCGCGGGAGGAGGGGCGCGACGACCGGCTGGCGGTGGCGGCGCTGACGGCGCAGATCCGCGACCTGACCGACGCCGCGGCGCGCGCGAACGCCGCGCTGGCGCATTACCGCGAGACACTGACCGCGGTGGAGGCCGACCGCGACCGGCTCGACGACCTCGTGCGCCGCGAACGCCGGCTCGCCGGCGAACGCCAGCGCGCCCTGGCCCGCCGCGTCGAGGAGGCCGAGGCGCGGCCCCCCGCGGGCTCCGACCCGGTCGCCTGGGAACGGCTGCGCGCGCAGTTCGAAACACGGCTCAAGGAGGCGGCGGCGCGCATCGCGGAACTGGAGCGCGAAGGCGACGGGATGCGCCAGGAGCTCGACAACGCCCGCTCGCTCCTCGCCCGCGCGACCGTCGAGCGCCAGCAGCTCCGCGTCCGAGTCGAGTCCATGGAGCTCGCCACCGTGTCGGCCGCCGCCGGCGGCCAGCTCGAGGCCCTCAAGAGCGACCTGCGCCACGCCGAGATCGCCCGCGACGAGGCGCGCCGCGAGATCGCCGCCTTCCGCTCGCGCCTCGAGGCGGCCGAGGCGGCGCGGAAGGCCGCGGAGCAAGAGCGGGAGCGCATGGCCGAGGAACTGCGCGAGAAGACGGGCGGGGGATTCCTGAAGCGGCTCGGGCGCGCGTTCGGGGGGGAATAGCGGCCGGTCGCCGCGCTACTTGAGCGGCGTCGCCCAGAGGATCGCCAGCAGCACCGCCAGGCACACCGCCATCGCCACGACCGCGATGACCAGCGACGCCCGCGCGACCCGCGTCTCCTCAGTCACGACAGGCAGCCCCCGGTTCTCCTGCAGCACGCCCAGCGCCAGGTGGATCGCCACGCCCCCCGCCGGGGGGAACAGCAGCGCCACCATCGCCCACGCGAGCGACTGGTAGGCGCGGCGCCGAAGCGTCAGGCGCGCCTTCAGGTGCCGCCGCTTCCGGCGCAGCCCCGGCGACTCCCCGGACTCCCCCTCCTGCGGCTCTTCCGCGACGTGCTGCTGCAGCATCGCTGCAGCCTCGCCCGCCCGGTCGTGGGGCACCTGGACGCGGGCGACGGAGCCGCCCATGACGGCGGCGCCGCGTGCGGCATCGATGACGGCAGGAATGCCGGCGCCTTCGCAGATCTGGCGGACGAGAAGGGCGTGCTGGAAGGGGCCGACGAAGACTGTGGCCATGGGGCGCGCGCGGCGGCCGGTGCGGGTGTCCTTGTAGGTGCGCGCGTCCCACAGGTCGCAGGCAGGGCAGAGGTACTCCTCAGCCGCCAGCTTGTGACCGCACTGCGTGCAGATCCGCATCGTTCGTTTCCTCGTTCGCGCGCGAAAGCGGGACAAGCGTAGTTCGGGGAGGGGGGCGGTTCAAGGACAAGAGGGTGCGCGGGAGGGCGAGTGCGCGGGAGGGCGAGTGCGCGGGTACGCGGGATGGCGGGAGGGCGGGGTCATGCGGCTAGAATGAGCCTGCGTTGTTGCGCTGACGGCCGCGCACCAGCCATCCCGCGCACTCGCCCTCCCGCGCACCCTCTTGTCCTTGAACCGCCCCCCTCCCCGA
>JADLHC010000027.1 GCA_020849035.1 Planctomycetia bacterium
GGCACCGCCGCCTGGCTCCGGATCTTGCCGAGCGCCTCGCACGCCGCGGCCGGCAGAAGGCCCCCGCGGAACGTCTCCTTCGTCTCGCGCGCCTTCAGCATCTCCAGCAGCTTCGCCTCCGCCTTCCCGACGCGCAGATTCCCCAGCGCCCTCGCCGCCTCGTACTTCACGTTCAGGTCCTTCGAGTCCAGCGCCGCGATGAGCTTGTCCCCGACCGACGCGTCCGCCAGCTTGCCAAGCGCCCGCGCCGCCGCCGCCGCCACCGGCTCGCCCGTCCGCTCCTCCACCAGGTCGTCGAGCTGCCCCGCCACGTCCGCGGCCGCGGACGGATCGTGAATGTCCCCCAGCAGTTCGCACGCGAAGAAACGCTTCGCGGCCTTCGTGTCCTTCAGCGCCGCCCGCAGCGCCGGCACGCACGGACGGCCGAGCTCCCGGATCTCGTCCTGCGCGGGAATCGCCACGGCGGGGTCGTCCGAAACGGCCTTTTCGAGAAGTGCGGCCGTCTCCTTGTCCCAGTCCACCGGGACCGCCTCCTGGGCCGAAGCGGAGAGGACGGAGAGGGCGAGAACGGCAAACGTGAGACTGCGCATGGTCTTGACCTCCGGGTCGCGGATGGAGTGCCGATCTGGAATCAGGGCGGGGAAGTCTAAGGAGGCGGGGAAGCGCTGTCAAACCGGAACGCCGATTCCGCCTGCGCGGCGTCTGCCGCGAGAATCTGTTGCGCCCTCCCCGCCGCTTCCCTAGCCTCTTCGCCCTGGCATGCGCGACCGACTCAACCTCGCCTTTCCCTCGCTGCTCCTCGTGCTGGTCGCGGCGGTCCAGATCTACCGGGCGCACGCGTATTCGCAGAGTTCGTGGAAGGGCGGTGGATTCGGGATGTTCGCCACGGCCGACTCCCCCCAGGCACGCTTCCTCCGGTGCGTCATCGTCGGGGAGGACGGGAAGGAGTACCGGGTGAGGCTGCCGGGAAGGCTGCAGTCGGCCGCGGTGAAAGCGCGGATCGTGCCGACGGAGGAGAATGTCAGGGATCTGGCGGAGGACGCGCTGAGGCTGGATTGGGTCCGGGAGGACTACCTGGCCGTGGAGCCGCTGGAGAGCCCGGACGACGCCGGGGGAGGGATGGCGGGAGGAGAAGCGCAGCCGGGGTCCGGGCCGGGTCGGATCGATCCGTCGAGCCTGACCTACCGCGCGCTGGGAAAAAGCGAGCCCCGTCCGCCGAAGGAGTTGATGCTGCGCGTGAAGAAGGTGCGTGTGGAGGTGTGGAGGTCGCGGCTGGATCCCGCCTCGATGAAGGTGGAGGCGGTGATGCTGCGTTCGGGGGCGGCCGAGGAATGACGGCGAAGGAGCGAGTGGCGGAGAAGATCGCGGCTGCGCGGGCCCTGTGGGGAACGGCGCTGGATCTCGACACGCTCGAGGTCGCGGCGGTGCTGACGCTGGGGCTGCTGCTGCTGCACGCGGGATCGGTGTGGTACCTGACCGTGCCGATGACCGTGCTCTGCATCGCGGGATTTGCGGTCCGGTCGCTGCTGCTGAACCCCACGTACTGGCTGGTGATCGCCTCCGTCACGGCGTTCGCGAATTTCCGGAACTGGTACACCGTGGACAATCACAAGTTCCTCACGACGTACTGGTGCATCGCGCTGCACTGCAGCCTCCTGGCCCGCGATCCCAGGCGGGCGGCCAGCCTCCAGGGCCGCCTCCTCGTCGGGCTCTGCTTCCTGTTCGCCGACATCTGGAAAGTCCTATCCCCCGACTTCCTGAACGGGACCTTCTTCAAGTACCAGCTCCTCGCCGACGGCCGCTTCTCCTGGCTCGCCAAGGTCGTCGCCGGCGTTCCTTCGACGGCCCAGCACGTGAACTCGCTGCGCTTCGCGGAACTCATGGCCTGGGACTCCGGGGTGATGTCGGCGCCCGTGCTGGGAGGATCCCGGCTCACGCTCGTCGCCCAGGTGATGACATGGTGGACCATCGTGATCGAGGTCCTCCTCGCCGCGGCCTTCCTCGCTCCCTGGCGCTTTCTCTCCCGCTGGCGGCACCCCCTCCTCATCTGCTTCGCGCTCACGACCTACGCGATCGCCAACGTCGTCGGCTTCGGCTGGCTCCTCATCGCCATGGGAATCGCCCACTGCCCCCAGGAAGCGCGCTTCACCCGCGGGATGTACTTCGCCTGCTTCGTGTTCCTGCACCTCTTCCTGATCCCGTTCCGCAACTTCGGGTTCTGAGCGTGAAACTCCCCCTCGCCGCCCTTCTCGTCTCCGCCGCCGCGCTCGCCGCCGCGCTCGCGGCTCTCCGCGCCGCCCGGTCGCGACCGGAAGGGCCCGCGGCGGCGCAGGTTGCGACGGCGCCGGAGGTCAGGCAGCCGGAGGCCGGCGGGGGCACCGCATCGCCGCCCCCCGTTCAGCCTCCACCCGACGACGCGCGCTTGAATGCGCTTTCGGAGCGGATCGACCGGCTGGAGGAGAAGCTGCAGGAACTGGACAGGCGGAGCCGCGAGCCGAAGAACCGGGCCGGCGACGAGACGGTGGACGCCGCGGCGCTGGAAGCGGTCATCCTGGACCGGGTCCGGACTCCCGCCGAGCGGGTCGCGGCGCTGAAGAAGATGCGGCTGCGGGCCCCGCAGGCGCGGACGATCGAGGTGGCCCGCGCGATGATCGATCTCCTGCGCACCTGCGAGGATGCGACCGTCCGCGCCGAGATCTGCCGGCAGCTCTTCGGCCTCGACTACCCGGAAATCGGCGAGGCGATGCTCACCCGCCTCCGCACGGATTCCGACGAGAAGACGCGCGAAGAAGCCGCCGAGACGCTGGAAACGTTCGGCGACGAGCCCGGGGTGATGCAGGCGCTGGAGTACGCGAAGGAGCACGACGAATCCGCCGCGGTCCGCGAGCAGGCGGTGAAGACCATCGCGGAGATCCGCGCCCGGTAGGGCCCTCCCCGACCCGTCCTCTTGCGCATCCCGCGCGGCTCGACTAGATTTCCGGCCATGACCTCACGCTCCACGACCGTTTTCGCCGCCATCTTCGGCCTCTCCGTCGTCGCGACGATCCTCCTGTTCACGGTCGGCGGCGCGATCACAGGCGAGAAGTACACGACCGGCAAGCTCTCCGTCGACGTCATCAAGGTCGAGTCGGACTACAAGGCGCTCCAGCAGGAGTGGCTCGCCAACGAGAAGGACTTCCTCGCTGCGAAACCCAACGTCACCGTGAAGCTCACGGGAATCCAGGAGCGCTTCAAGGCCCTCGAAAAGACCGCCTCCGGCCTGCGCGGCACTTCCCCCGCCGAGCAGGCGGCCCTTCCCCATCTGGTCGGCTCTATCCGGGCATCGACGAGGATGGTGGAGCCCTACGTGATCCGGCTGATGGCTCCGCAGAAGATCGGGCCGGCGCACTGGGAGCGGAAGAACGCCGACGCGCGGGAGGCGAACGCGGAGTGGGCCGCCTGGCAGCAGGCGACGGCGGAGATGTCGCGATAGGGGGCTCAATCGCGTTTGACCCCGGACCCCCGCCTTCCTTATAGTGGCTGTTCGCCCGGGGGGGCGTTTGGAGTCCCGTCATGAAGCGATTCGCCTCCGTCGTGTTCGTCCTGGCGCTTGCGGTTCCCGCGCTGGCGGACATCCTGCAGAAGAAGAGCGGCACGTTCGTCGAGGGGAAGATCCTCGAGGTCACGGAGAAAGGGGTGCGCATCCAGCTCGTGGAGGGCGGGGAGGCGACGATCCCGTTCGACGACCTGGACCCGTACACGGTGTACAAGATCCGCGACAAGCGGGTCAGGGATTCCGGGGACGAGGCGGGGGCGCGGTTCGCGCTGGGCCGGTACGCGATGGAAAACGGGCTGTACGACGTCGGCCGGGCGGACCTGGACAGCGCGGTGCGCCGGGACCCGAGCCTGAAGGACGAGGCCGAGAAGGTTGTGGCGGACGTCGAGGAGAGGGACAGTGCGAAGCTGTTCGAGGACGGCTCGGCGGCGATGAAGGCCGGCGACTTTTCCGCGGCGCTGATCAAGTTCCAGAGCCTGGTCGACTTCTTCCCGGCCTCGAAGTTCGTCGAGGAGGCGAAGAAGGCGCTGGCGGCGGCCACGGCGGAGATCGAGAAAGAGAACGCGAAGAAGAAGGAGCTGCTGGAGGCGCTGACGAAGAAGAAAGCGGACGCGAAGGCGGCGAAGGTGGAGGAGGGCGTCAAGGGGAAGCTGGACGCGGCGCTGAAGGCGTTCGACGACGCGAGGAAGCTGAACACGGACGGGCTGGAGGCCGAGGGGAACACGAGCGTCTCGCGCGCGGACAAGAACTGGCGCGCGGCGGAGGCGGCGCTTTTCAGCGCGAAGAACCTGGTCATCGACGTGGCGAGCGGGACGAAGGACGTGGACGTGCTCGCGGCGGCGAAGAAGCTGGACTCGGACTGCGATGCGATGCTGGTGGTGGTGTACGGGAACCTGGGCCACCTGTGGGCGGTGGAGCGGTACTACAAGGAAGCGACGAAGTGGCTGAACCGGGCGCTGGCGATCGACCCGACGAACCATTTCGCGACGGAGGTGAAACTGCTGGTGGCGGGGCAGCAGATCCGGCGGTCGTATTCGCCGGAGCGGGACCGGTAGGGCCGCAGGACGGCCGTACGGGCGACGCGGACAACGGCATACAAGGTGAAGGGGGCCCCCGGCCCCCTTCGACTGTTTTGGGGAGGAACCCTAACTTGATCAGGATTCGGAACTTCGCCGCGGCCGTTCTCCTGTCGGCCGCCGCTGCCCGAGCGGGCGACGTCAAGGTCGTCCTGCAGCACCAGACGTCGGCGGGTCCGTCGGTTCCCGTGACGACGATCGAGGGGACGGACTGGAAGGACGCGCCGGTGGAGAAGCTGGTGAAGGTGCCGAAGTTCAAGGGGACGCCGAAGTGGGGCGAGATCCGGCTCGAGGCGGGGACGGACCGGTCGTTCGCGGTGGTGCTGGACGACGCGGGCGCGGGCGAGGACCTGTTCTACGTGGACGCGAACAACAACGAGGACCTCACGGACGACGGGGAGCCGGCGAAGCAGTACACGAAGGAAGCGACCTCGCTGGGCAAGTACTGGAAGCTCGCGGTCGAGCACGGGAAGAAGACGAGCGAGTACCAGATGTACGTGTACGCCTACGAGACGAACACGAAGGGCTTCACCGCGTACCGGGGGATGGACTGGTGGGAGGGGAAGGCGACGCTCGCGGGCCAGGAGGTGAAGTTCGCGATCGTCGACATGAACTCGAACGGCCGGTTCGACGACGTCGAGAAGCTCGCGCTCTGCATCGACTACAACGGGGACGGGAAGTACGACGGTGAACAGGACTCGAACGAGCGCTGGAACGGCGACCAGCCGTTTGCGGCGGCGGAGAAAGGGTGGGTGCTGAAGTCCGTGAGCGAGGCGGGGGACGAGGCCGTGATTGCGGAGCACACGGAACCGGTCGCGATGCGCCCGTCGCTCGGCCCCGGGGCCCCGGCGCCGGACTTCACGGGGACGGACAAGGACGGGAACGAGGTGACCCTGTCCTCCTTCCTCGGCAAGGTCGTCCTGGTGCAGTTCTGGTCCTACGTCTCCGCCGACCAGTCCCTTGCGCTCGACAAGCACCTCAAGATCTGGGAGGAGTACCGCGACAAGGGCTACGTGATCCTCGGGGTCAACCTCGACGCCGACAAGGAGAAGGCGCAGGAGTTCGCGGCCTCGCACAAGATGGACTGGCCGATCGTCTACGACGGCCACCTGCTCGAGGGCGAGATCGCAAAGCAGTTCCGCCTCTACACGTACCCGCGGCTCTACCTCGTGGACGCGGACGGCATCATCCGCGACAACAGCATCTACGTCGGCAACCTCGAGAAGGCCGTCGCCGAGATGCTCTCCGACGCCGACGCGGAGCCGCTCCGCCCGGCGAAGCCCGAGGACCTGGCCTCGTTCCTGCCGAAGGCCGAAAAGGGCGACTGGTGGCTCGTCTTCCACCAGCGCCGCTCCGACTACGACGGCGGCGAATTCCTGCTCTTCATGGTGATGGAGGCCACGGCCGACCGCCTCGGCCTCGTCGTCAGCTCCACCTCGGGCTGGTCGTACGCGCTTGGGGTCGACCGCGCGACCTGGAACCTGACCAGCGTCCAGCCCACCTTCACAGACTGGGACCAGAAGGCCGAGAAGATCCGCATCGCCCCGGAGAAGGAGCGCCGCGTCGCCCTCCAGGGCGCGCCCGCGCTCGCGATGCTCCGCCAGTTCCCCAGTTTCGACGTGCTCTTCCACGCCTTCCCCGGCGCGGCGTCCGGCACGCTGACCGCGATGACGGAACAGTCGGGGGCCGCGACGCAGACGTCGACGGCGCCGGCGGAGTGCGCCGCGTTCGTGGACGCGAACGGCCGTCTGGTGGGGAAGTTCAAGGCGTCCCTCGACGGGCGCGTGCTGCGCATCAAGCAGACCTGGGAGCCGGGGCTGCCCTTCCCGCGGCGGGTGACCTATGCGAACTCGATCGCCGGTTCCCGGGGGGTCCTGATCCTCTGCCGCGCGGGCAACAAGGTCGGGCTCGCCTTCCCGGCGGTCGCCTCCGCCCACCGCATCGCGGGGATGGACAGCTCGATCGACGACCCGCCGGTTGCGCGGTGTCCGTCGCGGAATTTCATCGGCGAGGACGCCGTCTCGGCCGCGCTGCAGAAACTCGCCCCGGGCAAGCCGACCCAGCCGCTGGACATCCGCGGAGAGGGGTTCTGGAAGCGCGGGGACATCCTGAAGGTGTACTGGCAGGTGCGGGCGATTCCGAAGGTGCTGTCGGGGCCGAAGCCGGCGCAGCCGGAGAAGACCGTGGAGATCCCGGTGAGCGGGACGTTCGTCCTCGAGTGCGTGGACTTGCGCCGGGTGGGGGACGAGGACCTGGTCTTCGTGCAGGCCTACGGCGAGGACACGCGGATGTACTCGTACGACACGAACTACGCCGGGATGCAGGGGCAGCAGGGGCGGACGATCGCGGACCTGCTGTCGGGGACGGGGCCGCTGGTGTTCTCCAACCCCGAGTACTGGACGGACCCCGACCCGAAGAAGGCGAAGTGGGACCGCGTCGCGTACCTCCGGGCCCGCCGGTACTACGGCGGCTACAGCTTCAACACGGCCAGCTCCAACGGCAAGCAGTGCACGACGTGGATCCTCGCGCTGCGTCGGGAGGACATGTCGCTCCGGGCCGCGTACGGGTACCACCTCGACTCGAACCTGAAGGCCGGCGAGTTCGGAATCTCGGCCGACCAGTTCAAGAACGGTCCGGCGTTTGTCCGCCAGTCGCTGCAGCTCGTGAGGCCGCAGGACTGGCTGCTCATCCAGGCCTTCGCCGGGCTCAAGAACAACGTGGCAAAGGGGAACGTCCTGAATCTCTCGCCGCAGGACGAGGGGTTCTTCCGCAACGAGATGCTGAAGGACGAGGACGCCATGACGCAGCTGGTGAAGAACGACAAGTTCTTCACGCAGTTCTCGGAGTTGCTGGCGAAGCGGAGTCCGCCGCCGGACGCGAAGAACGGGAAGAAGCGGCAGGCGAAGGTCTCGCTGACGGAGCAGGACGTGGCGAAGCTGGAGGGCGGGTTCGCGAACGGGGACTACTCGGGGGTGATCCGGCGTCTGGAGGGCGGGGCCCCGAAGCGGGACCTGGCGGTGTTCCGGACGACGAACGGCCCCGGCCTCTGGGTCTACCAGGGTTACTCGGGGACGTTCTCCTGGTGGCGGGAGACGCTGGTCCTGAACTGGAAGGAGGGGTATCTCGCCAGGCTCCGCATGTACATCCCGGTGCCGCCCAAACCGGGGTCCTGAGACGGCTGCGGAGACGAGCTTCTGGTAGAAGCTCCCACGCCGTCGAAGCCGCCTGCGCCGGTTCCCGGGGGGTCCAAGGGTGACGGTGGCCAGGTCACGCCGCCGCCGCCGCCGGACGACGGGGGCGCAGAGGTGCCGGTGGACTCAGGGAAGTAGGGGCGGGCGCAGGGGGGCCCGGCAGCCGGGATGCACCGGGGATCAAGCCGGACGGCGCTCCGTGCCGATATTCACGAGTCCGGCTGCCCGTGTCCTCTTGCGCCGGGGAGGGCAAACAAGCGGCGAACATTTCGCGCGGATTTCCCTGAATCGGCGCTTGACTCACGGATGGTCAATCCTTAACGTGACAGACTGAGGATGGGGCGTTCCACACACTGTGCGGAACGTATCGTTGGTGCAGTAGAGGGGTTCCCGCGGTCGCCTCGAGTTCCTGCTCGATGCGCGACGCCGGAACGAGTTGGGATTCCCAGGGCCGGCGGCCCGCGCGTTTCTCGCGCAATCGCCGGGGCGCTTCCCGTGTAGGCGCGCCTGCCGTCATGAGGTCCTGAGGGAACAGGGACGAGCCGGACCGGACTCGACACCATGCGAACTGGCGAAATGGGCTCCATCGACGCGAACCGAAAGGAGGGCGAACCGCAACGATAGAGGCCGGAAGAATTGCCCGGCCGCGAAAGGGCCTTGACCCCGACGCGGGATCGACAGCCTGTCAACCGGGAAGCCGAGA
>JADLHC010000028.1 GCA_020849035.1 Planctomycetia bacterium
TACGCCCCCGCCTTACGCCCCCGCCGTTCCCCGGCGGCTCATACGAGCACCACGGATCCGTCTCCAGCCAGTCCCCCGTCAGCGCGAAGGCCCGCGACCGGGACCCGCCGCAGTTCTCCGCGAAGGGGCAGCGGCCGCAGCGGCCCTTGAGTTTCGTGACGTCTCGCAGGTCGCGGAAGAGCTGCGAGTCGCGGTAGGCGTCGGCGAGAGACGTCTCGCGCACGTTGCCGGCGGACATCGGCAGGAAACCGCTCGGGAAGATCCCGCCGAGGTGCGAGATGAACACGAAGCCGTTGCCGGCGTTCACGCCGCGGTGCGCCATCTGCATCGAGCCCTTGCCGTCCTTCGCCGCCGGCCCGGACGCCTGGTGCTTCGGCGCGGCGCGGCCGTGCTCCTCCTCCCGGCGCTGCGCGAGGAAACGGCGGTAGTGCGGCGCCTCCGTGACCTTCAGGATGTACTTCTGGCGGTTCTGCGCCTTCATCAGGATCTCGAACAGCTCCTCGCAGTGCGTCGCGTTGAGCCCCGCGATGTCGGTGCCGCGGCCGGTCGGGACGAGGAAGAACACTTCCCAGAAGACCACTCCCAGCTTCTCGACGAGGTCGGCCATCTGCTGCAGGTAGACGCTCGACCCGCCCCAGACGCACGAGTTCACCTGCGGCGGGATGCCCGCTTCCTTCGCCCACGCGATCCCCTGCAGCGTCTTGTCGAACGCCCCCGGCACGCCGCGGAAGGCGTCGTGCAGCTCGGCGCTCGGGAAGTCGAGCGAGAACGCGACCTGGTCGAGGCCGGCGTCCTTGAGGCGGAAGATCAGGTCGCGCGTGAGCCGCGGCGTCGCGGCGGGGATCGTCGCCATGCGCAGGCCGCGCTTCTTGCCGTGCTTCACGAGCTCGATGAGGTCGTCGCGCGTCGCGGGGTCGCCGCCCGACAGCACCATAAGCGGCGCGCCCATGTCCGCGACCTCGTCGATGAGCTTCTTCCCTTCCTTCGTCGTCAGCTCGCCCGGGATCGGCCCGGCGATGGCATTGGCGCGGCAGTGCTTGCAAGCGAGGTCGCAGGCCTGGGTGGTTTCCCAGATGACGATGAAGGGGGTCTTGTCGAAATCCACGGCGGGCATGGCGACGGTGGGGGCGGGGGCGGCAAGGCGGGGCATGCGGGGGGCTCCGAAGGTGAGAGGACATGGTAGGCGGCGGGGCGGCGCTCGGGAATCCCTTGTCCTCTTCGCAGCGGAGGGTATCTTTCAGCCAGACAGCCCGCCCCGCCACTCACGCACCTTCGTTCCGCACCGCTCAAGGAGTTTCCCGTGGCCCGCAACACGCTGACCGTTACCGACAACCGCACCGGCAAGCAGTACGAGTTCCCCATCACCGACGGCACGATCAAGGCCGTGGACTTGCGGCAGATCAAGGTCAGCGAAGAAGACTTCGGGCTCATGACCTACGACCCGGCGTTCATGAACACCGCTTCGTGCCGGAGCGCGATCACGTTCATCGACGGCGACAAGGGGATCCTGCGGTACCGCGGGTACCCGATCGAGCAGCTGGCGGAGAAGAGCAACTACCTCGAGGTCGCGTACCTGCTGATCTACGGGGAGCTGCCGAACAAGAAGCAGTTCGAGGACTGGGTCGCGGGCATCACGCACCACACGATGCTGCACGAGAACATGAAGAAGCTGATGGACGGCTTCCACTACGACGCGCACCCGATGGGGATGCTCGCCGCGACGCTGGGCGCGCTCTCGACGTTCTACACGGACGCGCGCAACGTCCACGACCCCGAGTCGCGCCGCCAGCAGATCCTGCGGCTCATCGCCAAGGTCCCGACGATCGCCGCGTTCGCGTACCGGCACAGCGTCGGGCGGCCGTACATCTACCCGGACAACTCGCTCGGCTACGCCGGGAACTTCATGAGCATGCTCTGGAAGATGGTCGAGGTCCGCTACGAGGCGAACCCGACCCTCGTCCGCGCGCTCGACGTGCTCTTCATCCTCCACGCCGACCACGAGCAGAACTGCAGCACGAACGCGATGCGCAGCATCACGAGCTCGGACGCCGACCCGTACTCGTCGGCGGCGGGCGCGGCGGCGGCGCTCTGGGGCCCGCTGCACGGCGGCGCGAACGAGGCCGTTCTGCGCATGCTGGCCGAGATCGGGCACAAGGACCGCGTGCCCGCGTTCATCAAGGAGGTCAAGGAAGGCCACGGCAAGCTGATGGGCTTCGGGCACCGCGTCTACAAGAACTACGACCCGCGCGCCCGGACGATCAAGAAGCTCGCCGACGAGGTCTTCGCCGTCACCGGCCGCAACCCCAAGCTCGACATCGCCCTCGAGCTCGAGCGCATCGCGCTGCAGGACGAGTACTTCGTGAAGCGCAAGCTGTACCCGAACGTGGACTTCTACTCGGGGCTCATCTACCAGGCGATGGGCTTCCCCGTGGAGATGTTCCCCGTGCTCTTCTGCATCCCCCGCATGTCGGGCTGGCTCGCGCAGTGGAACGAGCAGACCGAGGACAAGGAGACGAAGATCGCGCGGCCGCGGCAGATTTACACGGGCGCGGTGGAGAGGCCGTTCGTGGAGATGTCGGCGCGGAGGTAGGACCTACTTCACGGCCTCGAGCTTCCCGCCCTTCGAGAGGGTGTAGAACTTCCCCGCTTCCACCTTCTCGAAGACCTGCGTCGTGTTCGCCTTGTCCGGCCAGCGCACCTCGACGCGGTCGAGGACCTTCGACTTGCCCGCGCCGAACCGGCAGTCCGAGTCGTCGCGGTGGCCGCCGATGCCAAGGCAGCCCTGCACCTCGCGGATCTGGCGGTGGCCGCCCGTGGTCACGGTGACCCGCGCGCCGGTCGCCTGCCCCTTCAGCCGCAAGTTGAAGAACGTGTTCCCGGCGCGGGCCGGGGCGAGGTTGCGGAACAGCCCGCAGACCGCGGGGTGCTTCTTCTGGAGCGCCTCGTCGAAGCGCATGTGCCAGCGCGAGACGAGGACGTCGGTGGCGCCGTCGCGGTCGACGTCGGCGAAGGAGATGCCGGTGGCCTGGACCCACTCGAAGCCGAGCCGGGCGGTCCAGTCCTCGAACTTTCCGGAGCCGTCGGAGGCCTGGTGGTAGAGCTTGAAGAGCTGCGGGTCCGGGTAGTCGGAGGAGGCGACGACGAGGTCCTGCCAGCCGTCGTTGTCCACATCGAGCCAGGAGGCGTGGAGGTCGCCCCAGTTCTCCTGCGTCGCCTGCACGTTGACGGCGGGAGGCTTGCGCGGAATGCGGAACGGGTCGCGCTCGAAGGCCCAGCCGCCGGCCTTGCCCGTGTTCACGAGCATCATGGACGGGTCCACGGCGCGCCAGTCCCAGTGCCGGATCGTCGCCTGGAAGACGTCCATGTCGCCGTCGCAGTCGAAGTCCGCAGCCGGCGCCGAGAACAGGAACACGTTGCAGTACTCGCTGTCCGGCCCGCCGTACGCGAACCACCGCCCGCGCGTGTCGCAGTCGAACCCCGTCTCCTTCGCCACGTCCGTGAACGTCCCGTCGCCGTTGTTCCGCCAGAGGAGGTTCCAGCGACCGGCGTAGGTGCCGACCAGCAGGTCCTGCCTGCCGTCGTTGTTCCAGTCCGTGTGCGTTGCGCAGAAGATCGGACGCCGCGAGTCGCGCTTCTCCGGCTCCGCGTCCCCCTCGATCCCCGCGGCCTTCGTCACGTCCTCGAACGTGCCGTCCCCCTTGCCGCGGTACAGCGGGCTCACCAGCACCTCCGGCGACTTCCACGGGTGCTTCCACCAGTTCCCCACGAACAGGTCCGTCCTGTCGTCCCCGTCGTAGTCGAGGAACATCGCCGTGCACGTCGTCTGCGGATCGGTCGAGATCCCGGTGTCCTTCTTCAGCGCGAACCCGCCCTTGCCGTCGCCCAGCCACAGCTCGTTGCGCCGCCCGTGGTCCTTGAACCCCTCCCCCTCCGGGTCGATGTTGAACGTCACGAACAGGTCCAGGTTCCCGTCGTTGTCCGCGTCGCCGAGGGCCAGCCCGTGCGCCGGCACCGCCGGGTCGGACTTGTCGTCGGGCGCGAAGGGCCTGTCGTTTGCGCTCCGCACGAATTTCGCGCCCTTCTCGTTCAGGAAGATCTTTCCGCCGTTCACGATCGCGTCGGGGTAGCCGTCGTTGTTGAGGTCGGCGAAGTAGACGCCGTACGGCGAGTCCTGGCCGGCGAGGCCGGCGCGCTCGGTCCAGTCCTCGAACAGCGGGGCCTCGGCGCGGGCGGCGAGCGGCAGGGCGAGGGCGAGCAGCAGGATTCTCACGGGGGGCTCCTCAGGGACGTTTCGACGGCGGCTTGCGCGTGGCGGGCGGCGGTTTCGGGCCGGCGGGAGGCTCGAACGACGCGGCGAGCGCGCCGGACGCCTCCCAGGCCTCGACGATGCGGGCGGACAGTCCGATCTCTTCCCTCAGCGCGCGCCGGAGCTCCTCCGCGTCGAGGTCGCGGCTGGAGCGGCCGGCGGCGGTCTTTCCGAAGCGGGTGCGGCCGTAGAGGATGACGATCTCGCCGGGGCGGTTGCGGCGCGCGAAGAGGCGCTGGTTGAACGGGCTGGCGGCGCGCGAGGCCTCGTAGCCTGCGAGATAGGCGGCGTGGTCGCTCGGGTCGACGAGGATGCGGCAGGGCAGGTACTCGGGGTTGGGAGGCAGGTCCGCCCACACGACGTGCGAGCCGTCCACGGCCTCGACCTCGGCGGCGAACACGGGGTCGTCCGCGACGTAGATGCCGGGGCCGAGCGGCAGCGGCGCGCCCGTCAGCATCGACGAGTCGGCCAGCCAGTCGTCCGCGCCGAACCGCACCTTCACGCTCCCGTGGTTCAGCACCCCCAGGTCGCGCATCGCCCCCGCCACGCGCCGCGCCGCGAACCCGCACGATTCCAGCAGCGCGCACAGCGCGTGGCTCGTCGGCCAGCACGTCCCCCCCGTCCCGTGCTCCAGCCACGCCTCGAAGAACTCCGGCGCTTCCGAGCCCGGCAACGCCCCGCCGGAGCGAAGGGCGATCATCTTGCGGACGTTGTCGAAGGGGACGGCGGCGCACCAGGCGCCGTAGAGGGCGCGGAGGCCGGCGAGGTCGGCGGCGGGAGGCCTGGGGAACCCGAGCCGGGCGAGGACGCGGTCGCGAAGAGGGCGGTCGAGGGGGATCACGGAAGTCGAGTCTAAGAAATCCCCGCGCGGCGTCGCGCGTTACCGCCCGCGGCGGTGCCGCCCGCGCAGGCGTCCCGCAACCGGCCGCTGCCCCGGCGGGTGCGCGGCATGCCCGTGCCCGCCTCCGTGCGCGGGCCGCTGCGGATGCGCCGGGGGATGGGAGTGCCCCTGGGTGGGAGCGTGCGCGGGCCGGGACGGATGCGCGGGCGCATGGCCGTGCCCGTGCCCGCCTCCGTGCACCTGGCGCGGCGGATGTGCCGGGGCATGCCCGTGGGCCAGCCCGCCCTCTCGCGCCCCCGCGTACCCGCCCGCCCTCCCTCCCGCGTACCCGCCCTCCCGCGCACCCGCGAACCTGCCCTCGTACCCCGCCATCACCGGGATCCGCATCCGGATCAGCTTCTCGATGTCCGCCAGCTCCCCGCGCTCCTCCGGCGAACAGAACGCGATCGCCGCGCCGCTCGCGCCGGCCCGCGCCGTGCGGCCGATCCGGTGCACGTAGCTGTCAGGGACGTTCGGGAGGTCGTAGTTGAAGACGTGCGTGATCCCCTCCACGTCGATCCCGCGCGCCGCGATGTCCGTCGCCACCAGCACCCGCACCCGCCCCTTCGAGAAATCCTTCAGCGCCCGCTCACGCGCCGTCTGCGCCTTGTTCCCGTGGATCGCGTCCGACCGCACGCCGACCTTCTCCAGCTGCCGCGCCAGCTTGTTCGCCCCGTGCTTCGTCCGCGTGAACACCAGCGCCCGCTGGATCGCCGGGTCCCGCAGCAGCTTCTGCAGCAGCGTGAACTTCTCCCCCTTGTCCACGAAACAGATCGACTGCGCGATCTTCTCCACCGTCGTCGCCGTCGGCGTCACCTCGACCCGCACAGGGTGCACGAGGATGTCGTGCGCCAGCTGCTGGATGTCCCGCGGCATCGTCGCGCTGAAGAACAGCGTCTGCCGCTTCTTCGGCACCGCGCTCACGATCCGCCGCACGTCGTGGATGAACCCCAGGTCGAGCATCCGGTCCGCCTCGTCGAGCACCAGCACCTCGACATGCCCGAGCTTCACGAACCCCTGCTGCATCAGGTCCAGCAGCCGCCCCGGCGTCGCCACCACCACGTCCACCCCGTGCCTCAGCGCCTGCACCTGCGGGTTCTGCCCGACGCCGCCGTAGATCACCGTGTGCCGGAACGGCAGGTGCCGCCCGTACGCGCGGAACGAATCCCCGATCTGCGTCGCCAGCTCCCGCGTCGGCGCCAGCACCAGCACCCGGATCGGCCGCACGTGAGGCACCGGCTGGCCGTGCAGGCGTTGCAGGATTGGAAGCGCGAACGCGGCCGTCTTGCCCGTGCCCGTCTGCGCGCAGCCCAGCAGGTCCTTGCCGGCCAGCGCGTGCGGGATCGACTGCTGCTGGATCGGCGTCGGCGTGACGTACCCCTCCTCGTGCACGGCGCGGAGGAGAGGCTCGATGAGATGGAGGTCGGTGAAGCGCATCCGGGTGTCCTTTGAAGGGGCGCGGAGGATAGCACGCCCCCCGGGTTACCGCCCTTCCAACTCGGCGAGCTGCTTCTTCGACGCCAGCCCGCGCCACGCTTCCTCGACGAGTGCCCTCAGCTCCGCCGGCTTCACCCCGCGGAACTGCACCAGCGTCCACCCGCCCTGCGCGCCGCCCTTGGGGACCGAGAACACGTCCGGCTTCGCGTCCACGAGCGCCGCGCGCGTCTCCGGCCCGAGCCGCAGAACCCCCTGCGCCCCGTCGGGCCAGATCGTGGCGAAGATCCGCCCGCGGACGCGGAAGTCCGGGTGATCCTGGTGCGAGGATTCCTCGGCGCCAGGGAGGGCGAGGGCGGCACGGCGGAGGTCGGTGGCGGTGGACATGTGGAGTCCTGATTCTGCCCTAATCCCGCTTCCCAGGGAGAGTGCGAAACCAGGACGGGAGGGCGTTCGCGAGAAAGACCGGTTCCCCGTCCTCGAACACGGCGAGTTTCCGGTACGGGTCCGCCAGGTCCCCGTTGTCGAGGACCATGACGAGCGGCAGCTTCGAGATGGCCCGCTTGAGATTGGCGAGCGTCCGCGGGAAGCGCTCCTTGAGTTTGTCCGTCGGCACGTCGTGCCCGCCCTGTGTGACGCGCATGGCCACGCGCTGGTCGGAGACGTTCGCGGAAGGGATGCCGACGAAGCACAGGGCGACGCCGTAGCCGGCCGCGGCCGCCTGCCGGAGGAACTCGACCTTCTCGCCGGCCGGATCGGAGAAGACGGTCTCGAACACGAAGCTCTCTCGCTGCTTCAGGAGTTCGCGGCGGAGCGCGTCCGCGACGGCGGCGGCCTTGTACGGGTCCAGGTCGAGTTCCCGGGCGATCTCGTCGGCGTTGACGAACCGCAGGCCGCTGTCGCGGAGGAAGGAGTTGTAGAACGTGGACTTCCCGGCGCCGTTCGGGCCGGCGATGGCGACGACGACCGGCCGCGCATCCAGGCGCGGGGGCATCAGCGGGCGCGCCGTCCGGCCGCGCGGAACTTGCGGTTCACGAACTTCCCCACGGTCCGGGTGCCGTCCTTCTCGATGCGGACGAGCAGGCCGGGCTGCCCCGGCGCGGCCTCGTAGTGCGGAAACGGGCGTGTCGCCAGGTAATCCGCGACGCGCTTCCGGCCCGCGGCGGTCCCGGGCTGCGCCAGCAACTCGGACAGCGGGCGCTCCGCGCCGGACTTCCGGAGGGCAAGGAGTTCGGGGACGTGGAGCATCGCCTCGACCGCCCGGCCGAGGCCGGCCCAGAACTCGATCTGCCCGGCAATCGAGCGCGCGGCGACCTTCCCGGTCACGCGGGCGTCGAGAACGAGGTCGTCGGACAGCTTGACGGGTTGGCTCATGGCGAAATGGTAGCAAAATGCTACCGCCCCGGCTACAGCGCCTTCATCACTTCCCCGTGCGCCGTCAGCACGTGCGGGCTCTGCTGCAGCGCGTCGGCGTAGCGGCGCTGGAACTCGGTTCCGGCCTCGTCGGGGGCGAGAAGCGCCCGGATGCGCCCGACGGCGTCCACGCGGTCGGCGTCGTTGAGCGCGACTCCGGCCTCGAGCATGTCGTCGAGCGCGATGATGAGCGCCGTCATCGGCTTCAGCCACGCGAACGCCGGGTCCGTCGTCAGCACGCGCAGGAACGCCGCGCCGGAGACGCGGCCGTGCTGGCGCTCGTAGTCCTCGCGCTCGAGGGCGATCAGGATGCGGTGCAGCTCCAGGAGCCGCAGCCGGACGGCCGTCAGCTGTTCCATTACCCCTTGAACAGCGTCGCCTTCGCGTCCGTCCCCCAGTCCGCCAGCGACAGCGTGGACTTCACGCGCCCGTCGAACTGCATCGAATAGAGCCCGCCCTTCCACGAGGGCTTCGACTTCCACGCGATCGTCCCCTCGGAAATGCTCACCCGGCACTCCCCCTTCTCGTCCGTCGCCAGCGGGAACGGGATCCCCTGCGCGACCACGATCACCTGCCGGTCCTTCACCGACCCCTCGAACCCCTCCACCTCCGTCTTGATCTCCACCTTCTCCGACTCGTGGTCCTTGTCCTTGATCTTGATCGTCGCCGTCGCGACCTCCCCCGTCCCCTTCGCCGCGTCGTTCCCCGGGTTCGGCTGCTGCCGCCGCGTCAGGTTCAGCTCCCGCCCCTTCTCCCCCGGCTTCCCCCAGAACGCCCGCTTCACTTTGCGGTCCTTGATCCCGATCGAGCACAGGATCACCGTCCCCGGGAAGAACTCCGCCGTCGTCCGGTCCTCCTCGATCCACACCACGTCCGCCTCGACGCCGACGCACGCCACCCGGTACTCCACCGGCTTCTCCCCGTCTCGCACCAGCTTGTACTTCACCCACTCGCCGTTCTTCGACGAGGAGAAGTCAAAGTCCACCCAGGCGTTCTCGGAGACGTCGGGTTTGGTGTCCTGGGCGGACGCGGTGGCGGCGAAGAGCGTGGAGAGGGCGGTGACGGCGAACGCGTGGCGGAAGCGCATGACAAGTCTCCCGTTGGAGTTTCCCGAATGATGCCGCGGGCGCGGCGCGGCGGCACCTGAAATCAGGCGCCGGTGAAGAGCTTCTCGACGGTGCGCATCGGCAGGAACAGGTGCCGCCGGTCGTCCTGGAGCTCGAGGAAGCCGTAGCGCCGATAGAAGGCGCGTGCCGCGTCGTCAATGGCGACGACCTCGACGGCCCACGCGGCGATGGACCTCGAAACGGCGAGGGAGCGCTCCAGCGCATCGAGGAGGAGGAACTCCCCGAGCCGCTGTCCCTGCGCGCTCCGGTCCACGGCGAGCCGCGCGAGGTGCACGACGGGGACGGGATATCGCGGGAACCGCTTCGTCTCGCCGGACGGGATGTTCTCGACCTCGACCTGCCCGCTCCTCAGCGTGTGGAATCCGAGGACGACCTTTTCCCCCGCACGAACGGCCACGAACGTCCGCGCGAGCCCGAGGTCGTCGTTCTGCCGCGCGTACCTGTGAAGGAACCCGTCCAGCTCCGCGTTCCCGCAGGCGAATCCGGTCCGCACGTGGTCCTTGCGGATCGGCTCGATCCGCCACGACGCCTCAGCCACGACGCGCGTTCCGCCGTCGAAGCGCCGCCTTCAGCGCCGGCACCGGCTCGGGCGGCGCCTCCAGCAGCTTGAGGAACTTCTCGGCATCGCGCCGGCTGAGAAGCGTCCGCCCGGACCGCTCGATGATCTCCTGCGCCCGCTCCACCAGGTTCGAGAGCGCGAACCCGGTCAACGGCTGGCCGGTGAGCGACGCGGCGCGCTCGAGCAGGTCCTTCTGCTCGGGCGTGAGCCGCATGTCGAGGCGTTCGGTGCGGGTGGGCATGGGAGTCCTGTCAGGAAGAGACTGCAGGGATTGTACGGCGCAGAGCCGTACAATTCAAATCGACTCAGATTCCAAGGATCGAGATGCATTCATGGTGCCGAAGCGTCGAGATGAGCCAGTCCGCAAGCTGCCGGATCATGGTGGCGAGATCCATGGCATTCGCCTGGAAGTCCGCCTGGAATTCCCCTCGGTTTGCATCCGACGAGAAGCTGAGATCTTCGCTGAGGTCGCCCGCGCCTGATGCCCTCCTTGCTCGCACTTCGAGGGAGTAGAGGTCCTGGACAATACGGTCCTACGCCTGACGCCGGACCTCGAACGGCCCGTACCAGGAGAACCCGGGGATGTTCCGGATGAACACCCTTGCGATGAGTCCGAAGGAGTCCTCGTTCAGGAACACGGAGTCCGATCGCCAGTACTTCCCTCCGTACGGACCGGGAGCGAACTCGAAGTAGAGGGTTCCTTTCAGTGCCCGGACGTCGGTCAGGAGCCGGATTTCGTCCATGGGACCATTCTCCTCGCCGCCCAGGACATCTCAAGGACGCCCTTCAGCCTACTTCAACTCTTTCCACAGGAACGCGTACGCCAGCGCTTCCATGAACGCCGCCTGCTCGTTGTTCGCGGCGCTTCCGTGGCCGCCCTCGATGTTCTCGTAGTAGAGGGCGTCGTGGCCCTGCTCGCGCATGCGGGCGAACATCTTGCGGGCGTGGCCGGGGTGGACGCGGTCGTCGCGGGTGGAGGTGGTGAAGAGGGTGCGGGAGTAGCGGGCGCCGGGGCGGAGGTTCTGGTAGGGGGAGAACTTCGAGATCCAGGCCCATTCCTCGGGCTTGTCGGGGTCGCCGTACTCGTCCATCCAGCTGGCGCCGGCGAGGAGGACGTTGTAGCGGCGCATGTCGAGGAGGGGGTTGCCGCAGGAGACGGCGCGGAACAGCTCGGGGCGCTGGGTGAGCATGACGCCCATGAGGAGGCCGCCGTTGGAGCGGCCGGAGATGCCGAGGTGGCGGGGCGAGGTGACCTTGCGGGCAATGAGGTCCTCGGCGACGGCGGCGAAGTCGTCGTAGGCGCGCTGGCGGTTGGCCTTGCGGGCCGCGTTGTGCCAGTCGGGGCCGAACTCGCCGCCGCCCCGGATGTTGGCGAGCGCGTAGACGCCGCCCTTCTCGAGCCAGGCGGCGCCGAGCATGGAGCCGTAGTTCGGCAGCATGGAGACCTCGAAGCCGCCGTAGCCGTGGAGGAGGGTGGGATTCGTGCCGTCGAGGACGAGGCCCTTGCGGCTGACGAGGAAGTACGGGACGTGCGTGCCGTCGCGGGAGACGGCCTCGTTCTGGAGGATCTCGAGTCCGGCGGTGTCGAAGAAGGAGGGAAGCGACTTGAGCTTCTCCTGCCCCGGTTTCCCGACCGTCCCGATCGAGAGCGTGGTCGGCGTGAGGAAGTCGGCGAACTGGAGGAAGAAGTCGTCGGAGCCGTCGGGATCCACGCCCCAGACGTCGGCGATGCCGAATTCCGGCACCGCGAGGGGCGTGCGCACCCAGCGGCCACCCTCGCGGCGCGCGAAGCACGGGCGGCTGCGCACGTTGTCGAGGAGGTTGAGGATGACGAAGTTCTTCGTCGCGCCCACGCCGCGGAGCGACGTGCGCCCGGACGGGACGAACACCTCCTCCACCGCGCGGTCGCCCTTCAGCCACGCGTCCACGTTCGCCGCGAGGAGCGACCCCGCGGGCCACGTCTTTCCCTCCAGCGTCCACGCGACCCGCGGCTGCAGGAGGAGCCAGTCGCCGAAGCGGTTGAGTTCCATCTCGGGGGGCAGCTCGAGCTTCACGAACGCGTCGCCCACGCGGAGGTGGTGCTCGGTGGTGAAGAACGTCGGGGAGCGCCGCGCGAACTCCCACACGCGGCCGTGGTTGTGGTCGACCGAGACGCCGGCGCTGACGTCGGCCTCGGCCCCCTCGAAGACGACGCGCGCCTCCGGCAGCGGCGTCCCGCGCTTCCACTCCTTCGCGACCCTCGTGTAACCCGACGTCGTGAGGGATCCGGGGCCGAAGTCGGTGCCGACGTAGACGGTGTCGCGGTCGCGCCACTCGAGGTAGCCCTTGGACTCCGGCAGTTCGAAGCCGCCCTTCACGAACTCCTTTCGCACCGGGTCGAACTCGCGCCAGACGGAGGCGTCCTTGCCGCCGCGGGAGAGCTCGACGAAGCAGCGGTCGAAGGAGGGCTCGAGCCAGTGGGCGCCGTGCCAGACCCAGTTCTCCTTCTCGGCGGCGGCGAGGGCGTCGAGGTCGATCACGGTCTCCCAGGCGGGCTCGGCCTTCCGGAACTCCGCGAGCGTGGTGCGCCGCCAGAGGCCGCGGACGTTCTTCGCGTCGCGCCAGAAGTTGTAGAAGAACGCGCCGCGCTTGCCGACGTACGGGATGCGCTCCTTCGAGTCGAGGATCGCGCGCAGGCGCGCGCGCGTGGGCTCGAAGTCCGGGCGGGACTGCAGCTCGGCCAGGCAGACGGCGTTCTGCGCGCGGACCCAGTCGAGGGCCCTGTCGCCGTCCACGTCCTCGAGCCACAGCCAGGGGTCGTTCATGCCGGGATCGCCCGCGCGCTCCGGGCCGGGCTCCTGCGCGCATCCCGCGAGGACCGCGGCGAGCGCCGCGCACGCGACGACCTTGTGGAGCCTCGCCACGCCTCTCTCCTTTCCCCCATCTCCCGTCTCCCCTCTCCCGTCCGCCGTCACTGCCCTTCCACCGGGATCCACTTCTCCGACTTCCCCGCCCCCATCCCCGCCATGTCGAACGCCGCCACGAGCGGGTAGTGGTCGCTCGCGCGCCGCGATTCGTCCGTCTCGATGACCTCCGCCGAGACCGCCCGCTGCGCGAACCGCGGCGTCGCGAACAGGTAGTCTATGCGCATCCGCGCCCGCAGCGCCGCCCCGAACCGCGTCGTCATCAGCGTCCACCCCGGCTTCTTCGGGTGCAGCTTCCGGTACACGTCCACGAACCCCGCCCACTCCGCCAGCGCCACCTCGCGCCGGTCGAACTCGACGGGGTCGCCGGCTTCCTTGATGAAGCGCGCGAGGATGTTGCGCGGGAGTTCGAGGACACTGCGGTCAATGGCGTCGCCGGGGGCCATGCAGTTGAAGTCGCCCATGAGCACCGACCTCTCGCCGGGCGAGGCGTGGCGACACAGCGCGCGGACCTCCGCGAGGCGCTCGTCCGGGCTGAACGGGTTCAGGTGCGCCACGACGGCCGTGACGTGCTGGTCGTGGTCGAGCCGGATCTTCGCCCAGAGCGCCGCGTGGAAGAACGGGTAGTACTCGGGCCCCGTCGCCTCCACCTTCAGGCCAGGCTTCGTGAACAGCGCCACGTGGAACCCGCTGCGCGCCGGGCCGAGCACGCCCTTCATCCCGAACGCCTTCTCGACCTCCTTCATCCGCCGGGCGTCGTCGAACCCGTTGGCCTCGGTGACGCCCAGCACGTCCGGGGCGGCGGCGCGGACGACGGACCCGACGACGTCCAGGCGGTCCTTCGCGCCCTCGAGGATGTTGTACGTCATGACGCGGAACGGGTTCATGGCCGGGGGATGGTAGCACGGGGCGCGGCGGCGCTACTTCTCCGGCAACCCCGCCTGCTGCAGCGCCTCCGCCCCGGCCCCTCGCACCGGACTCCCCTTCCCCAGCGACAGGTCCCCCTTCTCCGGATCCGCCAGCTTCGGGTCGGTCCCGTAGACGCCGTCCTTCTCCGCCGACGGCAGCCTCGGCTTCGAGCGCGCGGGCGCGTCGGCGCAGAACCAGACGTTGCCCTCGAAGCGGAACGTGGCGGCGTCGGTGCCGCCGCCCACGTTGACGCCGCCCTCGGACCAGCGGTCGCTGCGGAAGACGACGACGTTGCGGCTGAACTCGCCGTTGCGGCACGGGACGAAGCCGTCGGCGGTGGTCTCCTGCAGGATGCGCATCGCCCAGCGGCGCGGGGCGTAGAAGGTGTTGAAGCGGACGACGGCGCCGTCCACGCCGACGAAGGCGACGGGGGCGTCGGAACCGGCGAAGGTGCAGCCCTCGACGACGATGTCGCGCGCCTCCGCGAACGGGGGCTTGTCGAGAGGGGGGCGGAAGAACTCGAGGCCGGTGGAGCCGCCGATGTTGACGGCGCGGGAGCCGGCGTCGTCGAAGCGGCAGCGACGGACGGTGACGGAGGCGCAGCCGGCCTTGGCCTGGACGGCGTTGGCGGCCCCGGGGTGGCGGAAGGTGCAGGACTCGATCGTGCCCTTGTGGCAGCCGACCATGTCCACGGCGGACCCGCCGCCGGTGCCCCAGCGCTCGAAGGCGCAGCCCTCGACGCGGAACTCGTCCACGCCGGAGAGCTTGAGCGCGTCCTCGTTGCCGCGGGCGCCGATGCCGGTGAAACGCACGTTGCGGATGGTGACGTGGTGCGTGGAGCCGTCGCGCCTGCCGGCATCGTCCACGCTGATGCCGTTCGCGGTGGCGCCTTCCACGGCGAGGTCCCGCAGCTCGAGGTGGCGGGCGCCGGCGAAGTGCATCGCCTCGCCGCCGCCGCGGAACACGGGCGGGTTCTTCGGGTCGGCGCCGGCGACGACGACGGGTTTCCCGGCCTCACCGTTCACGTTCTCGAACCAGAGGCCGCCCGCGTACTCGCCGGGCGCGACGAGGACGGTCCTCCCGGGCTTCGCCTCGCGGACGGCGCGGCGGAGCGCGTCGGCGTCGCGGACGGTGACGGTGTCCGCGATCGCCGCGCCGGAGACGAGGACGAGGAGCAGGGCGCGCAAGGCCACGCGCGGACGATAGCACGCCCGTATACTGGCCCGCATGAGCAGACTCCCCGCCGTCGAGCCCGCGGGCGCCGACGCCTCCCTCAAGCCGATGTTCGATTCGTTCATCGCCGAGCGCGGCGCCGTCCCCAACATGTTCCGGACCCTGGCGCACGCCCCCGCCCTCCTCCGCACCTTCTTCGAGCACTTCCGCGCCGTCCTCGCCGAGGGCGACGTCTCGACGCGCGTGAAGGAGATGATCGCCGTCCGCGTGTCGAGCCTCAACGCGTCGAGGTACTGACTCGGCTCCCACACGGGGCTCGCGCGCCGGTTCGGCGCCACCGAGGCCCAGGTCGCCTGCCTCACCGGGCAGGGCACCGCCGAGTTCACCCCCGCCGAGCGGGCGGCCATCGCCTACGCCGAGGCGCTCACCAGCAACGACGTCCCCGACGCCGTCTTCGCCGAGCTCCGCCGACATTACTCCGACCGCGGCATCGTCGAGATCACCTGCGTCGCCTGCACGTTCAACTACACGAACCGCTTCAACACCGCGCTCGACATGGCCCTGACCGTGTACCCGGCCAGGCTCGGTTAATAAAAGGGAGGCCCGACGTCGCCGCCGGGCCCCCGCCTGATTCGTCCCCCGCCGTCCCGGCTACTTGCTCTTGAACTCGAACCCGCCGTAGCCGCCGTTCCGGCCCTTGAAGTCCCACTTCACGCCGCCGTCGCTGAACGTGTTGCTCTCCGCGATGCAGCAGTTGTACTCCGGCATGATGATCGGCGACGGCGAATTCACCACCGCCAGCACCTTGCCCTCCTTCGTCTTGATCGGCGTGATCCGCGCCTCGCCCACGCCCGCCACCGCCAGCTCCCACTTCCCGTCCTTCGAAGCGATCGTCACCTTCGCCGTCTTGAACTCCAGCTTCGCGAACGCCCCGCCCAGCGACGCCTGGACCACCGCCGTGATCCCCTTCCTCTGCGCCTCGGAAGCACCCTCGTCGATCCACACCCGGCCTTCCCACTTCCCCAGCGACTTGGCCAGGTTCTTCTCCGTCTTCACGAGCGCAACCGCGCACTTCACGCCCGCCAGGTCCGTCCCCTCGAAACTGCCTTCCTCGACGGACAGCGCGATCCAGCCCTGGCACATGTCGTAGGTCGCGTCCTCCTCGAACACGCACGGGCAGACCGACTCGCACTCGCACGCCTCGACCTGCATGCCACGCACGTGGAACGCGCCGGGCTTCCCGGAAGTGTCTGCGGTGCCGCCGTTCGAGGCGCACCCGGTGAGGGCAGCCGCGAGGGCGAGGACAGGAAGAACGAAGCGGAGCTTCATGGCGGATTCTCCTGTAAGGGGTTTGAGGTGGCGGATGGTGCGGGCGGCGCCCTCATTCCGCAAGCTTCGATCGCAGGCCCCCCCCCCGGCGCTCCCCTAGTAAGCTTCGGGGACGATCATCTCCTTCGGCACCGGGATCCGGTGGTAGTCCTCCCGGTGCTCGCGCTTCGGCAGCACCAGCGGCGTGTGCGGAATCTCCTGGTACTTCACCTGGCTCAGCAGGTGCTTGATGCAGTTCAGCCGCGCGCGCTTCTTGTCGTTCGCCATCACCACCCACCACGGCGCGTCCGGGTGGTGCGTCCGCGCGAACATCGCCTCCTTCGCCTTCGTGTACGCCTCCCACCGGCGCCGCGACTCGAGGTCCATCTTCGACAGCTTCCACTGCTTCATCGGGTCCATCGTCCGGCACATGAACCGGAATTCCTGCTCCTCGTCGCTGATCGAGAACCAGTACTTCACGATCTGGATCCCCGAGCGGACGAGCATCTTCTCGAACTCCGGGACGCTCCGGAAGAACTCCTCCAGGTCGGCCTCCGAGCAGAATCCCATGACGCGCTCGACGCCGGCGCGGTTGTACCAGCTTCGGTCGAACAGCACGATTTCGCCGCCGGCGGGGAGGTGGGTGACGTAGCGCTGGAAGTACCACTGCGACTTCTCGCGCTCCGTCGGCGCGGGCAGCGCCGCGACGCGCACGACGCGGGGGTTGAGCCGCTGCGTGATCCGCTTGATCACCCCTCCCTTGCCCGCCGCGTCGCGCCCCTCGAACACGATGACCAGCTTGTGTCCCTTCGCCACGATCCAGTCCTGCATCTTGATGAGCTCGGTCTGGAGGTGGAAGAGCTCCTTGAAGTAGCGGCGGCGGACGAGGCGCTCGGCCTCGGAGATGCCCTTGGCGGGGACGTCCCCGGCCTGGTAGTCCTCGCTCTCGAGCTCGAGCTCCTCGTCGAAGTCGTCGACGAGGTCGCTGTGGATGCGGCGGAAGGTGTTACGTTCCTTGTCGGACTCGGGCGCGGTCATGGGATCCCCCTCGCGGGCATGTCGGACAAAGGGCGGGGATTCTATCGCCGCGGGGAGGGAGCCGCCGGAAATTCGGGGAGACGCGCGGTCAGGGCGCGGCGAGGGCGGCGTCGAGATCGTCGATCCCGGCGAGGATCTTCCAGCCCCGCGAGGCCGCCGTCCCGGCGTGGGCCTGTGCGCCGCTGCCTCCCAGCCAGACCGCGGTGTCGCGCGGGGCGAGGGCGCCGAGGAGGTCGAGGGCCTCGGCCTCGGCGGCGGGGTCCCGGGAAGCGACGAGGCTCAGGGCGACGGCGGAGGCGCCGCAGGCGCGCGCCGCATGGGCGAGGTCGGCGGCGGGGACCTCGAGCCCGAGGTAAACGATGCGGCGGAGCCTGGCGGTGGCGAGGAACGCGGCCAGGAGGAGGCCCATCTCGTGCCGCTCGCCCTCGAGGGTGGCGAAAACGATCGGGCGGCAGGCGGCCGGGGGCGGCTGGAGCCGGATCAGGGTGACGAGGAGCGCGCGGACGAGGCCGGTGGCGAGGTGCTCCTGGGCGATGCCGATCTCGCCGTGAGCCCAGCGCTCACCGATGGCACGCAGCAGCGGCGCAAGCAGCTCGCGGACGAGGCGATCCTGCGGGAAAAGCGCCGCGGCACGGCTGAGTTCGCGCTCGGCGGTTTCCGGGTCGAAGCGGCTGACGGCGTCGAGGACGCGGTTGCAGAGGTCGCGGGCGGGGTCGGCGGCGGAGGCGCGGCCGAGGCGGGCGAGGTCCGCGTCGGGGAGGCGGGCAATGGAGCCGATGGCGTGGCCGGCCTCGACGGCCTGGCGCAGGAGGAGGAGGCGCTGGACGTCGGTGTCGGTGTAGAGGCGTCCGCCGGCGTCGGAGCGGGAAGGGGCGAGGGCGTGGTGGCGCCGTTCCCAGGAGCGGATGGTGTGGGGAGAGATGCCGGAAGCGCGTGAGACGGCGCCGATGCGGAGTCGGATGGCGGGTGTGCGGGTCATGAGGGGGGATCATGAAAGACCTGGGCGCGCGTGTCAATATATTTTCTAGAAATTATATCAAAATGAGATTGTAAGCGCGCTATGATGTGATAATATGCTGTGCATCCATCCGGAGATCCATCCATGCTCACCTGCACTCAAGCCCGTGAAAAACTCCTCGATTCCAACCCTCGCTTTCAGCGCATCGCCGTCGCCGGCGCTTCAGGCTATGTCGGCGCACAGCTCGTCGATCACCTCGTCGCCCACGGCAGCATCGTCCATTCCCTCGCCAGATCCCCCCGGCCATCCCAACCGGGCGTGCTCGGCTTCCAGGCCGACGTCCAGGACCCCGCGTCTCTCCGCACGGCGCTTCACCGCGCCGACACCGCCGTTTACCTCGTGCACGCGATGGCCGAGGACGGCGACTTCGCCGAAAAGGAGGCGCGCGGCGCCGGGAACTTCGCCCGGGCCTGCGCCGAAGCCGGCGTCCGCCGCATTGTCTATCTCGGCGCCCTCGGCGTCGAATCGGACGACCTCTCGCCTCACCTCGCCAGCCGCCACCGCACCGGGGACGCCCTCCGCTCCGCAGGCATCCCCGTCGTCGAACTCCGCGCGTCCATCATCCTCGGGGCAGGGTCGCTCCCCTTCCGCATCCTCGCTTCCCTCGTCGACCGCCTGCCCGTGATGGTCTGCCCGCGGTGGGTGGAGACGGCGTGCCAGCCGATCGGGATCGACGACGTCCTGGAGTACCTGGTCGAGGCAGCGACGCGTTCCTGGGGCGGCGGCGGGATCTACGAGATCGGCGGCGCGCAGGCGACGACCTACGGCGACCTGATGCGCGAGTACGCCCGGCAGCGCGGCCTCCGGCGGCTCATGATCCCCGTCCCCGTGCTCACGCCCCGGCTCTCCTCCCTGTGGCTGCGCCTCGTCACCCCGGCGACCGCTCAGGTCGGCCGCCACCTCGTCGAGGGCCTCCGGAACGCGACCGTCGTGCGCGACCGCCGGGCGCTCGCGGAGTTCGCCGTCCGACCGGCGGACTTCCCCGAAGCGATGGCCCGCGCGATCTCCGGAGCGGGCCGATGACCCCGCCCCGTCTCGGCATCAGCACCTGCCTCCTCGGCGAAAACGTCCGCTGGGACGGCGGGCACAAGCGCGACCCCTGGCTCACCGGCGCCCTCGGCCGCCACGTCGAGTGGGTCCCGGTCTGCCCGGAAGTCGAGGTCGGCATGGGCGTCCCCCGCGAGTCCGTCCACCTCGCCGGCCCCGCCTCCAACCCACGCCTCGTCGGCGTCGCCTCCGGCGAGGACTGGACCGCCCGCATGGAACTCTGGTCCACGCGCCGCGTCGCCCAGCTCCAGCGCCTCGACCTCTCCGGCTACGTCCTCAAGAAGAACTCCCCCAGCTGCGGCATGGAGCGCGTCAAGGTCTGGCACCCCTCCGGTCAGCCCACCCGCGACGGCGTCGGGACCTTCGCCGCCGTCCTCCTCGAGCGCATGCCCGGCCTCCCCGTCGAGGAGGAAGGCCGCCTCGAGGACGCCCCACTCCGCGAACACTTCGTCGAACGCGTCTTCGCCCACCGCCGCTGGCTCGACCTCGCCGCAGCACCTTCCCGCCCCCGCGACCTCGTCGACTTCCACGCGAGCCACAAGCTCCAGCTCCTCGCCCACTCCCCCGACCACTACCGCCGCCTCGGCCCGCTCGTCGCGCGCGGCCGGGCCGCCGTCCGCGAGGAGTACGGGCGGCTGTTCCTGGAAGGGCTGGCGGCGAAGGCGACCCGCGGCCGCCACGTGAACGTGCTGCAGCACATGGCGGGGTACTTCAAGGAAGGGCTTTCGGCGGAGGAGCGGCGCGGGATCGAGGAGGCGATCGCGGACTACCGGGCGCGGGAGGTGGCGCTGGAGGTGCCGGTGCGGCTGATCCGGCAGGGGGCGCGGCGGCTGAAGATCGCGTGGCTGCTGCAGCAGTCGTACTTCGATCCGTGGCCGGCGGGGCTGAAGCTGAGGAACCACGTGTGATCCGCGAACTCGAGCGGGACCCGCGGGTCTTCGTGCGGCGCGGCGGGACGCCGGGCGGCGGGCGCTGCGTCGTCACCTGGATGCAGCGGGCCCAGCGGGCGGCGGACAACCCGGCGCTGGACGTCGCGGTGCGCGCCGCGAACGCGCTCCGGCTCCCCTGCGTCGTGTTCTTCGCCCCGGTCCCGTTCTACCCCGGCGCGAACCTGCGGCACTACGCCTTCCTCGCCCAGGGCGTCCCGGACATCGCGGCCGGGCTCGCCCGCCGCGGCGTCGGATTCGCGTTCCGGCCGTTCCCCGCGCATTCGCTCGAGGCGTTCTGCCGCGAGGTCCGCCCATCGCTCGTCGTCGGCGACGAGAACCCGCTGCGCGAGCCGGAACGCTGGCGCCGCGCCGTCGCCTCGCGCGTCGAGGTCCCGTTCTGGACGGTCGACGCCGACGTCGTCGTCCCCGCGCGGCTCCTCCTCAAGGAGCAGTACGCCGCCCGCACGATCCGCCCCCGCATCCACCGGCTCCTGCCGGAGTTCCTGCGGGCCTCGAAACCGGAGACCGCCGCCGTTCCGTGGAAGAAGCCCCTTCGCCTCCTCGCGGACTGGCTCCGCTCCTTCCCCTGCGACCGCGGCACGGGGGCCGTCGCCGGCTTCACCGGCGGCACCGCCGCCGGCCTCGCCCGCCTCCGCTTCTTCCTGAAGTCCGTCCTCCCCGGCTACTCCACCTCCCGCAACCGCCCCGAACTCGACGGCACCAGCGCCCTCTCCCCCTGGCTCCATTTCGGACACCTCTCCCCCGTCGCCGTCGCCCTCGCCGTCCGCGACGCAGAAGCCCCCAGGGCCGACCGCGACGCCTTCCTCGAGCAGCTCATCGTCCGCCGCGAGCTCGCCGTCAACTTCGTCCGCTTCAACCCCGACTACGACCGGCTCGACGGCTGCGAGGGCTGGGCGAAGCGCACGCTCGCGGCGCACGCGGCCGACGAGCGGCGGGTGTACTCCGGGGACGAACTCGAGGGCGCCGGGACCCACGACGCCCTGTGGAATGCCGCGCAGCGCCAGATGACGGAATCGGGCTGGATGCACAATTACCTGCGCATGTACTGGGCCAAGAAGATCCTCGAGTGGTCTCCCTCACCCGAAGAGGCGTTCGCGCGCGCCGTCCGCCTCAACGATCGCTGGGAGCTCGACGGCCGCGACCCGAACGGCTACGCGGGGATCGCCTGGGCCGTCGGCGGAAAGCACGACCGCGCCTGGGGACCGGAGCGCCCGGTCTTCGGCACCGTGCGCTTCATGAGCGGCGCCAGCACGGGCCGCAAGTTCGACAGCGCGGCGTACGTCGCCCGCTGGGGCGGCGCCGTCAGGACCTCCGCCGCGCCGCTTCCGTGACCGCCACGACCGCCGGGTGCGTCACCTTGCGCTCCACCGAGATGGCGTAGAACCGCTCGACGATCGAGGGAACCCGGCCGATCACGCGGACGCCGAACTGCCGGCACACGTCCTTCTCCACGAGCGCCGGCGCCGCGAACGCTCCGATGCCCGCCTGCGCGAACGTCTTGAGGAGCGCGGAGTCCTCGAAGGCCGCCACGACGCGCGGGCGGACGCCCACGCGCTGCCAGAACTGCTCGAGCCCCCGGGAGAGCGTCGTGTTCTCCAGCGGGGCAAGGAACGGCGCGCCGTCGAGGGAGGCGGGGAACCGGCGGCGGAGGCGGGGGGCGAGCGCGCGGGGGGCGAAGAACGAGACGCCGCCCTCGCCGAGGAGGTGGTTGTAGGCCCGGACGCTCACGGCCGGGGGGACGGGCGAGTCCGAGATGACGAGGTCGAGCTCGTGCACGGAGAGCCGCGCGAGGAGCCGATCGGGCCGATCCTCGTGCGCCACAAGGCGCACGGGCTCCCTCATCTCCAGCACGGGCCGCATCAGCCGGTAGGCCACCAGCTTGGGGATCGAGTCCGCGACGCCGACCGTGAATTCGAGCGCCGCGTCCGGCGCACGGCCGCGCAGCGCCTCCAGAAGCTCCCGCCCCGTGCCGAAGATCTCGTCCGCGTACCGGAACGCCAGGCGCCCCTGCTCCGTCAGCGCGAGCCCCCTCCCCGCCTTCTGGAACAGCTTCACCCCCAGGTCCCGCTCGAGGGCGCGGATCTGGCCGCTCAGCGTCGCCTGGGTGCGGTGAAGCGCCGCGGCGGCGCGGGAAAGGCTTCCCTCCCGGGCCGTCAGCCAGAAGTACTGCAGGTGGTGGTAGTTGATCCAGTCCATGCGTCCATTCATAAGGTTTTTCGAAGTATTCTTCAATAGATATCGAATTGTCGAAGTATCCGGACTGTCGTATGAATGGTGCCGCAGACGACTCGAACCTCTTCAGCGAAAGGAGACGGTCATGAAGATCCGCCTGAGCACCCGCGGCCTCCCCCCCACCGACAGCCTCCGCGAGTTCGCCGAGCTCCGCCTCGGCTTCGCCCTCGCGCGCTTCTCCCCCCGGATCGCCGGCGTCGCCGTCCGCCTGGGCGACGAGAACGGCCCGAAGGGAGGCGTCGACAAGTCGTGCCGGATCACGGTGGACCTCGGCCGCGCCGGCGTGGTCAACACGGAGGACACGGATGCGATCCTGGAAGCGGCGGTCTGCCGGGCGGCGGAGCGCGCGGGCCGGTCCGTCGGGCGCGCCCTGGAGCGCGCCGGGCGAGGCCGCCGGACCACGAGGAGGCTCGCGCTGTGACCGTGCTCCTGACCTCGCTGATGCTCGCGGGCGGACTGGTCCTCCTCGTCGCCGGCGCCGAGTTCCTCGTCCGCGGCGCCTCCGGCCTGGCCGGGCGCTTCGGGATCCCCTCCCTCATCGTGGGCCTCACCGTCGTCGCGTTCGGGACCAGCGCCCCCGAGATGGCCGTGTCCGTCACCGGGGCCCTCCAGGGTCGCAGCGACCTCGCCTACGGGAACGTCGTCGGCAGCAATATCTTCAACGTCCTGTTCATCCTCGGGGCGTCCGCGGCGATCACCCCGCTGGCCGTCGCGCGGCAGATCCTGCGCGTCGACGTCCCCATCATGATCGGGCTCACCGGCATCGTCTTCGCCCTGGCGCAGAACGGGCGGATCGGGCGGCTGGAAGGACTGGCGTTCGTGGCGGCGCTGGCGGCGTACACGCTGTTGCAGGTCCGCCTGGCCCGGCGGGGGGAAGCGGAGGCGGAGGAAGTCCCGTCAGGGCCGCGGCGCCTCTGGGTGCAGCTCGTGTTCGTGGCGGGAGGGCTGGCGGTGCTCGTCGTGGGCTCGCGCCTGCTGGTGGACGGGGCCGTCTCGATCGCCCGCGCCGTCGGCGCAAGCGAGCTCGTGATCGGGCTCACCATCGTCGCCGCGGGCACTTCGCTGCCCGAGGTCGCCACGTCCCTCGTCGCCGCCGTCCGCGGACAGCGCGACATCGCGGTGGGCAACGTCATCGGCAGCAACATCTTCAACATCGCCGGGGTCCTCGGGATCTCCGCGGCGGTTTCGAGCACCGGCCTGGCCGTCCCAGCGGCCGCCGTGAGCGTGGACACCCCCGTCATGCTCGCCATCGCGGTCGCGACGCTGCCCGTCCTGCTCGCCGGGCAACGCCTGTCGCGGGCGCACGGCCTGCTGTTCCTTGCCGCCTACGCCGCCTACACCGCCTGGCTCGTCCTCGACGCCTCGCGGCATCCCTCGCTCCACGCCTTCCAGTCTGCGCTGCTGTTCGCGGGCCTTCCCGTCATGGGAGCGGCCGCCCTCTGGCCGTGGATCCGCTCGCTCCTCCAGGATCAGCGCCCGCTGCCGGCGCCCGCGGAGGCCGCGTGAACCTCCTCCGCCGCGTCCGCTGGGGCTACCTTGCGGTCGTCGTGCCGGCGCTTTCCGACTGGATCGACACCGGCCACGTCCCCCACCATCCGCGCGAACTCGTCACCGAGGTCGCCGTCGGCCTCCTCCTGGGCGTTCTCGTGTGGGCCCTGTACCGCGAGGCGGACCGCTATCGCGCCCTCTCCGAAACCGACCCGCTCACCGGCCTCCCCAACCGCCGCCGCTTCGAGGACGAACTCGCCCGCGAGGTCCGGCGCGCCGGCGACTCGCCGCTGGCCGTGGCCTTTGCGGATGTGGATGCGTTCAAGGAGATCAACGACACGCGCGGTCACGACGCCGGCGACGAGGTTCTCCGGGGCGTCGCTCGCGCGCTGCGCGGCGCCCTCCGCCGCGGAGACGGCGCCTACCGCGTCGGCGGCGATGAGTTCGCGGTCATCCTCCCCGGCGCCACGGCCGAGGATGCAAAGCGCGCGCTGGCCGAAGCGCTGGGACCCGGTAACGGGGGCGTCCTGCAGGAATCGGGGGTGACGCTGTCGGTCGGGATCGAGGAGTTGAGGCCACGGGAGAGCGCCAGGGCTCTCTTGCGCCGTGCGGACGCCGCCATGTACAGCGTGAAGGGGTCGCGCAAGGAGATGGCGGCGGGAGCCAAGGGCGCCCCGGCCGCGGCCCGTCGCAACCCGTGACTCCGGAACCCGGTCGCGCAACGGGCAAGGCGCATCATCGACCCGGTGCCACTCCGTGAGGGACGCGGACCAGCCGGGAGAGGTCGAAACCCAGTTCGCGGGCCTTCGCCAGGAGGCTCTCCTCCACGGCCGGATCGAGCTTCGGCTCGCGCGCCAGGAGCCACAGGTAGTCTGTGTCGTCCCCCGCCACCAGCGACCACCGGTACCCCTCGCGGTCGAGCTCGATCACGTTGTAGCCGCCGTAAAAGGGCCAGAAGAACGTGACTCGCAGCTCGGCGGTCCTGGCGTCGCCGCGGAAGCGGGCGCTGCCGTGGGCTTCGTCCCACTCGCGGTCCTCCGGGTCCCAGCCGCGGTTGACCACGGACAGGGTGCCGTCTTCCCGGAGTTCGTACTCCGCGGAGATGTCGGTCAGCCCTTCCTCGAACGAGTTGGGAAGCCGCGCGATCTCGTACCAGCGGCCCTGGTACCGCGGGGCGTCGAAGTCCCCCACTCCCGGGAACCGGGGCGCCGAGGCGCACCCCGCGGGCAGCAGCGAGCTCGCGGCCGCGAGGACGGACGCGGCGGCGCGGAACAGGAGTGCGGAAGCGGACGACCTCATGGATGCGGCTCCGACGGCCGGCGTTGTGCCCTTCACCATACTGCAATGCGCTCCGGATTCAACCCCCGGCCGGAACGCCCGGCAGGCGGGGCGGCCGGGCGGTTCCTGGAAGGGCTCGGCGCGCACGTCCGCCTCGAGGGGTGGCGATGCGAGACGGCTGACCGGCGACGTCCTTCCGGCCTTCACGCCTGGCGCAACATCCCGGCCAGCGCC
The DNA here is from genome assembly GCA_020849035.1 of Planctomycetia bacterium. Taxonomy (GTDB): domain Bacteria; phylum Planctomycetota; class MHYJ01; order WSZJ01; family WSZJ01; genus WSZJ01. Next base: position 25,298 of record JADLHC010000028.1, read on the forward strand.
GCGCAGGCGATCGCCGCGAGCAGCGGGGCGTAGAAGCCGGTCGACCGCCTGCCCGCGAGCAGGTGGACCGGAAGGAGAACGAGCGCGAGAAGCGCCAGCGGAATGACGGCGTGCGGAATGTTCCCCGCGCGGGACAGGTGGGGGTCGAGCACGCGGTGGATCGCGTCCGCCGCCGCGGGCGCGAACTTCGGAAGGGCCGCGCCGCCCACCAGCGCCACGGCGATGGCCGCGTACGCCCCCGTCAGCCGCTGCCACTTCACGCCGTCCTGCTTCGCCGACTCCAGCTCCTCCTGCGACGCCTCCACGTACGCCTGGAGGCGCGCCTCCGCCTCCGTGAACTGCTCCTCCAGCTTGCGTCGCGCCGCCTCGGACATCTGGGTGCGCATGGCGAGCATGTGCTCGCGGTTGATCGCCTGCCGGGCCTGCTCCTGCGCCTGCCGCGCCTTCTGCTGGACGCGCTGGACGGTCTGCTCCGCCCGTTTCTTCTCGGTCTCCGCGATCTGCGCCCGGTTGGCGGCCTGGCGGGCCTTTTCCGCGACCGCCATCGCCGTCTGCTTCGCCTTCTCCTTCTCCAGCTCGGCGAGCTTCGCGCGCTGCGCCGCCTCGCGCGCCTTCTCCGACAGCCCCTGCACCTGCTGCTCCGCGCGGCGCTTGTCCGTCTCGGCGATCTTCGCGCGCGTCTCCGCCAGGCGCGCCGCCATGCGCGCCTCCTGGACCTGGCGCGCCACCTCCTGCGCCTTCTGGTTCATCAGCATCTGCGTCTGGTGGCCGTTCGCGCCGGAGGCGGTCGCGACCCTGCGGGCGCCCGCTTTCTGGAGCTCCTCGTCCACCACCTGCTTCACGAACTCCGGCGTCAGCCCCAGGTTGTGCCCCTCCCGGAACACCGACACCTCGGCGATCGAGGACAGCGTCCCCTCGACGAGCATGTGCCCCAGGATCTTCCGCAGCTCCTCCCCGCGCTCCTCCGTCAGCTCCCGGTCGTACTCCGCACGCCGCCCCGCGTCCGTCAGGATCCCGCGCGCCCGTTTCAGCTCCCCTTTCAGGAACTCCACGAACTCCTTGTGCCGCGGATTCTCGATGTGCTGCGCCCGCGTCATCTGCGCCTTGAACTTCGCCTCGATCGCGGAAGCGTCGGTGACGGACCGCTCCACCCCGAGAAGCTGGTAGTAGTCGGGGTCGGTCACGTCCTCGGGGAGCCCGAGGAGTTCGTGGAAGCGGTTCTCGGCCAAGCGGGGAATCCGAAGGGGGAAACGGTCAATTTACACCGGCGGGGCCCTGCGGGAACGACATAAGGAAGGCCGCCGGAGGGCGGGGGCCCTTCCGGCGGCCTGGATGCGGCGGGTCGTTAGCCGACGTCGATCTTGACGACGTCCTTCTGCGCGGCGGCGATCTCCTTGTCGTCCATGCCGCTCGAGCGAACGATTTCGACGCGGGCTTCCTTGCCGGAGGTCCGGTCCTTCCCGGTCACGCTGAGGCGCCCGTCGACGGTGTAGGAGTACGTGACGTCGATGAGCGAGCCGGCGGGACGCCCGCCAGGCAGGTCCATGATCTCGCAGCACCCGATCTCCGTGCAGTCCTCGGGGTTGTCGCTCTCCCCTTCCACGATCCGGATCTGCACGCTGACCTGGTTCGCCTTCTCCGTCCCGAACGGCTTGGTGATCTCCGCCGGAATCGGCGTGTTCTTCGGGATCATCTTGTGCGCGACCAGCTTCATGTCCGACCGCCGGATCCCGATGATCCCCAGCGAGTGCGAGTTCACGTTCGTGACCTCGACCCCCTGCAGGAGGATCATCACCTCCTCTTCGATCGAGGCCTTGAGCTCCTGGCCCTGAAGCGCCAGTTCCGGCTCCTCCGAGGGCTTGGCCTGCAGCGCGAGGACCGCGTTGTAGTAGGCGGCGCCCATCGCCACGCACTCGTCCGGGTTGATGCCCGTCTCGGGCTTCAGCCCCGTCACGCGCTCGATCATCGAGCGCACCGCCGGCATGCGCGTCATCCCGCCGACCAGCAGGACCGTCCCGATGTCCTTCCAGGTCAGCTTCGCCTTCTGCAGCACGACCCCCAGGTACGTCTCCGTCTGGTCCAGCAGCCCCTTCGTGATCTTCTCCAGCTCGTCCCGCGTCAGCTCCACCTTCGTCGTCTTCCCCTGGCACTGGCACAGGATCCGCACCTTGTCGAGCTTCGACAGGCTGATCTTCGCGTCCTCCGCCTTGTTGCGCAGGTCCTGCCGCGCCTCGAGATCGTCGCGCGGGTCAAGCCCGTGCTCCGACTTGAACTTCTCCGCGACGAGGTTGATGATCTCGTCGTCCCAGTCCACGCCGCCCAGACGACGCTCGCCGTCCGTCGCCAGCACGTCGATCTTCGTCCCGTCGATCTCGATGATCGTCACGTCGAACGTCCCGCCGCCCAGGTCGTACACCAGCACGCGGCGCTTCTCCCCCAGCTTGTCCATCCCGTACGCCAGCGCCGCCGCCGTCGGTTCGTTCAGGATCGACACGACGTTCAGCCCCGCGATCGTCCCCGCGTCCTGCGTCGCCTTCCGCTCCACCTCGTTGAAGTACGCCGGGACCGTGATCACCACGCTCCCCACCTTCCGCCCGCTCACCTTCTCGGCGTCCTGCACGATCCGCTTCAGGATCAGCGCGCTGATCGTCTCCGGCGTGTAGTCCTTCCCGCCGAACGACTTGACCCAGCCCTCCTCGCCCATGTGCCTCTTCACGAACTGGATCACCCGGTCCGGCGAGGCCACCGCGGAGTTCTTCGCGATCTTCCCGACGATCACCTCGCTGTCCTCGAACAGCACCACCGACGGCGTGATCCGCTCGTTGTCCGAGTTCGGGATCACCTGCGACTTGCCGTGCTCGTCGATGTACGCAATCGCGCTGTTCGTCGTGCCGAGGTCGATGCCGCACGTCATCGCGGGTTTTTCGTCAGCCATGTCGTCGTCTCCTGTCCTGTGGGGTTTCGTCGTTGGTCCGGCTCCCGGGAACCGCGCGCGGCGAATGCACGGGCATTCCCCGGCCGCGCGGACAGCCGCATCACGTCGCCTTGTACGCCTTGATCACCACCTCCTGGTGACGCAGCACGCTCCCGTTCCAGCGGAACCCGTCGCGCACCACGCGCACGACGGCCTGGTCCTCCTCCGGGCCCGCCGCAGGCTCCGTCCCCAGCGCCTGCTGCAGCGCCCGGTCGTACTTCGCCGGCGCCTCCGCGATGCGCTCCACCTCGTGCCGCGCCATCACCTCCAGCAGCTCCTCGATGTGCAGCTCCACCGCCGCCTTCCCCGGACCGTCCTCCAGCCCCGCCAGCGACCGCTTCATCGTGTCGTACAGCAGCACCAGCCCCTTCAACAGCGGCTTCTGCGCCCCGCGGAACGCGTCGTCCCGGTACTTCGACATGTCCTGGTACAGCGCGTTGTACGCCGCCGCGTGGACGCCGTCCTCCTTGATCCGCTTCACGAACAGCTGCTCCAGAACCGACACCTTCTCCAGAAGCCTGTCGAGACGCGGGTCCGGGGCCGCCGCAGGAACGGCGGGTGCCGAAGGGACGGGGGGCTGCTGCGCGTCTTCCACGACGCTCCTTTCGCTCTCCCGGGACGTTGGGGGAGGGCAATTGTAAACGGTCGCGGGGGCGATCCTCCGCGCATTGTGACGGAATTCCCGGGCCGGTCCCTGTCCCGGCTACTGCCGCTCCAGCGGATCCTCGTTGAAGCTGAGGATCAGCCGCTGGGGCCGCTGGTTGCCCTTCTCCCAGCCCAGCCCGGGGAACGCGATCCGGTACTCGCGCCCGTCGGAGAAGCGCAGGATGAGGGTGTAGTTCCGGACCTCGTAGGTTCCCTCGCCCGGGGCTTCGTCCAGCGGGTAGTCGTGGTTCAGGATGCTGACGGCGCCGGTGTCGCGGAACTTCCCGTCGGGAGTGAAGGCGATCGCGGGTTTCCCGGTTTCGCCGGTGAAGGCCCAGATGCCGTCGAACCGGGCCCCGTCGACGGAAGGCAGGCGGACGAACTTGTGATCGGTCTGGAGCGTGTTCAGGACGAGCGACTCGCCCGCCATCCGCATCGGCGCTTCCTGGTAGGGCAGCTTCATCACGCCCTGCCCGTCCTTGAACGTCCAGCTGCCCCACAGGCGCTGCTGCATCTCACCCTGGACCCAGGTCTCCAGCCGGTCCAGCCCGTGGATCGGGAACTTCGTCCCGTAGTAGACCTGGCCGTTCGAGAAGAAGATCGCGTAGCCGGCGCCGACCTTGCCGAGCGTCATCGAGAGGCCGGTCCAGACGCCGACGATCCCCTCGCCCTGGAGCGTCGCCGGCGGACGGTCGGGGTCCTTCCAGTCGTCGAACTGGATTGAGAAGAGGAACTTCTGGACGGCGTCGCCGTAGCCGGGGGCTTCGTAGCACGTCTTGCGTCCACGCCAGGAGCGCTGCTTGCTGGCGACGGCGATCCGCTCGAGCCGCCCCTGGATCTTCACGACCATGAGATTCACGTAGTAGTCGCCGTCCGCCGACCGTAGGTAGCCCTCGCCGCGGGCGTAGTCCCATCCCTTGAACGAAGTCCCGGTCTGCCGCTTCTGGAACGGCCGGCCTTCCACGGTGTTCGTGGTGTCGAGGCCCGAGATGCGCGCGAAGTCCGCCCAGCTGCGCTCCAGGCCCTCGTCGAGAGTCCCCGTCCACGCGACCGCTTCCAGGATCGTGATGTCCAGGTGGCCGCCCTCCGGCAGCTTCGCGGGCGAGACCCGGACGCCGTTCGCGTACGCCGTCGCCGTCCAGCCGTCGGGGGGCGTGAAGCGCATGTGGCCGAAGGCGTTCGCGGCGGGGGCCTCGCCGCCTCCGGCCGCCCGCGCGCTCAGGCCGCGGAGGTACGTCACGTCCCCCTTTCCCTCGATCGCGACCTTCACCGTCGTGCCGTCCTCGCGCTCCTGGTCGAACGTCCCGGACGCGGTGAGCGTGCCCTTGAGGTCCATCGCCACCGGGACGCCCGTGGCCGCGTCGATGATGATCGCGCCTTCCATCGCAACCTTCGACGTCCCCGACTCGCGCTTCTCGTCCACCGTGATCTTCGCCTCGACCCCCGCGACGCGCCGGCCGTTCAGCTCGGCGAACTGCTCCAGGCGCAGGGACACCTTGACCTTGTCGCCGTCCTCGATGCCCAGGGCCCGGGAGAGTGAGCGAGGAAGGGCCTCCGCGCCCGCGGTCCAGCGGTCGCCGGGGGCGACGGCCCTGGCCGGCAGGAGGGCGCTGCCGGGATCGAAGGCCGCGCGCGCCTCGTCCTTCTCCTCGTCCGTCAGGTCGCCGTCGCACTTCACCGACAGGTCGCCGTTCTCCTTCCGGCGGACCGTGACGGCGCGGCCCGCGAGGCCCGACGGGCGGACCACGGGTTCTTCGCCGGCGACCTGCTCGGCGTCCCGGCATCCCGGCCCGTACGTCACGCGCACGCTCTCGATCCGCTCCCCGTCGGCTTTCACCACGGTCAGGTCCCCGGACCGGGTGCGCCGCGTCGCCTGCTCCACGTTCGCGGACTCGCCTCCGCGCGGCGTCAGCTTCAGCGCGAGGTGAAGGACCACCTCCTCGTCCACGACCCAGCTGTCGCCTTTCCGGCACCGGAGCTCCAGCGCCGTTTTCGCGCCGGGGTCCTGCGCGGAGAGCCGGCCGGAGGAGAACAGGGCGGCCACGACGACAAGGCCCGCAAGGCCACGCGAGTGCCGGATGTCCATTTTTCCTCTTCCGCGCTTCCAGGGTGGCGGCCGGAGCGCCCGATCCGGGCGCATGGTACATCCCGTCCCACCGGCATGACAGGGCTGTATCCTAGGCGCCATGCCCCTCGAACCCGACCTGCGTTTCGCGCTCGCGGCGCTCGACATGAGCCTCGCGACGCCAGAGCAGGTGCTGGAGGCGGTGAAGGGCGCCGTGGCGGGCGGCGAGGCGCTCCTGGCGCGGCTGCGGCGCGAGGCGGACCTCGACGACGACACGGCGTCCTCGATCCGCGAGGCCGTGGACGGCGGGAGCCCCCGGTCGGTGGACGCGTCGCTGCGCTCGCGTCTCCTTTCGCTCGACCTGCCGCCGGGAACGCGCGGCTGGCTCGCGTCGCTTCCCGCGAGGAAATCGCGGGCCGCGTTTGAAGCGGCGCCGCGGGAGGAGCGGTACCGACTCGGCGCGGCGATCGCGAGCGGCGGGCTGGGGCGCGTGTTCGAGGCGGAGGACCGGGACCTGGCGCGGACGGTGGCGCTGAAGCTGCTGAAGGAGGGGGCGACGCCGCACGACGAGGAGCGGTTCCTGCGGGAAGCGCGGCTGGCGGCGCGGCTGGAGCACCCGGTGATCGTGCCGACGTACGACTTCGGCGCGATGAGCGGCGACGGGGAGCGGAAGCTGTACCTGTGCATGAAGCGGATCCGGGGGCGGGATCTGCTGCAGCTGCTGCGGGCGCTGGAGGCGGGGGACGCGGCGACGCGGGAGGCGTGGACGCGGGGGCGGCTGATCGGCGTGGTGCAGGACGTGTGCCTCGGGATGGCGTACGCGCATTCCAGGGGAGTGATCCACCGGGACCTGAAGCCGTCGAACGTGATGGTCGGGGAGTTCGGCGAGACGATCGTGGTGGACTGGGGGCTGGCGAAGGTGCCGGGCGAGAAGGAGGAAGCGCGGCCGGCGGAGGGCGCGGAGGAGGCGGGCGTCGAGACGACGCAACTGACGCTCGACGGCAGCGTGATCGGGACGCCGGCGTACATGCCGCCCGAGCAGGCGGACGGGCGGCTTGACGAGCTCGACGCGCGGAGCGACGTCTACGCGCTGGGCGCGATCCTCTACGCGGCGCTGACGTGGCAGGCGCCCGTCGTCGGCGCGTCGGTGAAGGAGACGATCGAGATCGTGCGAGCCGGGCGCTTCGATCCGCCGTCGGAACGCGTCCGGAAGACCGCGGCCGCGGGGCGCCGCGCCCCCGACCCGGTCCCGGCCGAGCTCGACGCAATCTGCCTCCGCGCCATGGCCTTCCGCCGCGAGGACCGCTTCCCCACCGCCCTCGACATGCACCGCGAGCTGCAGCTGTTCGTGGACGGCGTGCGCGAGAAGGAGCGGCGGGCGAAGGAGGCGGCTGAACGGGTTGCGGCGGGGCGGGAGCTGCTCGGGAAGTACCGCTCGCTGGAGAAGGCGATCGCGGCGCAGCGGGAGGAGGTGGACCGGCTGGACGAGGCGATCCCGAAGCAGGCGGGGGCGGAGGCGAAGCGCCCGCTGTGGGCGGCGCGGGAGCGGGTGGCGGCGCTGGAGGAGGAGCGGATCGCGGCGTACGCGGGGGCGGCGGCGGAGTTCGGGCAGGCGCGGACGGTGGACCCGGCGTGCGAGGCGGCGGCGGACGGGCTGGCGGACCTGTACGAGGCGCGGCTGGAGGAGGCGGAGCGGCGGCGCGACCGCGGCGAGGAGCTGCTGCTGCGGAGCCAGATCGGGCACCTGGGGCGCGGGGCCAGGCTGGAGGCGCCGGGGCGGCTGACGCTGCGGGCGTTCGCTTACGGCTGCGGCTGCCTTGCGCCGGTGAGGGAGCCGGGGTGGGCGTTCGAGACCGGAACGGACCTCGCGCACGTCTGGCGCGACGGCGGCCCGCACCCGGGCGTGGCGCCGGAAGCGACGGACCGTATGGTGCCGGAGCAGCGCACGCGCGGCCGGCGCTGGGGACACGGGCCGGAGTGCCGGCGCGAGGAGATTCGCGGCGCCGAGGTGCGGATCGCGCGCTACGAGACCCGCGACCTGCGCCTCGTGCCCGGCGAGGAGCGCCCGCTCGGCCACCTCCCGCTGGAGGCGGTGCCGCTGCCCCACGGCTCGTGGCGCTGCACCATCCACGCGGAAGGGTTCGCGGCGGCAGTCGTGCCGGTGCTGATCCGGCGCGACGACGCCTGGACGCAGGAGATCACGCTGTACCGCCCGGACGAGATCCCGGAGGGCTGCATCCACGTCCCGGCCGGGCCGTTCTGGTTCAGCGGCGTCTATGCCGGCGGCACCGAGGAGCGCCTGATGAACGTCCGCGACCTCTTCGTCCGGCGCTTCTCCGTCACCATCGGCGAGTACCTGGACTTCCTGAACGACCTCTGCGCCCGCGGCGCCGCCGCCGAGGCCGCGGAGCGCGCCCCGCGCGAGGGCGCCGACCGTTTCCTCGCCTTCGACGGGACGCGCTACGCCCTCGCTCCCCACGGCGATCCCGCGATGCTCTCCGACGCCGCCATGCCGGCGATCGGCCTGTCGTGGCACGACGCGGTCGCGTTCGCGAACTGGCGCGCAGGACGCGACGGCATCCCGTGGTCGCTTCCGGTCGAAGAGGAATGGGAGAAGGCGGCGCGCGGCGCGGACCGGCGGATCTACGCGTTCGGGGACGAGTGGGACTGGGGCTTCGCGAACGCCGCCGGCTCGCTCCCGGGCGGCCCGCATCTTCGGCCGGCCGGATGCTGCCCGGAGGACGAGTCCCCGTACGGGATGCGAGACACCGCGGGCACGGTCGCCAACTGGCTCCTCAACGGGCTCGAGGAGCCCTACCGCATCAACCGCCGCGCCGCCCGCGGCGGGTCGTGGTACCTCGGCTCGACCCACTCGCGCGTCGCCTACCGCCGGGCGATCGCCCCGGCGACTCCCGCGAGGTACTACGGCCTCCGGCTCTGCGCACGGCCCGTCGTCCTCTAGGTCCCCGCCGGATACGCCCGCTCCAGCCGGGCCACAGCGGCCTCGAGCTGCTCGTGCCGCCCCGCGCCGATCCGCGCGATTTCGAACTCCTGGAACTGCTGCGCGAGCCGGAAATCCTCGGCGCTGCTGAGCGTGTCGTCGGCCATCGGGAAGAGCATGTCGTCCTCCTTCTCGATGTGCTCGCGAAGCAGCGCGACGTAACCGCGCGCCGCCGTTGCGAACGTCCGCGCCGCGTCGGCCTTCCCCGCGCGTCTCCCGGCCGCCCCTTCGCGCATCCTCGCGATGAAACCGCGGCCGGTGACGTGCTCGTCCAGCATGATCCCGATCGGCCCGCCCTCCTTCGGCATCCCCTTGGCGAGCAGCGCGGGGAACAGGCAGTCCTCCTCCTTCGCGTGGTGGCACTTGTCGGCATAGACCGACAGGAACTCCAGCAGCGCGTCGAGATCCGCGTCGGGGACCGCGCCGCCGGCCTCGAGCCGCCCGGCGACCCGCTCCAGCACGCCCAGCCCCGCCTTGATGTGCACGTGCTCCCGCTTCAGCTCCTCGGTGCTTCTCATGACGATGACTCTACTGCCCCCCGCGCGGCGCCGCTATGATCCCGCTCCGATGATCTACGCCAACAACGCCGCCACGACCTGGCCGAAGCCCGAGCCCGTCTACGCCGCCCACGACCGCGCCCTGCGCGACGCCGGCGTCACCACGCGCTCCAGCTCGAAGGCCGCGCCGCGCGGCGCCGACGCGCTCGCCGCGCCGCGCGCCGTCATCGCGAAGTTCCTGAACGCCCCCGACCCGTCGCGCCTCCTTTTCTCCCCCGGCTGCACCGCCTCGCTCAACCAGGCGATCCGCGGCCTCCCGTGGGAAGCCGGCGACGTCATCGCCATCAGCGGCCTCGAGCACCACGCCGTCTCCCGCCCGGCCCGCCGCGTCGTCCGCGACCACGGCGTCCGCCTCGAAGTCTCCCCCTACCGCCCCGGCCGCCCGGTGGACCTCGACTGGCTCGAGTCCATCCTCAAGCGCGGCCGCGTCCGCCTCGTCGCCATGACCATGGCCTCCAACGTCACCGGCGACATCTTCCCCTCCAAGGCCATCGTCGACCTCGCCCACCGCCACGGCGCCCTCGCACTCCTCGACGGCGCCCAGTCCGCCGGCGTCCTCCCCGTCGACCTCAAGGCCCTCGGCTGCGACCTCTTCGCCACCGCCGGCCACAAGGGCCTGTTCGGCCCCCCCGGCATCGGCCTCCTCTACATCGCCCCCTCCGCCGACCTCAAGCCCTGGCTCGAGGGCGGCACCGGCCGCGACTCCGGCAAGCACGAGAATCACCCCGGCTTCCCCCACGCATTCGAGGCCGGCACCCACAACGTCCCCGCCGTCGTCGCGCTCGCCGCGGGCGTCACGTGGATCGCCGAGAAGGGCCGCGAGTGGATCCACCGGACCGAGCAGGCGCTCTGCGGGGAATTCCTGAAGGGCCTCGAGCGCCTCGACGGGGTCCGCGTCTACGGCACCACCGACCTCGAGGCGCGCACCAGCGTCGTCTCGCTCAACGCCGACCGCGTCAACCCGCGCGACCTCGCCGCGTGGCTCGCGGAGCACCACGACGTCGTGACGCGGGCCGGCTACCACTGCTCGCCGCTCGCGCACGAGTCCATCGGGACGCTGCCGGGCGAGGGCACGCTGCGGTGCAGTTTCGGGTGCTTTAACACGGCGGCCGAGGTGGATGCCCTCCTGGGACACCTGGGCAAGGGAATCCGGGAGCTTCGAAAGTAGGTGCGGAGACGGACAAGGGTGCGCCCGGGGCGGCCCCCGCCAACTGTGTCGCGGCGGAACCGCCCGGGACCCCGGCAGGACGGAACCAGGGTGATGTTGTGAGACCGCCGGCGCGCCGGGCGGACAGGGTGCTTCGAACAAGGAGACGGGTAGAATGCAGGACATGTCGCCCATACGGTCTTCCGCCGGCGCGCGGCCCTTGATGCTGCTGCTGACTCTCGCCGGGTTCTTCTCCTCCGGACGGGTGTCGGCGGAAGACGCCGAACACCTCGAGAAATGGGCCTCAGGCCGCGGCACCTTCCGGCTCGAGGCGGACACCTCCTCCCTGACCTGGGGGAAGGACGCCGCCGGTTGGACCCGCCACCGGTACGAAACAGGCTTCCTCGAGGCGGGGCTCCGGGCCTCCGCCGAGCAGCCCGACCTGCTCGTGCGTCTCACCTTTACCGAGGGAGAGACGAAGCACCGGTACGAGATCAAGGGCAACCAGGGAATCCCGGGCGTGACCTTCCCGGGAATGGTGATGCGCGCCCGGCTCGAAGTCTCGGTCGGCACGACGCGCCTCGTCTCCCGGGACATCGAGGGCGCAAACCCCCCGGAGCTGGATGAGAAGTTCTTCGCGGGCCAGTGGGACACCCTGCCAAAGGCCCGGCAGGCCCTCCAAAGGGACGCGGCGCGACGCTTCCAGCAACTCGGCACTTCTCTGTCCCCCGTGATCGCCTCGCTCGACGCGCTTTCCGGATCGCGTGTGCGGTCGGAGGAAGTCCTTCGGCGGTTGCTGAAGTGCCGGTCGGTCGAGCTCCACGACATGGAAGCGCTCGGCCTTCCCTTCTGGCGCCTTACCGAAGTGCCGAACATCGCCTGCGCGACAACCACGGGCGCCGGCCTCTACGACTTCGCGCGCAGGAAGGGGGTGGTCTTCGACCTTCCTCCGGAGACGCGCGTGAGCGACATGGTGTTCGTCGCGGAAGGAACACACGTCGGATTCTGGGTCGATCGGCTCGACTACTCTTCGAGCACCCTGCGAATCCACGATGTCGCGTCGGGGAGGCTGCTGGCATCTTCCGAACAGAAGGCGTGGCCGCGGGGAAGGGTCTTTCTCCCGGAACCGGGGGTCGTTTACGGCCTCGCCCGAAAGAACTGGGTGGACTTGCTCCGGCTGACGGCGAAGGACGGAATGGTCTCGTCGGTGAGACTTCCCGACGAGTTTGGGCGGTCGGACTTCGATGAGGTTCTAAACGTCCTTCCCGGAGGCCACCTGCTGCTCAGGATCGCCGGGCAGTCGGGCGCCGTCGGGCGGTGGAATCCGGACGCGGCGAAGTGGATCTGGAAGTCCGAGGAGATGCCGCAGTCGGACTGGCTGGCCTCCCGATGCGAAGGAGGAACCCTGACGACCGTGACGGCAGGGGTCCTTCGCATCCGGTCGCTGGAGTCAGGCCTCGTCACGGCGGAGAAGCCGGATGAGGTCTTCCGCTATAGGGACCGACCTGGGTGGATTCACCTCGGCGAACGACCGTTCGTCGTCCTCGACGCCAGCCGTCTCCGGGAGTGCTTCCAGGCGGAGGAGCGAGAACTCCCCTTCCGCGGCTACGCGTTCCGCTCTCCGGCCCCGGGGAAGGTCGAGCTGCTGACGTCGTGGAACGCGCGGATCGTCTGGGACTTCACCGACCTGCCCGTGAGGAAGTAGACGTCCGGCGCCGCATGCCGGCAGCCCCGCAGAGGAGACCATCCGTGAACCGCCGCATCCGAATCCTGCCCGTCGCGGTCGTGCTGGTGCTGACGACGATCGCCGCCTCGGCCCAGGAGGGACGCGACATGGGAGCCGGTTACTGCAGCCGGCACGGCAACTACACGGGTTCGTCCTGCCCGGGCTGCAGCGGGGGAGGTGGCGGCGGCGGCGGATCCGGCGGAGACTCGGGGGCCGAGGAAGAGGCCCGCCGCGAACGGCAGCGGCGGCGGGACGCGCTCACGACGAAGGCCGGCGAGCTCTGGCGCAACGGCGACTTCAGGGGCGCCCTGGAAAACTTCCTCGCCGCCCAGCGCATCTTCGACGGCCCGAACGTCCGCGACGCCATCGAGCGCTGCAGGTCCAGGATCGCCTGGGCGGACGCCAATGCCCTCGACGAGGCCGGCGACAAGGCCGGCGCCCTCGCCCTGTACCGCAAGGCGCTGGACATCTACGGCAGCCAGTTCAGCGACGCCAACAGGCGGTACGTCGCAGATCTCGAAGCCTCGGTCCGCGCCGAGCGCGAGAAACGCGAGCGCGAGGAACGCGAGCGCCGGAACCGGCCCGAGGTCGACCGCCTGAGAACCCAGGCCCGCGCCGTCATGGACGAAGATCCCGCCCGCGCCATCGCCCTCCTCGACGAGGCGCTCAAGCTGATCCCCGGGGACGGGGATTCCTCCGCCGACTGGTTCCTCGCCCAGGCCTGCCGGAACCTCAACAACGGCGCGTTCGACGCGGCGCTCCAGTCGGTGACCCAGTCGCGAGGGTGGCGCCCGAAGTCGGAGGACGCGGACCGCGTCCAGGCCCGCATCGAGTCCGTCCGCCAGGCCCAGGGAGCGGGCGCCCGCGCCGCCTACGAGAACTTCCGCAAGCGCCTCGCCGAGGGCCGCCCCTCGTCCGTTCCCCGCGTCGACCTCCGCGTCGCGCGCTTCGGCGCCCACATGCGCGAACAGGTCCCCGAACTGGCCGCAAGCCCCGCCGCGGACCGCATCGACAAGGGCTTCGAGGCCGTCCGCAACCACGACTGGCCGGTCGCCCTCGCGTTATGGCAGGAAGCGCTCCAGCGCGACCCGGAGAACGCGGCGCTTCAGCGGTCCGTGGAGCTGGCGGAGTGGATGGTGTCGAAGAGAAAGCAGATCGCCCGCCCGGCGGGGAAACCCCTGGACGAGGCGATCATCCTCGTCGGCAAGGGGGACACGACCGGGGCCATCCGTCGTCTGGAGGTGGCGAAGCAGGAGGACCCGGCGATCGCCGCGCAGGCGGACCGCATGATCATGGAGATCCAGCGCCGTCCGGCCTCGGCCCGGGGGGGCGACGGGAACCGCGTCACCGCCGTCGTCGGCGGCATGCTCGACACCGGGTACCGGCTTCTCGCGTCCGGCGACGACAGGAGCGCGGAGGAGACCCTCGAAAGCGCCGACTTCCTCAACATGAACGTCCCCGAGGCGGAGCGCCCGTACGAGTTGCGCCCGCCCAGACCCGCGACAGACTCGTCGCTGGAGTTCCAGGACGAGTAGGTTCACTCGCACCCCAGACCCGCCACCCGGGAGAACCCGAATGAACGTCCCTGCGCGCGGCTTCGCCGCCGGTCTGCTCGCCCTGGCCCTGGCCGGATGCGGAACCCCGGACACGCCCCGGACGGAACCCGATCGCCCGATCCCCGAGCTCCCGCTTCCCCCGACGATGGCCGTCGAGAAGCCCGCCCTCCACTCGCTCTGGCTCCCGGAACCCGGCCCCTCGACGAAAGCCGCCCTGCGGCCCCGGGCGGAGGCCGCGCGGAAACGGGGGCTCGAGGCGGCGCGCGGGGGGGACTGGGCGGGAGCGGTGGCAGCCTTCGAGGAGGCGCAGGAAGCGGCGCCGTTCGCGCCGTCGATCGTGTTCAACCTGGCGCTGGCGCACCAGAAGGCCGGGCATCCGGTGCAGGCGGCGATGTGGTACCGGCTGTGGCTCGAGATGGAGCCGGATGCGCCGAACGCGGCCGAGGTCCGGGGCGAGATGGAGCGCCAGATCGCCGCGGCCGAGGAGCGCGCGAACGCGCTCTTCGACGAGGCCGAGCGCCTGGCGGAGACCCTCTCCGCGGAGCCGCCCTCCAGGGGTGCCGCCAGCCTGAGGCAGGCCGCGCTCGAGGCCATCGCGGGCACCTACTACGGGGTCGGACTGGTCGAGAATGCGAAGGACATGCTGAAGCGGGCGGGGGCGCTTCCGGGCGCCGCCGAGGTCGCCGAACCGGTGAGTTTCTGGGACCGGCGCGGCCTGGTCGCGGCCCGGTGGTGCTGGAACCCGGACTGGGTCGAACAGATCCTGTCTGCGGCGGGTGGGGAGTACGAGCCCGAGAAGAGGACGCAGTTCCGGATCCAGGCGAACTGGGCGCGCGGAAACCTGCAGGAAGTCGCCGCCCTCCTGGCGGAGAATCCCGACTATGCGCTGACTCCCACGGTCTGGGGAATTCCGACCCGTGCCTACGGCGAGATGGAGACCGTCCTGAAGCGGAATCTCCGGAGTTTCGAAGCGAAGACGGAACTCGACTACGACTGGTACGCGAATGCGTTTCTGGCGACCGCGGAGTCGGCGTTCTGGGACGGGCGGCCTGACGTCGCCCGGAGGCTGGCGTACCGGGCGCGGGAGTACTACCGCCGGGTGAACCTGAACTGGTACCGGCAGGCTCACCCCGCGATGACGCCGGAGTTCGAGGGGGGGACCCCCGGGAGCGCGCTGTCGTACAGCGGCGGCCCCCCCGTCTGGCACTACATCCTGACGTGCGCGATCCTGGGAGACATGCGGGCGATCGACGAGGAGATGCGGCGGTGGCGCGAGACGAGCTCGATCGAGAACTACCCGCTCGCCTCCGCGGACGAACCGTGCGGACGCGCCGCGCTGTTCCTCTTCGCGACCCTGCCGCGCGAAGAGCGCACGTCGGCCATCGAGCGCCTCCTGAAGTGGGCCGCGGCATCCGGACCCGGAGCCGTGGTGGGTGCCGAGAACGTCGAGTGGGAACACTGGTTTCCGCTCGGGACGTTCGCCTGGGAATTCTCGCGGGGGAATTCGGAGGCTGCGGTCCGGCCGCTGGTGCTGGAGCGGCTGGACGAGTCGGAGTCGCAGAAGCGCCTCCTGAGGGCGTTGAAGGCGACCGCGAGCTGCGGCTGGTCCGCGGTGTCGTGGCTGGCCTCCCGGGTCCACCGGGGAGACGACGTCGTCCTCGCGCTGAACCGGTACCTTCGCGAGCGCGTGCTTGCTCCCGCCCAGCGCGAGGAACTGGAGGCCATCATCCTCTCGACTTCCGGCGGATGGCGGCCTCGGAACCCGCTTCATTCGGATGCCGTCTGGCTCGCGCTGAGGAGGGCCGTGCACCAGCGGGACTGGACCCTCTACGACCTGGGCCCCCGGACGGATGAGGCCGCGAAGTCGAGGCCCGAACAGCTCCCGAACGAGATCGCGCGTGTGGCAGGGCAGATCTGGGCCGGCGTCCTGGTGGCAAAGATGCGGAACTGAACGTCCCGGGACGCGGTGCCCCCTACTTCACCTCGACCGCCTCCGACCACCTCCCTTTCACCTTGAGCCGCGACACGCCGCGCACGACGAGGTATCTCTTCGCGCGTCCCGCGGCGACTTCGAGTTTCGCCTCGCGCGGCGTCCCGAGGGAGATCGCGTTCTTCGGCGCGCCCTCGGGCGTCAGCTCCTCGCAGGTCGCGACCTCGAACGTGCCGAAGTCCTGCCAGTCGGCGTAGCGGAACGGTTCGCCCTCCCAGAGTCCGTCCTTCCACGTGAACGCCGTGCCGGCGAGCGCCGCGCCGCGCGGCCGGGGCGGCGCCCAAGCCTGGTTCGCGGGCGCGCCGAACGGGCGGTCCGGCCGCGACGCGAGGAACTTCTTCAGCGCCGGCTCGAACGGCGTCCCCTTGATCCGCAGCGCCCCGCCCTTCACGCCGTGCGTCCCGCCCGTGTTCTGCCCCTTCCACTCGCGGCACCCCAGCACCCGCGCGCCGGCCGCGTACCACGCCTCCAGGTCCGCCGCGTAGTCCTCCTCCTTCAGCTTCGGCTCCGGGTCCATGCTCGGGTGGAACTCCAGCGTCCCGAACTGCGCCCCCGCCGCCCTCGCCTCCGCGGCGGCGTTCTCGAGCGTGACTTTCTCGAGCGAAGCGCGGAAGCCGTAGCGGTTGAAGCCCGCGTTCGAGTCCTTCGTGATCGCGACCCAGGCCGCCAGGATCGGCGAGGGGTTGTCCTTCCAGTAGTCCACCTTGTGCGAGTGCATCGTGCGCTCGCGGCTCCAGATCTCCTCGCGCGGAATCCCCTCCTCGCGGGCGATCCTGAACATCTCCTCGAGCGAGCGGTGGATGCGCCACTGGCGGTATCCGGGGTCCTGCGGGTCGCGGTTCTGCCACAGTTTCCAGAGCGCGTCCTTCATCTCGCGCGGCGCGTCGAAGCCGCCGGCGGTGAAGCCCCTCTCGTTCGCCCCGGGCATTCCCTTCGCGTCCCGGTCGAGCGGGTCGGGAAACGCGTCGAGATCCCAGTAGAGAAGCGCCCACGACGCGAAGCGCGTCTTGAACACCGCGTTGAACGGCGCGTTCCCGCCCTTCGCCTGCGCCGGCGAAGGGTCGTCGGCGAACGCCTCGCCGCCCTTGCGTCCCTGGCCCTCGAAGCGCCCGCCTTTCGCGAATTCGCCGCGATGCGTGAGCCAGTCGCGGAACTCGGCGACCGCGAACGGCGAGTAGTCGCCCGTGAACGTCTTGTCGAAGAAGACGTACTCGAACTCGTTCGGGCCGCAGAACAGGAACACGCGGTCGCCGGCCTTCCGTTTCGCGAAGTACGACTTCGCCTCGCGCCGCGCCATCTCCAGCATCCCGTCGTACGCCTCCTTGGCGTACCCCGACGGCGTCAGGTCCGCGTCGGCCGGGTTCCCGCCCTTCTTCCGCTCCTCCTCCGTCACGATCCGCCCGTCGGAGCTCCACTGGCGCATCCGCCGGTCCGCCGACTTGTACGCCCGGTTCTGGTCGTCGAGCGGCGAGTTCCAGAAATGGGGCCGGTACCCGTTGTGCTTCTCCTGGATCGCCTTCGAGCACGGCCCGTCGTACCAGAGCCTCACGTAGATCTTCCCCGGCCCGAGGCTCGCGAAGACGTCCTCGGCCTCCTCGTCGGCGGGGTCGGGGTTCGAGGACTTGCCGATGACGAGCAGGAACGTGTTCGTCGCGAGGTCGGGCTTCGGGAGTTCGGGCGCCTCCTCCGCGCGAGCCGGAAGCGCGAGCATCAGGGCCGCACCCAGGACCGTCACGAGCCGCATGCCAATCCCCTGCTAGTCCTTCAGCTTCTGCGTCTCCTCCATGTCCACCTTCCACGTCCCGTCCTCCCTCACCAGCGCCGTCTTCTCCTCCTTCCCGTCCGGCTTCACCGTCGTCGCCACGGCCGTGTCGCCGTTCACCGTCGCGCCCTTCCACGTCGAGCCCAGCGCCTCCTCGCGCATCTTCTCGTCGTTGATGACGGCCGCGAGCGAGGCGATCACGATCTCCTCGTTCGTCATCCGGCGCAGCTCCCGCACGGTGATCCCCCATTCCTTGAGCACGGGTTCGAGCTGCTCGTCCGGCAGGCCTTTCAGCTGCTCGATCTGCTTTGCGGCGTCGCCCTCCGTCATCGCCTTCTGCGACTTCCGGCTGATGCACGCCCAGAGCCCCTTGGAGTCCCTCGACCGGATGACGCCCACCATCGCCCTCCAGGCCTCCTCGGGGGTCTTCTGCGTCATCCCCGTCGACGGCGGGGGGGTCGTCGTCCCGCCGGCCACCGGACCGTCGAGCTCCTCCGCCCCGCCGTTCTGGAGCCGCTCCGTCTCCTTCTTGTCCACCTTCCACGTCCCGCCTTCCTTCACCAGCGCGTCCTTCTCCTCCTTCCCGTCCGGCCCGATCGTCACCGCCACGGCCTTGTTCACGCCGACCCGCGCCTCTTTCCACTTCGTGCCCTCGAGCTTCTTCCTCTCCCCTTCGTCGCTGGTGACCTGCTTCAGGATCAGAAGCACGAATCCCTCGGCGTCCAGCGACTTCAACTCGCCGGACGTGGTCCCGAGTTTCTGGGCCAGCGCCGTGATCTCCTCGGGCGAGGACTTCGCGACCCGTTCGACGTTCTCCTTGCCGACGGTCTCGATGAGGTCCTTCCGTGACGCCGCGCACAGCGTGTCGAGGAGGGCCCGGACGTCCTTTGCGAGGTAGGCCTCGCGCATGGCCTTCCAGGCCTCCTCCGGCGTCTTCTGCGAGGAACTCGAGGAAGAGGAGCTGGAGGAGTCGGACTTTCCGCAGCCGAGGGCGGCGAGGGTGAGAAGCAGGGCGGAAGCGATGGTGCAGCGCATGGGGTGGCTCTCCGTTGGTGTAGGAAGGCCGGACTTTACGAAAGGGCGCGGCCGCTGGCAATCGACGCGCGCGGGGGGAGTGCTGTGTTACCGGTGAGTCTCGAACAGCCGCCTGCCGAACATGAGGTCGTACTGCATGAGCCGGTAGTCCGCGAGGTCCGCGTCGGGCTCCGGCGCACCGCGGCCGTCGAAGACGCCGGAGGTGCTGACGACGGGCCAGCGCGCGGCGACGTGCTCGACGAGGCGGACGTGCGGGGGCTTCTCGACCCCGGCGAGGTCGAGGAGGAGCGGGAGCACGCGGAACATTCCCACGGGCCGGTCGAACTCCGGGAGGCGCTTCCCGAAGTTGTTCCAGACGGCGGCGGGGACGGTGCGCATGGGAAGCGAGGAGGTGCCGTCCAGCGCGAGCCCGGCCTCGAGCCAGGCCTGGAGGCCGTCGCCGAGGTCGGGGCGGTGGTCGCCGTAGAAGAAAACGAGGGTGGGGGCCGGCGTGTCGCGAAAGGACTCGAGGAGGGCGGCGAGGGCGCGGTCGGCGCGCCGGAGGCCGAGGACGTAGGCGGTGAGCCGCTCCTGCGAGTCCTTCGAGAAAGCGCGGGTGAACCGGATCGCGCAGGTCTCGCCCGGGTACTTGGCCGCGTCGTAGGGGGCGTGGCCCTCCATGGTGTTGACGGAGAGGAGCCAGGGGCGCGGGAGGTCGCGGGCGCGGCGGACGATCTCGCGCGTGACGCTGTCGTCGGTGACGCGCCACGTGTCGACCCTGTCCTGGAACGCCCACTCGGTCGCGGGGATGCAGGCCTCGAACCCGAGCAGCGGCTGGATCTGCGCGCTGTTGTGCATGCCGCCGATCGCGTGCAGCGCGACGGCGCGCCACCCCTGCGCGCGGAGGATCGAGGCCAGCGACGGGACGGGGCCGCGCGCGAAGTCCACCCACGCCGCGGAGGGCTCGGGCATGAAGCGCATGTTGAACCCCGTCAGGACCTCGAGCTCCGCGTTGCAGGTCAGTCCGCCGTAGACCGGGCTGACGAGGTCGAGCCGCCCGAACTCGCGGCGCAGCCGGTGGAAGGTCGGCACGGGGTCTGCGTCGAACGCGAGCCCCGGGATCTCCGTCGGGTCGCAGAACGACTCGCTCAGGATCACTACGACGTTCGGGCGGAGCTCGCCGGGCTTCGCGGCCGGAGGCAGCCCCGCCACGATCCGCGCCACCCGCTCTTCCGTGTACCCCGGAGGCTCTTCCGGCCCCGCCGTCGCGCACCCCATCGCGAGGAAGACGGCGAACCCGTTGCGGTCGCACGTCGCCCGCGAATCCCAGCTCAGGCGGGGGAAGAGCGAGGGGAGCTGGGTAAAGACGTTGGTGGCGGGCAGGAAGAGCGACGCGAGGAACGTCGCGGCGGCGGCGCCGGCGAGTGCGCGCGGTCGCCAGCCGCGGCGCGGGGTCGGGAGGGCCGCTACTGCGAGCGCGAGCGGCGCCGCGAGGAGGAGCAGCAACGCCGGCTTGAGCCACCCGGCGGGGCGCAGCAGCCCCGCATGGAAGACGCCGGCCACGTCCCCGGTGCGGTGCAGGTCGAGCGGAAGGAGCGGCAGGTCGAGCGCCGCCAGTTTCGCCGCATTGGCCAGCGCGAACGCCGCCCAGAACCCGAGCGCGAGCCCCGCCGCCAGCCGGACGCGATGCGTCGCCGCCCACACGAACGCCCATGTCGCGCCGACCAGGACGACGCCCCCCATCAGCCCCCACGGCCGCGCGCCGAACGCTTCCAGGGCTTCGCCGAATCGCTCCCCCCCGGGCAGCGACAGCACCTGCACCTGGAGCGCGCCGAGGACAAGGACCGCCGTGGCGGCGAGGCGGACGCGATGGGAAGGCCGGGGGGATTCGCTCACGCGGGGAGCCTACAGAATCGGGGCCAGGGTGGACAGCAGGGGGAACGCGGGAAGCGCCGCCGGCCGTGGAGAGGTCATGCCCCGCGAGATTGACATTCTTGTCCCGGGAGCTCAAATGGGGTAGGATTCCGCCTTCGAGGGGTTCCCGCGTCCGCCGTGGACTCAGTCCCAACGCGCGGTGCCGGAACGAGTTGTGAGTCCCGGGAGGAACCGGCGGCGGACGCGTTTCTCGCGCTGCGGCCGCGGGGGTGCCGTGTTGATTTCAGTCCTCACCAGAGAACACAGGAAGACTGCAACCATGGGCTCCATCGACGCGAACCGAAAGGAGGGCGAACCGCAACGATAGAGGCCGGAAGAATTGCCCGGCCGCGAAAGGGCCTTGACCCCGACGCGGGATCGACAGCCTGTCAACCGGGAAGCCGAGA
>JADLHC010000029.1 GCA_020849035.1 Planctomycetia bacterium
AGGTCCCGGCCGTCTTGATCCACAGCTCCGCGGCGCCGGCGTCGAGGTCGACGTTCCCGCCCTGGATCGACAGGATCTGCCCCGCGGCCTGCTGGAGCGGGCCCTTCGACGTGGACATGCCGGCGATGGTGTTGTCGAAATGGTTCCGGATCTGCCAGTTGGCGCGGTCGTCGCGGCCGAGGTTGGTGGTGACCCAGGCGGGCTGGTTGCGGTCCGTGGACGGAATCTCGCGATTGGCGATGCAGGCGGGCCAGGTGACGACGAAGCGGCCCTCGGGGATGCGGAGCATGCGCTCGAAGTCGTACTGGGAGCGGACGCGCCAGCGGAGGGTCCCGGCGGGGGCCATCTCGACGACCTGGCGGATGTCGGCGGTGGCGGAGACGGCGCGGCTCGGGAAGTCCTGGACGCCGTGGGCGACGACGGTGACGAAGTTGCCGGAGGCGAGGGTGAAGGGCATGGTGCCGGTGCCGGCGAGGCGGCGCGCGGCGGGGTTGGCGAAGTTGAGGATGATGGCGGTTTCGTCGTTCTGGGAGATGACGCCTTCCTGGCGCTGGTCGCGAAGCCACGTCGCGAACTCTTCGTAGGACACGAACTTGCGCCGGATGACCGCGGCGGCGATGGCGTCGGCCTCGGCGCGGGTGACGGTGTCCTCCGTGAGCTTGTTGCGGAGGCCGAGCCCCTCCAGGCAGGCGGAGATGACGAGCGCGGAGGCGGTGTTGAGGTTGACGGGGTGGCGGATCTCGAGCTCGAGGATGGCCCCCACCTGGGACTCGCTTTCCGGAATGCCTGTGACGGTGACGTCGTTGTTCCCCATGCTGTCGGCGTCGACGACGCCGTACTGGGGGACGCCGGCCCAGGTGACACGGACCCGCGCGCCGAGGCCGTACGCTCCCGCGTCGTCCACGATGAGCGTGAGCGCGGACCCGCCGTCGGCCGCGGTGGCCGGGACCACCCCCCGGATCGACTGCGGCGCCGCGTACGCCGTCGGGCGCCAGCTCCAGGTCGTCACGTAGTCGCGGATGTCCTGCGTCCGCTCGTCCACCCGGGCCCGGATGCGGTCGAGAAGCGCCGCCGGCGCGGTCCGCTCGTTTACCTTGCCCTGCTCGTCCTGGAGAAGCGAGCTGCGCAGGCGCGCGGTGCCGTCCTGCACCTCGACCGGCGACATCGCGCCCGACCAGCTCACCTGGAACTCGTCGGCCCCGTCGCTGAACGGCGTATTGAACGGCGCCGTGGCGCCCCGCGCTTCCTCGACCGACTCGTGCCCGCGGATGACCGCCGCGAGGGCATGGTTGCGCCCGGCCAGCGCCGCATAGCGGGCCTGGGCCCGGTCGAGCCCGCCCTGCGCGCCGCGCTCCTGGTGCCGCATCGAGATCGCGAACGGGATCGCGATCGCCATCAGGGCGACCGAGACGACGATCACCATGAGAAGGGCGAACCCCCGCCGGCCGCCGCGCGCGCGCCTCACTGGGATCCTCCCAGCAGGTTCACCGTGACGGTCGCGGTGTCCACGGGGCTCGTGACCGTGATGGTGACCGCCGCGGGATTCACCGAGGTGTCGAGCGCGCCCGTCTCGTCCCAGCGGACCTCCGCGGGTCCGGAAACCGTCAGGTTGTCGCGCATCACCATCCGCGAGTCCTCGATCAGCGCGTCCACCCGCGCCTCGTCCACGAAACCGTCGAGCGGCCGGTCCTTCGTCCCGATCTCCAGCGGCGAGTCGCCCATGGCGAACGTCGCCTTCCCCGCCTTCCGCGCCAGCGGGTGGTCGTTCACCAGGATCGTCAGCGCCGCCCCGTCCCACAGCAGCCCGATCTTCGACCAGCGCCCCTCCGGGATCGCCGCGTCGCCCATCGCGATCCCCACCCGCCCCGCCTCCACCCCGACGAACGCCTCGATGTGCCCCGCCTTCGTCACGCCGATCCCGAACTCCCCGCCCTTCTGGATCAGAACACGGTCGCGCTTGTGGAGTTTCGGCAGGTACCAGATCTCGACGAGCAGCCCCTGGTCCTTTGAGTACATCGCGACGTTCCCGCAGTCGATGCTCCCGCCCGCGTCCGAAAAGCTGATGCAGCGCCCGACGCGGCCGCCGTCGGAGACCTTTCCGTTCGAGACCTTCGCGACGTGGCCCAGGGCCCCCTGGAGGGACTCGTCCTCGAAGTGCCACGCCGCCATCGGCCGGCGGACGACGGTGCTCAGGTACTTCCCCTCCGGGTCGATCCTCAGCGAAACGGGCGCGCGCAGGTTCCTCGCCGCCGTCCGGGCGAAGCGGCAGGCGCCCAGAACGCCCGACCGCGCTGCCCGCAGCCCCATGTCCTTGTTCGACTCGGACATCATCGCGAGGCCGACCCCGAGCAGGATCGCGATGATGCTCATCACGACCATCAGCTCGATCAGCGTCACGCCTCGGGTCGGTCGGCGCGCCATAGGTTCTGCTTCCTTCAGGACGCGGGTCCGGGGACGTCGTTACGGCCGGGCTACGGGCAGCGGAGTTTCGGACTCAAGCCGTTCTCCCATCTCCCATCTCCCATCTAATTCCACGAAGCGATGTCCTCTTCGCCCCCGTTGTGATTCTCGTCGTCCCCCCCGATCGACCACAGCATGTACTTCCCCGGCGCGTGATAGTTCCCCGTCTTCGTGCTCTTCTGCGGCACGCAATCCGCATCCTTCCCCGCCAGCACGTACTTCCCGTACTTCGCCGGTTTCGAGTAGTCCCGGTTGTGGAAGTACACGATCGGGTTCCGGAACGCGTCCCCCAGCTCCACCAGGTCGTTCTTCATGAACGTCGACGAGTCCGGCGGCTTCGACGTCGAGTCCGAATCCGTGTTCACCAGCGCATCCTCCCACGTGCTCATGTCGAGGAAGGGCCCGCCCTTCTGCGTCGTGAACAGGTGCCAGACGAGGCTCTCGCTTCCCTGGTTCACGTCGTTCGCGCCCTTCACGAACCCCCCGCTCGGCGGGTAGTCCGCGAATTTCGTCTCGTACGACGTCAGCGCCGTGTCGATCTGCGCGATGGTCGCCCTCACCGCCTTCTCCTTCGAGGAGCGCTTCGCGGCCACCAGCGCCGGAAGCCCGATCGCCACGAGCACCCCGATGATCGAGATCACGATCAGCAGCTCCAGCAGCGTGAAACCGCGGCGCTTCATTCACTTGGCCTCGATGAGCCGGACGTTGTCGATCCCGAGCTCCCAGTCGTCGCCCTTCTGGCCGAACCCGAAGACGCCGACCTCGAGCTTGGCGGCACGGAGGTCGGTGCGGAGGGCGGGACCGAGGGGGGAGCCGTTGACCGAAAGGGTGAAATCGGTGGAGTTGGCGTTGGGCCGCTCGATGCGGAGGCGCACGGGGCCTGCGGGGCAGTCGCCGAGGGTCTTCCACTGAGGCGGGTTGCCGGCGGGGCCGACGGCGACGGCGAGCTTGCCGGTGGCGTCGCGGCCGAAGCGGACGACGTTGGGGCTGGGGGTCTGGGGGGTCTGGGGGAGGCCGAGGGTGAGGCCTGCGGTGGAGCGGCCGGCCTTGGCGAAGTCGAGCTCGACCTCGAAGGACAGGAAACGGTCGGTCGTGGGGCGGACGAGGGCGGTGACGCCGTCGTCGCGGTTCTGGCGGCCCGCGAACTGGGCGCGGCCCCCGGCGAGCGTGACGCGCAGGCCTTCCTTCTCGCGCTCGATCCAGCTGCGGCGGACGGCGTCGCCGTCCTTGCGCTCGAACTCGTCGTGCCACCAGCGGCGCGTGGCCGCCTCGTTGGCAAGGCGCTTGCCCTTCTGCGCGAACGACTGGTCGGGGGCGCGGGTCAGGATGGCCTCGAAGCGCTGGCGGGCGTCGGCGAGTTCGCGGCGGCTGTAGACGACGGCGGCGAGGCCGCAGCCCGCGAGGACGTGCATCGGGTCGGCGGCGAGGGCCGTGCGGAACTCCTGCTCGGCGAGGACGGGGTTGGTCGGGAGGAGGGCGAAGCCGAGAAGCGCGTGGGCGTCCGGGCCGGCGGGCGGCTGCGCGGCGCGGCGAAGCGCCTCGACGGCGCCGGAGGTGTTTCTCATCCTGAGCCGCGCGAGGCCGAGTTCGAGGAAGGCGTTGCGGCCGGCGCCGGCCTTGAGCGCCGCGAGGAGCAGCGGTTCGGACGCCTGGGCGTCGCCGCCGTCGAGGGCCAGCTTGCCCTTGCCGAGGAGGGCGAACGAGCAGCGGGGATCGCGGCGGAGCGCCTCGTCGAACGCGGCGCCGGCTTCGGGCGCCTTCGCCTGGCGCATGAGCAGCCAGCCCGACGCGGCCCATGGGTTCGGCGAGACGGGGGCCCGGAAGGCGGCCTCGTCGAAGCAGGCCTGGGCCTTCGCATTGTCGCCCGCGAGGGCGCAGAGGAGGCCCAGGTCGAGCCAGGCGTCGATCAGGTCGGGATTCGCCTCGAGAGCGGCCCGGAACGCCGCCGCCGCCTCGCGGCCGCGCCCCAGGCTGGCCTCGGCGCAACCCAGCAGGAAGGCGCCCGCGGGACCGGCCGCCGTGAGCTCCGCCTTCGCGTCCTCGAACCGCCCCGCATGGTAGGCCAGCGTGCCCGCCGCCAGGCGCGTCTCCGGAAGTTCCTTTGCCTTCGGGTCCGCGGACAGCGACGTCGCGTGCCCCTCCGCCTCCTGGAGGCGCCCGTCCGCGGACAGGAGCGTCACGAGCCGCTGCTTCGCGTCCGCGAAGAACGGCGAGACCTTGATCGCACCGAGATACGCGTCCACCGCGCGCGTGGGCAGCCCCAGCGCCTCGTACGCGCGGCCGAGCCGCGCCCAGATCGCCTCGCCGCCCGTGGGACGCTTCTCCAGCAGCTCCCGGTACAGGCGGATCTCGCGGTCCGGATCCGAAAGCCCGGCGTACACCTCGACGAGCTTCGCGAGCGTCGCCGGCTTGAACCCGATCCGAAGAGACGCCTCCAGCTCGCGGGCGCCCTCGTCGCGCAGATTCTTCGTCAGGCACCACGCCGCCAGCTCCTCGTGGTCCTTCGCGCTCGACGGATTGATCGCCGCGGCGCGCTGCTGGTACTCCTTCGCCGCCGTCATCCCGATGCGGATCTCCGTGTACTCGCCCTTCTTGAACGTCTGCGTGTGCTTCGTGTCCTTCAGGCGGATCTGCACCGTCCCGTTCTCGTCATTCCTGAGGATCGTCCCAACGACGTTGCCGCGCGGCGTCACGACCGTGTCGAAAACCAGTTCCTCCTCGGGAAGGGCCGCCGGGCCGTCGGACTTGCCTGTGGCGCGAAGGGCCGTGAGCGCGGCGTCGTCGGGGAGATCGGCCGCCGCGACCGTGACGGGCACCAGCGCGGCCCGGGGGTCGGAGGCGGGGCGGATCGGGAGGACGGGAAGCGGGTTCGCGGGGAAGTCGGGGATGCCGAGGTCTTCGGCCGGCAGGTCGGCCCACTCGGTCGAGGGAGCCATCGGGTCGCGCCCCTCCGGCCACACGGCCGGGAAATCGGGCGCAAGCCACCTCGGGGAGGGGACCGGCGCGCCTTCGTAGGTGCCGCGCGCCGAAACGCTCACCGTCCCCTGCTGCCCCTTCCCGGCCGTGAGGAAACACACGACCGCGACCAGGGCGGCGACGGCGCCGACAAGCCACTCGCGGGGGAGGTTCTTCATCGCCCGAAGATGAACCCTCCCCCGTCGGACTTTGACGACTCCTCGGTCTTCTTCTCGTCCACGGTCACGCCGCCCGCGGAGAACTTGAGCGTCGCGTTCGGATCGTCGGCCTTCTCGCGCCAGATTCGCGCCCGCGGGACGGCGGCGAAACCGTCGCGCTGCTGCAACGAGTGGAGGAGCTTCGTGAGCGCCTCGATCGGCCCTGAGACCTCGAACACCACGACCGTGCGCTGGATCGCGCCCGCGTCGACCAGGTCCTGGTTCGCGAAGTCGTCCCCCGAGGCCTTGATCTGGTCGATCTTCCGGATGCCCGCGGCCACGGCGCTCTTCAGCACCGACCGCGCAATCCCGATCTTCGTCACGTAGAGCGGAAGGTCCTCCTCGGGGTTCTTCGGGAACACCATCTCGTTCTCGATTATGATCCCCTGGTCGGCGGCGGCCTTGTCGAGCGCCGACCCGAGCTCCGCCAGGAGATTGCCGTACGTCACCTTGTCCGCCCCCGCCGGTGCCGGCGGCGGCTTCACCGTCTTCTCCAGCTCCGCCACCCGCGCCTTCAGCGCCTCCACCTCGCCCTCGAGCTGCCGCCGAGCCGTGCCCGACAGCGCCTCTCCCTCGCTCGACTTCAGCGCGCGCGACAGCCGGTCCGCCTCCTCGGTCGCCTGCCCGGCCGCGGAGCGGGCGGGAAGCGCGACTCCCAGGAGCAGCACGAGCGACACCGCCAGCAGCGCGCCGGTGGCGATCACGAACGTGCGATGGGCGGCGAAATACTCCTTCATTGCAGCTCCAGTTCGAATTCGAAGAGCGCGGTGGACGGCTGCTTCTCGAAGCGCGAGCTGCGGACCCCGAGCCCCAGCGGGTGCTTCTTCAGCGCCGCGATGTAGTCCTGCAGGCTCCCCTTCCCTTCCTCCGGGTCCTCGATCAGCCCTTTCAGGATCACCCTGAACCCGCGCGGCAGCTTCTCCTCGCCGGACTGCGGCAGGAGCTGCACGTCGGTGATCCAGAGGCCCTCGGGTTTCGCCTCGCGCGCCGCCTGGAAGGCGCGGAGGAGGAAGCCGCCGGACTCCGACTCGCGGCAGAGGAGGTCGATCTTGCGGCGGAGGGCGTCGCGCTCGTCGATGAGCTCGGCGCAGCGCGCGGAGTTCGCGTCGAGGTCCGACTTCGCGGAGCGGACCTTTCCGAGCCGGTCGGTCGCCTCCCCCTTCGAGCCGATCGCCCCCGCGGTCTGCACGAGCGCCGCGAGCAGCAGCAGGACCGCCCCGGCAATCGCGACCGTCCCGCGCTTCCGGAACTCGCGCTCGTCGCGCATCTGCTGGGGGAGGAAAGACAACGAGGTGGCGGGCTTGCCGGAGGCCATGAGGGCGAGGCCGGCGGCGACGGCGAGGTCGCTGGGCGCGGCGAAGAAGGACTCGGGCAGGCCGGAGCCCGAGGTTTCCCAGCCCTCGAACGGGTCGAAGGCGCCGACGGGGAGCTTGAGCATGTCGGCGAGGAAGCGGTCGAAGCCTGCGAGGCGGGCGCCGCCGCCTGAGAGGAGGACGCGGGTTACGGGGAGGGGGCGCTTCGTCTGCGTGCGCGCGAAATTGATGGAGCCGGAGATGAGCGAAGCGATCTGGCCGCTGGAATTGAGGAGGACCTGGTTGATCCGGCCCGAGGCGTCGTCGCCTTCGCGGGCCCGGGAGAGGTCGCCGGCCTCGAGCTTGGAGCGCTCGCCCTCGGCGAGGGGCACCTTGAGCATCGAGGCGATGGCCTCGGAGCACGACTTCCCGCCGCCGCCGATGTTGCGGGCGAAGGCGAGGCGACGGTCCTCGACGATGATGATGTCGATGTTCTCGGCGCCGATGTCGGCGAGGAGGACGGTCTCGCCGGGGCGGCACTGGGGAGACTGGAGGAAGACCTCGTAGAGGGCGAGGGAGTTCGGCACGACGTCGCGGACGACCGCGCGGCACTGGTGAAGGAACGCGACGCGCGCGTCGGCGTACTCGGTGCGGATGAGGCCGACGAGAAGAGGGAGCTCCGCGGCCCCCTGCTCGGCGGGCAGGAGCGCGGAGTCGCAGTAGACCGCGCCGGTCTTGCCCTTGATCTGCTGCACCTCGAACGCGACGAGGTTCTGGATGCCCGAGGGCACGTTCGGGACCTGGGCGAAGCGCAGGTTGACGTCGCGCCCCGTCGCCCCGGCATAGGCGGTGCCGTACTTCTCGCCCGCGTGCGTGAGGATGGTCATGAGGGCGCGCTGCTGGGACGCCCGCTCGTCCCCCTGGCCGGAGTAGTCCTGCCAGCGGACGCGGCCGCCGCCGATCACGCGGACCTTCTCCCCGCGGCGCTCCACTTCGAGCACCTTGATCGCCGACGCGCCGATGTCGATCCCGAGTCCCATGTTCCTCACCTTCCCCTACCTGTCGATCTCCTTCCCCGCAATCCGCTGCAGCAGGCTCTCCGCCCTCGCCGCCGCATCCGGATCCCCCGTCCTGTCCTGCACCGCCTCGCAGAACGCCCGCGCCAGCGCCAGCTTCCCTTCGTTCAGGTACGCCTCCGCCGCCGCCAGCAGCCGCCCGACCTCCGACGTCGCCATCTCGCTCGACAGCTGCCCGCGAAGCTCCTCCGTCGCCTCCCGCTCCGCCCGGGCCTGCGCGGCGTACTCGGTCCCGTCGAAGTCCGCCTCCACCGCCAGGTACTCCCTCACCGCGTCGTCGCACACCGGCGACTTCCCGCTGAACTCCGCGTCGCTCCTCAGGTCCCGCGCCCGCTTCAGCGCCGCCGCCGCAATTGCGCGGATCGCATCCGCACGCTCCGCCGCAGCCGCCCCCAGCTCGCCCTTCGGATTCTTCTCCACCACCGCGTCGTACAGCTCCAGCGCCTTCCCGTACTGCCGCGCCGCCTCCGCCTTCGCCGCTTCCTCCAGCCCCGCCTGGACCTTGCCCGCGCCCTCGGGCAGGAACGCGACCTCGAACTGCTCCGCGGGGAAGCGGATCACGACCCGGCCGTCCTCGACGGCGACTTCTGCCTCGGGGCGCAGCTCGAGCGCGACACGGCCGCCCGCGCGGCCGACGACGACGCGCTCCGACCTCGTCTTCTCGGTCAGCGCACGGCCGTCGGCCAGGGCCTCGGCGGACGCGATCGCGAGACGGGCGCCGGCGCCTTTCGACTTGAAGCGGAGCACGAAGCCGTCCCCCTCCGCGTCGCGCTCCTCCTCGACCGTGACCGCGGCGGTCGAGCCCGACGGGTTGGGCAGGCCATAGGTGCCGCCGGCGGCGGTCCGGCTGGAACCGATCGAACAGGAGGCGTCGGCGCCCTCGACGCCGACGGCCGCGGGAATCCAGGCGGCTTCGCGCGCGGCGAAATAGAAGATCCCCGGGGCCTCGAAGACCGCGCGAATGGTGCGGCCGGCGATCGGGGGACGGTCGGGAAGATTGGCCTCGGCGAAGTCGACGTCGTCGAGCACCGCACGGCCTGCGTCGCCGGCCACCACGCAGCTGATCTGCGCCTCGGCGGCTCCCTCGGGCACGGCCCATGTTCCGCCTGCGTCGCCTTCCTCGCCCGTCAGCCCCGTCCCGCTCCACGCGAACGGCCGTTCCTCGCCTGCGCGGCACCACCCGACCCGCAGGCCCGCCATCCCGCCCGTCGGCCGAAGATACGCCGTCAGCCGGTACGCCTTCCGCGCCTGCACGGCCTTCCTCGGGCCCCACGCCTCTCCCAGCCCCGACTCTCCCGGCTTCCGCGCCACCTCGAGCCCGTTCCCCTCCCGGCCCGCCGCGAGCGCCACCGTCGTCGGCGTGCCCGGCGCCGCTTTCCAGTCCTTCGAAATGTCCGCTCCCGCGGCATAGTCGAAACCCCGCCACGGATCCGTCACCACCACCGGCCCCGCACGCTTCTTCCCCTTCAGTACCACCCCCGCCACCACCACGACCAGCGCCGCAAACACCACCCCCGCCACCAGCGCCGGACTGCCGCCCCCGCGCCTGCCCCAGCTCACCACGTCCACCCGCGACACGCCGGCCCGCCCCAGGTTCTCCGACGTCCGGGCCGTCTCCTGGATGCGCTTCGTGTCCGCACCCGCGACCCGCGGTGTCGAACTGCCCTTGCCGGCGGAGACCTCGAGCTTGAATGAGGCGCCCTCGGCGATGACCTGGATGCGGCAGATGCCGACATCGATGCGGTCGCCGCCGGACACACGGGACTCCTTCACCGCCTCGCCGTTGACGAGCGTCCCGTTGCGGCTGCCGAGGTCCTTGACGAGGATCACGCCGTCGGCGCGCCGGATTTCGCAGTGAACCCGCGAAAGGCTCGCGTCCATGATTGCGATGCCGTTCTGCGAAGACCGCCCCACCGTGATCGGCTCGGCCGGAAGCGGGATGACCTTGGGGTCGTCACCCAGCTTCATCGTCAACGGGGTCATCGCGGCGGGGGCTCCCGTAAGGGCCATCGTGGGCGCAAGTCCTTGAGTGGGGGATTCTAGCGGCGAGGCGGGCGCGGCGTCAAACGGGGAGAACCGTGCAACCTGCGGGCCCGCCCGGCCGTGCGAATCCGCGCGTTTCGGCCCGCGAACGTAAGGGCCATTGACAAACACGGGCCGGGCCGCCGGGTTGCGCGCGCGCCCGAATTCCGCAGTCTCCCCGCCCCCGTTTCACGTTAGCATCCCCGCATGCGCCGCCGCGCCACCGCCCTTCTGGCCCTCCTGGCCCTCCTTCCTGTCTGCGCCGAGCCCGACATCCCCGGCCTCGTCGCGAAGCTCGGGGCGGACGACTGGCAGGTCCGCGAGGAGGCGACCAGCGCCCTGATCGACGCCGGCGACGCGGCCCTGCCTGCCCTCCGCGAGGCGGCCCGGTCCTCCGACCCCGAGGTGCGCATGCGGGCCTCCACGGCCCTGGACGCCATCGACAGCGGCCTCTCCTCGAAGGGCTACGAGCGCTTCGGCAACGTCCGGGAGGCCTGGAGGGACCTGGACCGGAACGAGCGGCGGGAGATGTTCGTGAGGATGTCGGCCGAGCTGCCGGCTCCGGAGCGCGCCCGCGTCTTCGCGAAGCTGGCGCTCGAGGAGGAGGACGACGACTCGAGGTCGATGCTGATCGAGAACGCGCTGGCCTCCGACGGCCCGCGCGCGATGGCGGTTTTCGGCGCGCGCATGGATGCGATGGACCCGAAGAAGGACGCGGCGCTCGCCGTCAAGGTCGCGTCCTGGTACAACGCGAACGGACAGGCCGACAAGGGCCTCGCGATCCTCGACCGCATCCCCGGGCCGATGGAGCTCCCGCTCGCCCTGGCCCACGAGGTCTCGAACGTCTACGCTTCCAACCGGAACTGGAAGCGCGCCGCGGACGCGTTCGGCGCTCTCGCGGACCGCGTGCCGCAGCCGGACGAGACCGAGGCCGCGGGCATCCGCGCGGCGTACCTGAAGCTGGCGGGAGAGGACCGGGCGTTCGAGGCCGCGCTCGACGTTGCGGCGCGCGCCGACGCGGATTCCCGGAACGTCGTCTTCGGCGCGACCCTGCTGAAACTGGAGACGGCGGGGCTGGTCCAGGGAGCGCTCGAGGTCGTCGCGCGCGGCGCCGACGCGGGATGCGCCGGCGACTTCGCCATCCACTCCGGCCGCCTCCTCCTCTCCCGCGGCCGCGACGCCGAGGCGCACTTCATGTTCCGCCGCGCCCTGATGGGCCAGGAATCCGACTCGGTGGTCGAGGCGTACGCGGAGATGATCCGCGAGGCGTGCGCCGCGACGGGCGAGCTGACGCTGGCGACGCGCGAGTTCGCGCTGGAGCTGAAGCACCCGGAGAAGTCCGCCGCGGCGCACGCGGCGGCCGCGCGCGTCCTCTCCGACTCGGGGTTCCCGGGCGCGGCGGCGGCGGAGTGGCGGCGCGCGGCGGCGCTCGCCCCGGGCTCCCTGACCGCCGCCGCGGAGACCGCGCGGGCCCTCGCCGCCTGCGGCGACCCGCGTGCCGCCCGCTGGCGGGCCACGGTCCTCGCGACCGCGGGCCCGGGTTCCGTCGAGGCGGCGATCGCGGAGCTCCCCGTCCAGGGCCGCGCCTCCTCCCCCGTCGTCCGCCGCGCCGTCGACGCCGACTTCCAGGGCGCCCCGTCCTTCCACGCAACCTGCGGCGACGTCGCCGCCACCGCCGACATGGGACGCCGCGAACTCGTCGGATTCGATCCGTCCGGGCGCGTTCTCTGGAAGTGGCGCTGGGCCGAGCCGCCGCGCACGATCGAGGGGCGATTCAGCCGCGTGCGCACCTGGGAGTTCGCCGACCTCGTGGCTCTTCCCGACGCGTTCCTCCTCGTCGTCCGCGAGAACGACACGGTGACGCGCGACTTCGACAGCGAGTCCGGCTGGGCCGGGGCGTGGCTCGCGGTGGTGGACGCGGCGAGCGGGGTGACGCGGTCGCTGGCGCGGGCCGAGGGC
This sequence comes from Planctomycetia bacterium, assembly GCA_020849035.1. Lineage (GTDB taxonomy): Bacteria > Planctomycetota > MHYJ01 > WSZJ01 > WSZJ01 > WSZJ01. The sequence goes on from JADLHC010000029.1 coordinate 11,983, forward strand.
GGCGTCTGCGACCCCACGAGAGCCTCGATCGCCCTCGGGGGGCGGCTGTTCGTGGCCAGCGAGGACCTGTCGGTGCTCGTGGCCACGGACGTGGACACCGCGCGGACGGCGTGGATCCGGCCGCTCCACCGCGCGTCCTCGGCCACCGATCCGTCCCGCGTCGAGGTCCTCCCGCGCCTCGCGGCGCTCGACGGCCTCGTGTTCGTCCCGTCCCCCCACGGACGCTCCGTCCTCGCCCTCCGCGCGACGGACGGGTCGACGGCGTGGGAGGCGGCCGTTCCGGGCGCAGCGGTGGACCTCGCCCTTGACGGCGGCGATCTCTGGGCGTGCGCGGGACAGTCGCTCGTGCGGATCGAGGCGACGACCGGCCGCGTCCTCCACACGATCAACCTGGAAGCGACCGTCATCGGCGCGCCGGCCCGCATCGGGGACGTCCTCGCGGTCCGGACGCGCGACGGGCTCCTCCGCGGCCTCGCCGCCGGGACCCCCTTCGCCGAGCGCTGGCGCCTCTTCGTAGGACCCGCCGCCCGGCTCGAAACCGTCGTCGCGACGGACGGCGCCTTCTTCCTCTGCCGCCGCGATTCGCGCGACACCCTCCCCTCCTGGGCCGTCGCCCCCGACGGCCGCCCGCTCCGCCGCCTCTACCTCCGGTTCACCTTCCCTCCCGGGAACTGGCGCGGACGCCTGCTCGTCGACGACCTGTTCGGACGCCGCCAGGCGTTCTGCCTCCCTGCAGGCGGCGACGACTTCTCGCCACTCCTCCCCTCCGGGCTCCTCCTGATCGACGGCGCCGCGCTGGCCTCCGGCGACGGCGCCCGGATCGCGGCGCTCGCGAAGGACCGGACCCCCGAGGTCTCCGCCGCACTGACCGGCGCCGCCCTCGCGCTCGACCCGGAAAACCCCGATGCACTCGCGCTTCGCGTCCGCTCCTCCCCGCCCGTCGACACCCTCGACCCCGGCGCCGTCGGCGGCCTCCGCGCCGATGCGTGGCGCGCGCTCGACGCCTTCCCGCCCCTGGACCCCGGGCGCGCCGAAGCGGTCAAGGCCGTGGAGGCCGCGCTCAAGATCGAACTCCCCCTCGCCGTCCGCTTCGAACGCGACACGCTCCCGTGGGTCGCGGAACTCCGCCTCTTCAACGCCCTCCAGCGCCTCGCCCGGTCCCCCGGCGACCACGACGCCACGGCCGCGATCGCGGACTCCGGGCTCCGCGCCGCCGCAGCCTTCCTCCCCGAGGCCGCCGCCGTCGCGCGCCTTCGCTGCGGCGACCTCACGGCCCTTCCCGCCGTCGTCAGGGAGCTGGAAGCGCCGGCGGGGCTGCAGCGCATGGAAGCGGCGGAGGCGCTGGCGTGGTGTTCCGACCCTTCTGCGGCGGAGGCGCTGAGGGGTCACCTCGGCGAGAACGAACCGGTGCGGGTGCGGCTGTCCGCGGCGCTGGCGTCGGGCGGCGCGGACCCGGCGGCGCTGGAGGTGCTGGAGAAATTCGGGCTGCCGGCGGACGAGGACCCGGTGTTCCTCCGCGCGGCCTCGATCCTGCTGGCGGCCGGGCGGCCGCGCGCCGTGGACGCCCTGGCCAATCCCGCGAACTACCGGCGATCCGCCGGATCCTGGGACTCCCCGCTCGCGATGCTCGCGGCCGCGCCCGGCGACTCCGGTCCCGCCCGCCTCGAGGCGCTGGTGGCGGGCGGGGGCGAGAGCGCGCTCGCCGCGGCCCGCGCCCTCATGACCCGCGACCGTCCCCGCGCGATGCGCGCCCTGGCGGCCGCCCTCGAGAAGACGCCGCCGCGCGGCGACAACGAGCGATGGCTGCTCCAGATGATTTCCAGCTCGGAGGTCCCCGCCATCGCGCCGCTCTACGCGGAACGCGCGAAGGCCTCGCTCGGCGGGCTCGACGACATCTCCTGGCCCGCCCTCTTCCACATGATCGCCGAGTCCCTCGATGCCTGCGGCAGGGGCGCGGAGGCGCGGAAGCACCTCGACGCCTACGGCGCGATCCTGCCCGACACGGCGGAGACGAACAACAACACCGCCTGGTTCCTCTCCATCTCCCGCTCGCCGGAGATGCACGACGGCGCCGCCGCCCTTCCGCGCGCCATGCGCGCCGTCGCGGCCGAGCCCTGGAACTCCGGCTACTGGGACACGCTCGCCGAGGCCTTCTTCGCCGCCGGGCTTCCCCACGAGGCCGTCCACGTCGCCGCGTTCGCGCTCGCCCTGGCCCCCGCCGACGGCGAGCCGTACTCCGAGCCCTACTACGAGAAGCAGCTGGCGAAGATGCTCGCCCGCCGCGCCGCCGCCGGCCCGAGATAAAAAAAAACAGCCGGGTCTCCCCGGCCGTTCCATAGCGGCGTCCGGACTTGAACCGGAGACCCAGGGCTTATGAATCCCTTGCTCTACCAGCTGAGCTACGCCGCCGCAGGGGGCATAAGATAGGAAGGGCGCCGGGCACGGTCAAGCACCATGGGGATCGCCCCGCCGGCCGCACTTTTCCGTGGACCGCAGGCGGGCTCCCTGCGACAACTCCCCGCCACTCCCCCAGCGACACCGGACCCCATGAAAGTCAACTACCTCGTCGTCTGCGACGGCGCCCTCCGCACCGCCGGAAAACTCAACATCCTCGGCCTCTTCAATATCGTCAACGTCCGCAAGCTCCCCGCCCAGCACCCCTTCCTCGCCCTCGTCGCCGAAATCAACGCCGAGCCGGGGGAACACGAGTTCTTCTTCCAGTTCAAGAGCTCGACCGGCGAGGACCTCGCGCCGCCGACCCCCAAGGGCAAGCTCAAGGTCGGCGAAGTCGGACTCGCCGAGGTCGTCGCGGAACTCCGCAACTTCCCGATCACCAAGGCCGGGTTCCTCTCCGTCCAGCTCGTGTCGGACGGCCACGTGGTCGGGCAGCGCGACCTGCTGATCCGCAAGGAGTCGGAGTAGGGCCTACGAGGTCGTCGCGCCCCCCGTCGGCGCCGGGATCAGCACCCCCTCCTTCTCCGCCTCCACCAGCAGCTCCTCCAGCGGCCTCGTCACCGCCCCGGACCGCTTCAGCAGCTCCCCGAGCACCCGGGTCAGGAACCGCACGCCCAGGATGCTCGCGTGCTTCACCGTCTCCTTCACCTCCGGCGACAGCCGGTCGATGCGCGCCGTCACCAGCGAGCTCAGCGACCCCGGCAGCCGCGCCGTGTCGCTGCTCTTCAGCTTCATCCGCCGGATCTTCGTGTTCCCCGCCGCCGCCGGCTTCTCCGGCGCCGGCACCGGCACCAGGTCCCCCGTGTCGTTCACGTGCAGCAGCAGCTGCTCCGTGTAGAACGGGTTCCCGTGCGCCTTCGCCGTGATCATCCGAAGCGCCTCCGCGTCAAGCTCGACGCCCGCGCCGAGGAGCGACTTCGCCATCGCCGCCGTGAACTCCTCGCCCGCGATCGGCTGCAGGTCCAGGTCCACGAGCCGGCACTCGCGCCCCAGCTCCAGCGCCGGCTTCTTCCCGTCGTCCTCGTACCGCGACGTCGCGAGGATCGCGACCGGCAGCCCCGTCGCCACGCGCGTCATCGACGTCAGCCACGCCGCCGACGAAGAGTCGATCCAGTGCGAGTCCTCCAGCTCGATCACCACGGGGGCCGTCGCCGCCAGCGCCCGCACCAGCTCGTGCACCGCGATGATCCGGTTCTCGTGCCGCAGCTTCGCGTCGTCCAGCTGCTCGAACAGCGACCCCTCCCAGTGGCAGTCCAGCAGGTCCGCCGTGAAGCTGATCGTGCGCTTCAGCTCCCCGCGCGTGTATTCCGGGATCCGCGCGTCCTTTCCCAGCTCGGCGTACTTCTTCTCGATCGCTTTCTTCTTCGCCCCCGGCTCCATCCCGTCGGGCGTTCCGAAGAACGAGCGCAGCCAGGTGCTCACCGGGTTCCAGCCGCTGCGGTGCACGCCGTCGCAGGGCATGTGGATCCAGTGAAGCGGCCCTCCGCGCTCCTCGATCTTCGCGCGGGTGGCGGCGACGAGGCGGGTCTTGCCGAGGCCGGGCTCGCCCAGGATGCGGAAGACGCCGACGAAGACCGGCTTGGGGGCGAAGATCGGCTCCGCGAATTCCAGCAGCTTCCCCAGCTCCTCGTCGCGCCCCAGCATCGGGTACTTGTAGGAGAACCCGAACGCCGCCCCGCGCTTCGCCACCGGCTCGAAGGCCGGCTCCTTCTTCGCCTTCCCCTTGAACTTGTACAGCCCCTTTGCCTTCAGCTCCCATCCGGATTCCGCCGCCTGCTTCACGCGCGCGCTCACCAGCGTATGGTTCTTCTCCGTCGCCGCCATGAGGCGCGCGCTCGTGTTGATCGCGTCTCCCAGGCACGACCACTCGTGCCGCGCCGAGCCGCCGACCAGCCCCGAATAGCAGAGCCCCGCGTCCACGCCGAGCCGCGCCTTGACGCCTTTCAGCTTCGGAAGCGACGAAAGCCGGAACGCCTGCGCGAACGCGACGGCGTTGCTCTCCGCGTGCTCGGTGGCGCGCGGGGCGCCGAAGAACGCGAGCGCCGCGAACGCCTTGTCGCCGAACATGATCCGGTTCAGCACGCCGCCGTGGTTCGCCAGCTGCGCGACCAGCTCGCGGAACACGCCCTCGACGCCCGCGTGGGTCTTCACGCCCTCGAACTGCATGAAGCAGCTCGCGACGTGGCGCAGCTCGGCCTTGTCGCCCGCCGCGACGATGTCGTTCGCGAAGAACAGCCTCAGGAGGTCCTTCGACGGCGTCTCCGGCTTCGGCACGTCCCCGCGCGGCGGGGCCTTCCCCGCCTTCTTCAGCGCTTTCGCCGCCGCCTTCCCCATCCGGATCTGCCCCTTCTTCGCCCCGTGCTCCGCCAGCGCCGCGCCGTCGATCGCCTCGCCGCGGAAGTACCACGTGAGGGCCTTGCCGTCCGGCGTCGCCGGGATCCCCCACTCCACCTTCCCGCTCTCCAGGCCGCACTTCACCCCGAACCGGATGTCCTTCGTGCCGATCCGGCTCTTTCCTCCCGCGCGGAACGCCTTCACGATCTCCGCCGCAGCCGCCTGCGCCTGGAGCGCCGACGACGGGGCGCCCTTGCCGCCGTCGGGAAAGACGGCCATGAGGGCGTCGCCGGCGAAGGCGGCGATGAAGCCGCCGCGGCTGTGCACGGCGTCGACCATGGGGTCGAAGAGGCGGGTGAGCTCGCGGGACATGACCTCGGCGCCGGCGTCGCCGAGCTTGAAGGCCAGCTCGGTCAGGGGCGTGAAGCCGCTGATGTCGGCAAAGAGGGCGGTTCCGCGGAGGGAACCTGAGGTCCTGCCGGCGCTGTGCTGCTGCACGACGAACGTCGGGATGAAGTTCTGCATCGATCCCCTCTCTTCAGCGGTGTCCCTGGTGCGGGAACGATATCAGGAGGGCCCGGAGGATCAAGGGGTACGCGGCGCGGCCGAGGCGGGAATCTGGTATGATTCACCGAGCGCGCCAACGCCTGGAGATCCTTCCATGAAACTGCTGTCCATGGTCCTGCTGTCCGCCTGCTGCGCCCTGCGCCTGTCCGCGGAGCCGACGCCGAAGCAGAAGTACGCCGAGGCGATCCGGAACGCCGCGCTCGACTACCAGCAGGAAGTCAAGGACGCCAAGATCGACTACTCGCGGGGAGTGGAGGCCGTGAAGGAGTCGTGGGCGACCGGGGCCTACGAGCTGAAAAAGGCGTACGAGGAGACGGTCGCCGCCGCGAAGACCGTGTGCGTCGAGACGGCGAAGCGCGCGGAAAAGGAGTACGAGGACGAGGTGCGCGAGATGAAGGCGCGCGGAGCCGCGAAGAAGGAGTACGAAGACGCGGAGGTGCGCTACGAGAAGCTCGTCGTGGAGGCGAAGAAGCTCTACGGCGAGGCCTGCCGGCGCGCGAAGTCGGCCTACGAGGAGGGCGTGGCGGTCCTGAAGGCGCAGTACGAGAGCTCCGTGGACATGGGCACCGCGACCTACCGCGAGAAGATCCAGCGCGCCTCCGAGAAGTACCGGGCGCGCCTCAAGGAAGCCTACGACGAGCTGGTCGGCGCGGACGAGAGCCGCGAGTAGCCGCCCCGCGCACCATGGAACGCCGCGCGACCCCGCGCGGCGGTTCTATTTCCGGCGGCGGGGTCTTGCGCGCAGCTTCGCGATCTCGTCCATCATGGCCTCCACTTCGTCGTCGGTGTTGTAGAAATGCGGCGAGATGCGGATGCCGGCGCGCGGGCGGTAGTCGACGATGAACTTCCTGCGGATCAGCTCGTCGCAGGCGCGTTCGGCGCCGGGGAAATCGACGGAGACGGTGCCGGCACGCACCGCCGGGTCGCACGGCGTGTTCACCACGAGCCCCATCTCCAGCGCGCGCTCCACGACCCGCGCGGTCATCTGCATCGAGCGCTTCCGGATCGCCTTCACGCCCACCTTCTGGATGATCCGGTATCCGGCGCGCACGGAGTAGAGCGCCGGCACGCCCGGCGAGCCTCCCATGAAGCGCATGATGCCGGGGTGGTACCTGATCGGGTCCATGTCGAAGTCGAACGGCTTCGCGTGCGAGAACCAGCCGCACGACTTCGGCTCGTACTTCGGGATGAGGTCCTTCCGGCAGTACAGGTAGCCTCCCCCGGGACCGCCGCACAGCCACTTCACGCTCCCTCCCACCAGGAAGTCCACGTCCAGGTCCTGCACGTCCACGGGGATCGTCCCGACGGCCTGGTACGCGTCGAGGATCACGACCGCGCCGACCTCGTGCGCGCGGCGGATGATGGCCTTCGCGTCCTGGATGAACGCGCTGCGGAACAGGACGTACGAAATCGGCACGACCAGCGTCGTCTCGTCGATCTCCCGCAGCATCAACTCCGTCGGCAGGTGCACGCCGTCCGGCGATTCCACGATCACGACGTTGGCGCCGTCCTTCTCCCGCGCTTTCCAGTTGTAGTGCACGGTCGGGAACTCGAGGTCGCTGTAGACGACCTTGTTGCGCTTCCCGCGGAAGTCGAAGCACGAGATGAGCACGTGCTGCAGCACCGAGACGTTCTGGTGCATGATCATCGTGCCCTTCGGCGCGTTGATGATGTCCCCGATCATGTCCGCGGTCGACTGGACCATGGGAACCCAGTCCTCCCAGGCGACGACGCCCTTGGTCGCCCAGAGGTCGGCGAATTCCTCGAGCTCGCCGTACACGCCGCGGGGCATCGCACCGAGCGAGTTGGAGATCATGTAGACGGACTTCGAGAGGATCGGGAATTCCTTGCGCCACTTGCGGAAGTCGGGCATCGGCGGGCCTCGGGGAGGGGGGGGAGAAGTTGGCAGTGGCAGGCGGCGGTCGAGCGGCGAGTTTCGGCGTTGTCGGGCGGAGGAGGCGGTCGGCGCCGGGGTCGTGGGAGGCTGGACCGTCCAGGGACTGCTCCGGCCCCGACACGATGCTTAACCGTTATCCCCCGGCCGTCAACCTCCCGGCGCAGCTTACCCGTACTGCGGCGACACCGTCCTCGTCAGCTCGCTCACCGCGTCCCATAGCTCCGGGAAGATCCGCTGCGTCGTCGTCGAAGCCAGCATCGCCGCCGGCACGCCCTTCAGCGACTTCACCTGGTCCCCGATGATCCGGCGGACGAGGTGGAAGTGGTGGTAGCGCCACGACTGGAAGTTCTCGTCGATCTGCATGAGCCCCTGGATGAGCATCCAGAGGTCCCAGTTGCGGTGAGGGTCCTTGTAGACCTCGGCGACGGTCTTGCGGCGCCGTTCCATC
>JADLHC010000030.1 GCA_020849035.1 Planctomycetia bacterium
AAAGCACACGAGTAGGTCTTGGCGTGGTAGAGGATGGCCTTGCGGAGGGGAGCGCTGACACGAGGGGCAGGGGGGATCACTAGGACTGCCATGGCGACATGGAAGCGGCGGAGGTTCAGCCGCGGTATGGATTCTGCCCCTCGGTTCGGCAAGCTGCGTGGAGGGAGCCGGGTTGCGTGGGGCGGAGGCGGGGCACACTTGTCCAAGGGGTTTGGAAGGGCGGCGCGTGCCGTTGTCACCATGATCCACCCGGCTGAGGTGAAGGCGGTAGGCTGGGGGCTGTAGGCTGTAGGAGGGTGTTTGGGGGCCGAGAACAGACGAACGGACAGGGGTCAGGGGTCGGTTCCGATCCTGTCCATCCTGTGATCCTGTCCGCTCTCCCTTCCGCTCCCCCCTTTGCGCTCTTTGCGTTTTTGTGTTCCTCCGCTCGGTCTTCTCTCTGCCTTGAGTGCGTTGCCAAGCGCCACTATACTGTCCGCGAGGACCTGACGTGTACGACCAGCTTCTATCGCAATCGCAGCAGCAGCGTCTGCAGCAGATCATGGCGCCCCAGATGCGCCAGTCGCTGGAGTTTCTGCAGGTTCCGACGCTCGAGCTGCGCGCCCTGATCCGCAAGGAGATCGAGCAGAACCCGACGCTGGAGGAGCAGACGGAGGACCACACGCCGCTGGAGGTGGAGCCGGGGGATACCGGAGCCGCGGATGCGGCCGAGGTCGCGTCGGAGGAAGAGTACCGGAAACTCGCCGAGCTCGACGCTTCGTGGCGCGAGTACTTCCATCAGTCCTCGCCTCCCCGGTCGCATTCTCCGGAGGAGGAGGAGCGCCGCCAGCATTTTCTCGAGTCGATGACGCGGGAGACATCGCTGCAGGAGAGCCTTCTTCAGCAGCTCGATCTCGGCGACCTCACGGAGGGCGACCGCGCGGTGGCGGTCATGCTCGTGGGGAGCCTCAACGACGACGGCTATCTCAACGTGACGCTGGGCGAGCTGGCCGAGACGACCGGGCTGTCGATCGACGCCCTCGAGCGGGAGCTGCGTTCCGTGCAGGAGCTCGATCCGCCCGGCGTGGCCGCGCGCGACCTGCCCGAGTGCCTGCGAATCCAGCTGGCCCGGACGGGGCGCAGCGAGGGGGTCGAGGCCCGGATCGTGGAGCATCACCTGGCCGACCTTGCGGCGATGAAGCACGTCGAAATCGCGCGGGCGCTCCATGTGCCGGTCGCCGAGGTGCATCAGGCCGCGCGCGCCATCGCCGCGCTCGAGCCCCGGCCGGGCCGCGCGTTCGGCGGAGATGCGCCGACGTATGTCGTGCCGGACATCACCGTGACCAAGGTCGCCGGCGAGTACGTCGTGACCCTCAACAACGAGCGGCTCCCGCGCGTGCGGATCAGCCGGCACTACCGGCAGCTCATGGAGGATCCCTCGACGCCGAAGGAGACGCGCGAGTACATCCGGCACAAGGTCCGCGCCGGGGCCTTCATGATGCGGAGCATCCACCTCCGGCAGGAGACGATTGCCAACCTCGCGCGGGAGATCGTCCGGGTTCAACGGGAATTCTTCGAGCACGGCGTCAGCCATCTCCGTCCGCTCATCATGGCCGACGTCGCGCGGACCCTCGGCGTGCACGAGACGACCGTCAGCCGCGCCGTGTCGGGCAAGTACATGCAGACGCCGCGCGGGCTGTTCGAATTGAAGTTCTTCTTCACGCCGGGCTACGTGACGTCGGACGGACAGTCGCTCTCGAACAAGGCCATCAAGGATTCGATCGAGGCGATCGTTGCCGAAGAAGATTCCGGCGCGCCGCTTTCCGACGACGCGATTGCGCGCCGCCTCGGCGAACGCGGGATCAAGGTTGCGCGACGGACGATCGCGAAGTACCGGGACGAACTGAAGATCCCGCCGTCGCATCTCCGCAAGGGATGAAGGCGGCGCCCCCATGACGAATGCCGTCTTCAGCGTGCCGGTCGATCTTCCGGTGTGTCCGCCGACGGATGAAGGCGCGCGGGACACGAGGGCGCTGGTTCATCTCCTGATCGTGATCGGCGTCGCGTGGGCGATGGTGACCGTCTGGCGGCGCATCCGCGGCCGCCGTCCGCTGTCGCGGACCCGGCGGTAGGGGCCTGCCGCCCGGGCTGTCCGACCCGGTCACTCCCGGAATGCCATGACGGCATCGAGCGACTCGGCGCCGGCAAGCAGCATGGCGAGGCGGTCGACGCCGAGGGCGATGCCGCCGGTCGGAGGCAGGCGGGCCAGCGCCGCGAGGAAGGCTTCATCGAGCGGGTAGACGTCCCTGTGTCTTGCGCGGCGATCCGCCGCGCAGGCCTCGAACCGCGCGCGCTGCTCCACGGGGTCGGTCAGCTCCGTGTAGGCGTTGGCGACCTCGACGCCGCCGAGATAGAGCTCCCAACGCTCCGCGACGCGCGGGTCGGCGGGCTTGAGCCGGGCGAGCGCGGCCGCGGCGGCCGGGTAGTCCGTCAGGACGACGGGCCGGTCCCGGGGCAGCGCGGGTTCGACGCGGTCGACGAGATCGAGATCGAAGCGGTCCGCATCGAACGCGGCGACCGGGTCCCAGCCGGCCCAGCGGCGGAAGGCGTCCGCCACCGTCATCAGTTCCCACGGACCGTCGAGCGCGATGCCGATGCCCGACCGCCGCGCTGCGGGCGAGCCCGTTGCGGCCCGCGCGGCCTCCGGCAACAGGGCCCGCGCATCGTCGAGGATGGCTTCGCAGTCACCGGGCGCCCGGTACCACTCCAGCATCGTGTATTCCGGGTGGTGCAGGGCTCCGTGCTCGCCGCGGCGGAAGCAGGGGCCCATCTGGAAGAGGCGCGGCCAGCCGTCCGCCAGAAGCCGCTTCATGTGCAGTTCGGGCGAGGTGCGCAGCCAGCGGTCCCCGGACGGTTCGGCATCGATATGGGTTTCGAGCGCCGGCGCGGCGATCCGAACCGGCGTCTCGACCTCGACGAACCCCCGGCCGGCGAAGAAGCCGCGGATCGCCGCCAGCAGCCGGCTGCGAAGGGCGAGGGGATGGGCAGGTCCCGGTCCGGGACCCGGCGGCCGCGCGGTCATGTCGCCGGGACCGCAAGGAACTGTGCGATCCCACGACGGACGATCATCACCGCAATGGCGGCCAGCAGCAGTTCGGCGATCTTGGCCAGCGCCTTCGAACCCGACCGGCCGAGCACGCGCTGAATGCGCGAGGCGCCGAACAGCGTGACCGCGGTCAGTCCGAGGTTCGACACCATCGCCAGCGCCGTCGGCAGGGCGCCGTGCTGGTCGAGAAGCAGGATCGACGTCGTCAGCGTGGCGGGGCCCACGATCAGCGGCATGCCGATCGGTACCGCGCCGAGGCTGTCGTCGCCGCTCAGTTCCCCGTACCGTTCGCTGCCCAGCAGGCCGCGCAGCGAGATGACGAAGAGCAGCGCGCCGCCCGCGACCATGAAATCCGCGACCGAAACGCCCAGCATGCGGAACAGGGCGCGCCCCGCGATCAGGAAGGCGAAGGCGACGGCGGTGGCGGTGACCAGGGACTGGAGGATGACCCGGCGGACCCTTTCCGCGGGGAGGCCGTCCGTCAGGGCGTTGAACGTCGGGACGATGGAAATGGGGTTCATCGCCGCGAACATGGGCACGAAACAGAGCCAGAAGACGTGGACGCTTGTCTGCATGCCGTCGCCTCCGTCCCGCCCCCCGGCTGCGGGAACCGACTACCGCCGCGCCACGCGCTCGGCGTACTCCCCGGTGCGCGTATCGATCCGGACCCAGTCGCCCTGGCTGATGAAGAGCGGGACGCGAATCTCGTGGCCGGAATCGATCTTCGCCGGCTTGGTCACGTTCGTCGCCGTGTCGCCGCGGACTCCGGGCTCGGTTTCCACAATCTGCTTCTCCACGAACGGCTTCACGAACTCGACGCCGATCACGGCGCCGTTGTGGAACAGCAGGCTGACCTCGATGTCGTCCGTCAGGAAATAGCGCGCCTCGCCGAGGTCCTTGGCGTTGAGGGAGAACTCCTCATAGGTCTTCGGGTCGGTGAACACATAATGCTGCCCGTCCTCGTAGGAGAAACGCACGTTGCGCTGTTCGAGATCCGGCTTGCCGATCGAGTCCACCTCGCGGAAGGTCCGGTCCTGCGTGGTCTGCGTCAACAGGTTCTTGATTCGGCACTTGTACATCGCCTGGCCCTTGCCGGGCTTGACGAAATTGTACTCGGTGACCTCGTACGGGTAGCCGTCGAGCTCGATCTTCAACCCTTTGCGCAAATCGGATGCCGTATACATGAATAACTCCCCGCTCCCGCCGCACCCGGGCGCCTGCGCACCGGACCATGATGGCAAGAAAAGCGCGGCATAATGCCACGCCGGAGGCCTTCTGGCAAGGACGAAGAAACCCTCCGTCAGTGCGCCCTCAGCGGCGGGCCTGGGCCCGGGCGTAGGCGTCTTTCAAGGTCACGGTGCGGTTGAAAACCGGCGCGCCGGGTTTCGAGTCCTTCTCGTCCGCGCAGAAGTACCCGACGCGTTCGAATTGAAGCGCTGCGCCGGGTTGCGCCTCGGCGGTCGCGGGTTCGGCCCAGGCCGTCGCGGTCTTCAGCGAGTCAGGATTGAGGAAGTCGCGGTAATCGGCATCCTCCGGCGTCGCGGAAAGGTCTTCGACGCGGAAGAGCCGGTCGTAGAGGCGGACCTCGACCTTCCGTGCGTGCGTTTCCGAAACCCAG
>JADLHC010000031.1 GCA_020849035.1 Planctomycetia bacterium
CGAAGGACAGGTCGACCAGCCGCGCCTGCACGCCGCCTCCCAGCGACACGCTCGCCACGTCCCCCGGCTTCGACCCGCCTCCCGAAGGCTTCTCCATCTCCGCCTCCAGCTCCTTCTCGAGGTCCCTCTTCTCCTTGTCCTTCTCCAGCGCCTCGATCCGCCGGTTCGCCTTCTCCAGATCCTGCCTCAACCGCTCCATCTCTCCCGTCTGAGCCCACGCCCCTCCCGAAAGGAGGAGCAGGGCGATCGCGATCCGCATGGGGATTCTCCGCAGGGGTTCCAGGGTGCACGCCGCACACGAAACAGGCCGGTGGCCCGGAACGGATCGCCGGCGGCGCGCCCAGCGGGGCGCGGCCGATACTCCCGGATCCGGGCCCTACGCGGCGGGCGGAGCCCGGGCGGACGCCAGGTGCGGACAGGTCAGCCCGCAGGGCGACTCGTCCGGCACCGCAACCGGTCCCGCCGCGACGACCTCGACCCCCGCGGGACTCTCCCCGTCGACCGACGCCGCCGGAAGCGCGAGCAGTCCGCACACCGTGCAGCCGTCGTCGTCGTGACAGATGTGCCGGAGGGCCTCCCGCGCTCCGTCCTCGCCGCAGTGTTCGTGGCCGCGCAGCGCTTCCAGCGCGTGGAGCGGTCCCATGGTCCCGGCCGCGAGGGTCGCGGCGGCCAGGACCACGAAGAGGGCGAGTCGGGGCAGCAGGCTGCGGGTCACAGGCGCGTCCTTATACCAGATCTGGATCCGGGCAAGGCGGAGTTCTCCGGAAGATCCCGCCGCCCCCGGCCGGACGCCGGGAGCGGCGACGGGCCGTCACTTCTTCGACTTCGCCTTCGACTTCTTCGCCGGCTTGCGGGTGGTCGCCTTCGAGGGGGTGCCGCCGCAGCTGCAGCAGGACGACTTCTTCATGGCCATGGGACTCTCCTGAGAGGGATCCGGGCCCGCCCCGCCCCCGAAGCGGGGCCGGGGCGGCCCGTGCCGTTCATTCTGCCGCGAATCCTGCGAATGCGCCTCAGAAGGTGATCCCCGCCGTGAACACGCCGCGCAGGCGCTGGTCGGGCTCCTCGTTGATGCCGTTGTAGAGCTGGACGGGGACGGCGAGCTGGAGGATGACCGGGCCGGCGTTGACGCGGACCCCGGGGGACACGTACCACTGGAACCCGCCGGAATCCGGGTTGCCGCGGCCGTCCTCGCGGTTGCGGCCGTGCCACTCGCCCCAGGCGTCGGCCGTGACGGCGAGTCCGAAGGAGCCGGGTTCGCCCAGCACGCGGAAACCGCCGCCGACGGACAGCGTGACGGAGTCGCCGACCTCGAAGTCGCGGACGCCCCGGGTGTTGACCCGCCCCGTCAGCGCGGCCTGCACCGCCCAGGACTCGCCGGCGTACCCGGCGGAAACCCCCGCGAGGAAGTCCCACGACCCGCTTCCGGCCTGGTGGTTCGGCGCGATGTACTCGCCGTCCGGCATCCGGTCGTTGGTGTCCCCGGTCGGGATCTCAATGCCGGCGCGGAGGCCGAACCGGAAGGGGCCGTCGAGGAGGCTGAGGTGCGCCCAGATCTCGATGTCGCCCAGCCCGTCCGGGTCGGAGGTCGCGAGGCTTCCGGAAGCGGCCTCTTCCTCGTGGTGGTGCATCCCTGCGGCCTCCTCGTGATGGTGGTGCGGGCCGTGGCGCATGTCGTCCATGCGGCGGTAGGGGATGGAGAGGCCGACCATCAGGCGGTCGGCGACTCCTGCGGCGGCGTCGAGGGCGACGGTCTCCGTCCAGTCGAAGGCGTGAAGGGAGTGCCCGCGTTCCGCGGCCTCGCGAAGGGTGCGGTCGGAGATGTGTTCGTAGTCGGCGACGTCGATGCGGAGGCCGGCGTAGAACTTTCCGGCGGGGAGCGAGTCGGGGGCCATCGTGTGCTGGCCGCCCGATCCGGCGGTCGAACCGACGCCGTGGTGGGCGGAGGCGGAGGAGGCGATGGCGAGGAGAAGCGGCAGTGCGAGAGGCTTCATGGAGTATCTCCCGAGAGTTGGATGGACGGGAACCGCCGGCGTGCGGCGGCCCCGAGAGGATCCGTGATCGGGGGCGCGGGCCCCGTGGCCCGGCCCGTGGCGCGGCAGGTCAGCGCGCGATCGGGACCTTGTCCTCGGGAGAGGCGTGGATGGAATCCGGAGAAGCGATCGAGTCGGGGGCCTGCCCGGACTCAGGGGCCGCCTGCGGCACCGGCGTTTCCGGGGAGGCGTGCGGCGACATGCGCGCCAGGTCGCCCGGCGCGCCGGAGTCGGGGTTGGAGCATCGGGCGGCCTGCGTGAAGCTGAATTCGGCGGTGGCGTCCGACTTCGCGGAACCGCAGCAGCAGGCGGCTTCAGGGGAGTGGGTCATCCCGCATCCGCAGCACGATGCGCCGGCAGGGGAGGGCGTCGAGCAGGAGGGTGCGGGCGCCGGCACGTGGAGGAGGTCGAGAGCCCCGTAGGCCGTCCCCGACGCGAACGCCGCGTAGAGCGCAAGAAAGCCCGCCGCGCAGGCGCGCGTCGACCGGCGGGTCCGCAGCGTGAGGAGTGCGATCACGGGATCGGGAGAGTATCGTCCGCCGCAGATCGCGCAACTTCCGGGCCGTGTCCGCCCCCGGGCCGGGATGCGCACGCTGTTACTTCTCCCGGATCCGTTCCCTCCCGGCCACGTCTTTTTCCTTCTTTGTTTTTCCCTTTTCGTTTTTCGTTTCGCCGTCCGCCGTTCCTCCTCCCACCCCCTCCGGAGCCCCGCCATGTTCGTCCGCGACTGGATGTCTTCCCCCGCCGTGACGATCCAGGCCCGCATCCCGGCCGCGATCGCGCTCGAGTTCATGCAGAAGCACAAGATCCGCCGCCTCCCCGTCGTCGAGAGCGGCACGCTCGTCGGCATCATCACCAAGAACGACCTTCACGCCGAAATGGGCCGGCACAAGGGCGACCGCGTGACCTCGAAAAAGACCGTCGAGGACGTGATGACGCCCGGGCCCTGGACCGTCTCGCCGGACGACACGTTCGAGAGCGCCGCGCTTCTCATGCTGCGCCAGAAGATCTCCGGCCTCCCGGTCGTCAAAGACGACAAGGTCGTCGGGATGCTCACGGAGTCCGACGTCTTCCGCGCCTTCGCCGCCATGCTCGGCCTCGCCGAGCAGGGCCCCCGCATCACCATGCAGATCCCCGAGTCGGAGGACCTCCTCGAGGGCATCCGCAAGCGCGCCGGCCGCCTCAAGATCCGCACGCTCGTGACGCTGTACAACCCGCGGGCGAAGCGGTGGGAGGTGGCGGTCCGGGTCCGCGGGCGGATGGGGGAGGAGGACGAGCCCGAGGCGGTGCCGCAGCCGTCGAAGAAGGGCGCGAGCGGGTTGCACAAGCGCCCGCCGGCGGAGCCGGCGAAGTAGCGCGGGGGAGGTGGCAGGGGCGGGCTGCTCGCGGAAAGGCGTGCCCGGTGCCCCGTGACGGGTGTTACGTCGGAGGCCATGACCGGGAACGGATCACCGAAAACGAGTCACGCCGTTCCCCGCCGGCCCTAAGCCGGAACCTCGACGGTCGCAGGCGCGCTGAACGCGCCGCGATTTCCCCCGAGGTCGTACGGCCGAACCCGGTACGTGTAGGTGGTCCCCGGCGCGACATCCGCATCCGTGTACCCGTGCGCCCGGTTCGACCCGATGTGCCGCTCCGGCTCGTTCTCCGCGCCGCGGAAGATCATGTACCCCTGCACGGCCTCGTTGTCGGTCGCGGCGGGCCACTTCAGGTAGACGCGCCCGCCCTTGTGCTGCGCCGTCACCGCCGCCCCCTCCGGCCACCGCGGCGGCTCCCGGTCCTCGCTCTCCGGCGCCTGCAGCCGCCCCTGCGGCCAGAGCGTGCAGACCACCTTCCGGAAGTTCTCGTCCAGGCTCTTGCAGATGTTCCCGTAGACGCACTTGATCACCGCGTCCTGCCGCCCCGCAGCCACCTTCTTCGGCCAATCCGGGTCCGCCAGCAGCGGCCGCGCCATCGCGATCAGGTCCGCCTTGCCGTCGCGGAGAAGCGCTTCCGCGAACGCGGGGTCGGAGATCTTGCCCGCGGCGGCGACGGGCGTCGTGAACCCGTGCTGCCGCACCCACTCGCGAATCCCCGCCGCGATGTACACGTTCAGCCCGTCCGGGTAGTCCGCCCCCGGCATGCACCGGTCCCCCGAGTACCCCGTGTACGGGTACAGCGGCGCCCCCGGCTTGTGGATCGCGTCCTCGAACTTCCCGCCCGCGCTCACAGAGATGTAGTCCACCGTCAGCTGCGCCATCCGAAGCGCGATCGCCCGCGCGTCCGGCACCGAGTAGCCGCCCTTGATGCACTCCTCGCCGTCGAAGCGCACGCCCATCATGAAATCGCGCCCGACCTGCCGCCGCACCTCGCCGATCACCTCGCCCATCAGCCGCATCCGGTTCGCCAGCGACCCGCCGTACCCGTCCTTCCGGTTGTTCTTCGCCGACAGGAAACTCGAGAGCGTGTAGGCGTGCGCCATGTGCAGCTCGACGCCGTCGAACCCGCACTCCCGCGCCCGCCGCGCCGCCGCCCCGTACGCCGCCACGATTCCCGCGATGTCCTCGGTCGTCAGGTCCCCCACGAGCTGCCGCCACCCGCTCCGCGCGATCTTCAGGAAATGGATGATCTGCGGCACCACCTTCGACGGCCCCGCCCCGTGCACCCGCTTCGCCAGCTCCGTCAGCCCCGGCTTGAACTCGTCCCCGCAGATCCGCAGCAGCGGCCCCGACTTCGCCGTGTGCACCGCCATCGCCTCGACCACGATCAGCCCCGCGCCGCCTTTCGCGAACCGTACGTACCGGTCCATGATGTCCGCGTTGATGACGCCGTCTTCGCCCGAGAGGCGCGTCACCATCGCCGGGACGACGATGCGGTTGGGGAGCGTGACGCCGTTGATGGGGAAGGGGTGGAAGAGCTCGGGGAAGGCGGGCACGCCGCCATCCTAAGGCAGCCGCCGCCCGCGGACAATTTCGGGACGCACCGGAGGCGGCCTGCGAGCGGCAGCCCGGCGGGAAATGCGGCGGTTCCGGTCGCGTGGCTCGGGTCGTCCGGGCGGTCTTCCCGCGCGGCTGCGCTGACACGCCGGGAATGCGAAACGGCACCCCCTCCCGGCCGGCTGGGAGGGGGTGTTCGGGACTACATCCCGTCCGACGTCTCGCGGAAGTCGTCTGCGCTGGCTTTCCGGGTCCGACCGTCCGGCCCGATGAAGCCCACGAGCTTCGCCTTCTTCGTCCCGACCAGCGGCACTTCGAACACGCCGAGCGCGCGGCAGTAGTACTTGTCCGAGTCCGTGCGATCGAGGAAGGGCGCCTCGTCGATCTGGTTGCTCACGAGCATGCACTCGTTCCCCAGGCCGAAGACGACGTAGATGTTGGCCGCAATCCTCGGCGGTACGACGGACAGGTCGTCCGTCATCATCGGCGTCAGGCCGAAGTCGCGCAGCAGGATCGCCAGGCCTTCGCTGCCGGCGCTGGTGTTCATCGTCACGGCATGATGCAGCCCGCTGACGCCCATCATGGCGGGCATGGTGGTGAGGAAGTGCATCTCGACGCCGCTGTCGCTCGGGACGACGCCCATGGATTCGTCGTGCAGCATCGGCATGCGGATGCCGCAGGACGTGATGGACGTGACCTGGTCCGCGGTCAGGACGGTCGAGGTCGTCGAGAGGATGGTGCGCGGCGCCTCCAGCTCGGGGCCGAGGTGGGCGTAGATCGCCCCGGTGATCGGGTCCGTCGGCGTCGGCGGTTTCGCGAGGAGGGAGTCCCAGCCGCAGGGGTACTTGCCGTTCAGCCCCTGGTAGATCTGGACCTGCCGGGAGGCGTCCGCGAGCGTGAACGCCTGGGTCCCCGACCGGCTCTTCTCCTGCACGCCGTCCAGCTTGAGGATGATCAGGGTCGAGAGCAGCACGAGGATGCCGAGGACGATGAGCAGTTCGATGAGCGTGAATCCGTGGTCTTGCTTCGTGTGTCGCATGGTTGGTGTCTCCGAGTGTGTCAACGGGTGGGAAAGGCGCGAGGCCGGCAGGCGTACCGTCGGCGGCGCACGGAGAGACGGAACGGCCTGATAGTTAATGGCATTCATCGTTGTTCACGGACGCAAACAGGGTGCCTTCAGGGAAACGAGAAGCGGCGCGCGCGAGCCCGGCGTCGTTACCTCCGTCGCGCCTGTTCCTGCGCCGTAACGCAGGCCGGCGGCGTTACGCGGGCGCCGTCCAGAGCCAGACGTGGACTGTCCGGATCCTGTCATTCTCCGCCGGCCACCACGCATGGCACGCCCGCCAGCCGGGAACGACCCGACCGGACCAGTCCTCGACGTCGCGCGTGAACTCGTCGCCCGTTGGTCCGAATCCGATCAGGAGCAGCGCTCTCCGGTCGCCGGTCCCGGAGGGAATCGCCGAGAGCGACGCGACGTCGTCCGCCATCGCGCCCAGCTCCCAGCGGTACTTCGCCGGATTGCCCTTCGCCTCCCAATACGCGGGCCACGACCCCCGCACCTCCAGCCACGTCCTCGCGCCATCCGGCGCCGTCACGACGAGGTCGCACTTCCCGCCGGCACCGCCCGCGTACCGCACGCGGCGGCGCGCGACGAAGCCCCGCTTCCGGAGCCCTTCCTCCAGCGCCTTCAGCCACTCCCATTCCGTCATCGGCTTCAGCAGCTCCGGCCGTGCGAACCACCCGTAGTCCTCGAGGCCCCAGTGGCGGCCCGCTTCGAGGTCCATCTCCCGCAGGATGCCGCAGAGGGTGTCGTGCAGGGTGCAGGTCGGGCCGCAGGCCGGCGTTGCGTCGGATTCAAGGCCTGCGGCGGAGATTGCGGTCGTCACCGGAGCCGCTCCGAAAGCGCGTCGCACTGCTCGGCCAGCGTCACGTCTCCCGCCGCTTCCGCGTCGGCGAGCACGCGTGCCAGCAGGCGGCCGGCTTCGTCGTTGTCGTCGCGTGCGGCGGCGAGGAGGGCGGAGGTGAAGCGCGCCTTGCGGCCGACGGGCCCGGTCGAGCCGGACGCGGAATCCGACAGTTCGGCGAGGGTCCTGGCGCAGGGCGCGAGCATCCCGGCGGACAGAAAGGCGGCGGCGCCGCCGAGCCGGAGGCGCGCCGCGTCGGCGGAGCGCGCGTCGGCGACGGTTGCTGCGTGCAGGTAGAGCCCGGCAGCTTCCTTTGCCCGGTCCTCGGCCAGGAGGATGTCCGCGCAGAGTCCGGCGGCGACGGCCTCGGCCTCGCGGTCGCCCGACGAGCGCGCGTCCTCGAGGAGCTCTTCGGCCCCGCGAAGCGCGAGCGGGAGGTCGCCGCGGGCGGCTGCCGCGCGGGCGAACAGGCGGCGGGCGGCGTCGCGGCCGGCGGCGTCGACGCCGGGGGAGACGGCGTCGCGTGCGGTCATGGCGCAGCGGAGCGCGAGCAGGTGGAGGCCGCGGGAGAGCGCCAGTTCGCCGAGGCCGACGAGCCACCGGCGGGTTTCATGCGGGGCGAAGGCGGCGGCAATTTCCGGCTGGCCGCGCAGATCCTCGAGATCCGTCGCGAGCGAGAGGTCGCGGCGCCGGAGGGCGGATTCCATCTGGCGGGGAAGCCCTTCGCGGGCCTGGGCCCAGCGGCGGGCGATCGCATGGGCGCGGGCGGCCTCGAGGTCCCGGAGGCCGGCCTGCGCGGCGGTCGGCGGGGCGGGGCGCATCGAGGGGGGCTCGTCCGGCAGGACGCCGCGGGCCGCGGCCAGGCGGCCGCACTCCTCGGCCCAGAAGGCGTCGCCGATCGAGCGGAAGATCCCCGCCGCCTCGGCGAGCTTCGCCGCCTGGTCCCGGGGTTCGAGCCCCGCGAGCAGCGCGTCGATCGCGCGCCCGGTTTCAGCGGGGTGGGCCAGCCGTGCGGCCTCGCTCTCGCCCAGCGCCGGCTCGGCGAACGCGGCCTCCCACGCGGCCGCGATCCGGCCCCGGAAGGCCGTCGGCCCGGCGTCGGCGTTCCCCACGAGGCGCCGGAAACTCTCGAGCGCGAGGTCCGGGGACTCCCGCACCAGCTCCCGCTCGCAGGCTTCCCGGTTTTTCGAGCCCTGGAGCGCGAAGCGCGACGACCAGCGCCGCAGGTCGGCTTCCGAGAGCGGGACTTCGGCTCCTCCGCGCTCCGCCTCGATGCGGACGACGGGGCGGGCGGGCGGCCTGTCCCCGGAGGCCGGCGCGGGCCCGGACGAGCAGCCCGCGAGCGCGAGGCACGCGAGGACGACGGTGCAGGCTCCCAGGCAGGGTTCAGTGCTGGTCATGGCCGTCGATCACTCCAAGGGCGAATCCTTTGATCCACTCCGGCACGGTGGGGTCGCCGGTGAGGTCCTTCTCCGAGAACGCGCCGAGCGCCTGGTCTCCGAGCTTGAGCCAGGGGTGAAGCGAAAGGGCCCGGAGGCGTTCGCGGCTGATGCGTTCGCCTTCCTCGGGCGTCACGAGGATGTGGGGCGTCACGAACAGGACGAGCTCGCGCCGGGAGCGGTCGCGAACCTCCCTCCTGAAGAGGATCCCGATGAGCGGGATGTCCCCGAGGAGGGGGACCTTCTGCTCCGTGTCGGAGACCTGCTCCCGGATGAGCCCGCCGACCGCGAGGGCGAGGTGGTCCTTGCCGACGATGACCGCGTCGAGATTGGCGGTGTTGACGGTGTCTACGGGGAACGACGTCACGGTCCCGCCGCTGGTCGCGACCGGGAGCAGCGCTCCGCCCGGCACCACGGTCGACGACTCCTGCGAGAGGGTGATCGTCACGGTGCGGTCGGCGTTGATGTGCGGGACGATGCGCAGCGTCGTCCCGATCTGCTCGATCTCGATCGTCGGCGCCAGCTGGTCCGTCACCACGCCCGTCGTCGTGTTCGTCAGCACCGTCACGTTCCGGACGAGCGGCCTCTCTTCGCCCACGAACAACCGCGCTTCGCGGTTGTTCGAGCAGAGGAGGAGCGGAGTGGCCAGCGTGCGGACGCGCCTCTCGGTGCTGAGGAGCTCGATCCGCGCGCGGAGCCGGTCGTCGAGGAACTGGTACACGAACGTCCCGCCCTCGAGGGGGAAATTCCCGGCTCCGAGGATCGTCCGCAGGCCGGCCGCCGCCGCGGGAACGAGCGGATTGGGCGCCTGCCCGTCCGGCGGACCCGTCTCCGGCCGCTCGCCCGCCATCGAGAAGTCGAACACGGAGCGGAAGCCGTCCGCGAGGTCGATCTCGAGGATCTTCATCTCGAGCAGCACCTGCGGAGTCGGGCGGTCCAGCTCGAGCACGAGCTTCTCGATCTCGCCGACCGCCCGTTCGTCCGCGGTCCGGACGAGGAGGAGATTCGACGTCCGGTTCACCGTCACGTAGATCGCCGGTTCCTGGCTCTGCGCCGCCGCAACGTCCGACTCGGAGACCGTCCCGGACTCCGCGCCCGCCGCTCCCGCCGCGCGCTTTTTCGCCAGCTCCGCCAGCCTTTCCGGGCTCATGTCCCGGTCGATTTCGGGAAGCCGGTTCGCGGCGCCGGTTCCCGCGGAGCCGCCGTTGTTGGCGTACTGGTTGTTCGTGCCGTCCAGGTTGTTGCCGTTCACCACACCCGGGACAAGGCCGTTCTGGCCGTTCGCGAACCCCCCTCTGTCGCCTGCCCGGGTGTCGAACGCGGTCTCGTCGATGCCCAGCGACAGGATGACGCGCGGCCCGTACAGGTCCCGGATCTGCGTCGCGATGACGACGGCGTTCGGGTGGAGGAGGGTGAAGACTCGCGTCTTCGCGTCCCGGACGACCACCAGGTCCTTCTGGTACTCCTCCGCCGTCATGATCCGCAGGACGCGCGCGGCCGGGTCGTCGCGGTACCAGAGCGACGCGAGGCCGCAGACGGTCTCGACGGCCGTCTTCACCGTGACGTCGCGCAGCATCAGGCTCACCTTCGACTTCGCCGCCTCCTGCGTCGCCACCACGTTGTAACCCGACACGTCGGTCAGCAGCCGCGCCGCGTCCCCGACGGACGAATCGGAGAACGACACCGTCCGGATCCGGATCTCGGCAACGCCGGGCCCGTCGGCCAGGGCCGTGCCCGCCGCAAGGACGAGCGCGGCGAGAATTCGCAGGCTCTTCATCGGACGATCACCTCCAGGGGTTCGGGCGTGAAGCGGACCGTGACTCCGTCCTCGGAGATCGCGAGGACTTCGAAGCGTTCGTAGCGCCTTGCCGGGGCGGCGCCCTCGCGGACCGGCAGGAGGACCTTGTCCCCGACGTGGACCAGCGCCTTCTGCCCCGCGACCTCGATCAGCGCCGCGGGCGGGCGGCCTTCGATCTCGACGACTCCCCGGAGCGCCGTGGCCGGAACGACCGGAGGGGGAAGCTCCCGGTCGGGACCGCTTCCTCCCGCCGCCCCCCGGGCGGCTTCCCTTGCCCTGCGGATGGCCTCGTCCTCCGCGGTCGGATCCGCGGCGCCGTCGGGCTTCGGCGCAGGGGCCTTCTCTTCAGGCTTCGGCGGCGGGGCGTCCTCCCCGCGGACGGGGGGAACCAGGGCGAGCCCGAACAGGATCACGGCGATCCGGAAACGCATCACTTGCCTCCGACGATGGAGTAGACGGCGAGGAAGAAGGCCATGTAGACGAACCCGACGATGCCCCCGATGACGACGATGACGACCGGCTCGATGATCGACCCGAGGCGCTTGATGAGCACCTGCAGCCGGCTCTCGTGGTACTCGGCCACCTCCGCCAGGACTTCCTCGACGGTCCCGGCGGACTCGCCGACGGCGACCATGCTCGAGAGCATCGGGTAGAACGATGGGGCGTCGGCGAGCGGCTCGGCAATCCCCGAGCCGGACAGGATCCGCTCCCGCGCCTCGCGGGTCGTGAGGCGGGATTGCTCATTGGCGAGCAGGGGCTCCACCACGCTGAGGGCGTCGGTGACCCGGACGCCGGAAGCGAGGAGCAGGCCGAGGCTTCGCGAGAACGTCGAGGTCTCCGCGAGCTTCACGATGCGTGAGACGACGGGGAGCCTGAGGGCGGCGCGGTCCGTCGCAAGCCGCCCGCGCGGCCAGCGGCGGAGGAGAATGAACGCGACGCCGGCCGCGATCCCCGCCAGCGCCAGCCCCGCGATGTGCGCGTTGATCCAGGCCGAAATGTCGATCAGCAGCTGCGTGACCGGCGGCAGCCTCCGGTGGAAGCCCGAAAGGAACTTCGTCAGCTTGGGCACCAGCGAGACGACCATGAATGCGGCCACGCCGACCGCCATCACGATCACCACGGCCGGGTATGCCATCGCCGTCAGGATGTTCGTCCGCAGTTCCCGCCGCCGCTCCATCGCCTCCGCCGACCGCCGGAGCACGTCGTCCAGCACGCCGGTCGCCTCCCCCAGCGCCGCCATCGTCGTCACGATCTTCGGGAAGCACCGGTGTTCCTGCAGCGCCTGGCTGAAACTCCCTCCCGACTGAACGCGCTCGGACACCTGCCTCCACGTCCACGCCATCGACCCGCGCTGGCTCTGCCGCGCCGCCGTCTCCAGCGCCGACGTCAGAGGCAGCCCGCTCCGCAGCATGAACGCGATCTGCTCCAGCCCGAGTTCCACGTCCTCCGAGCGCGGGCGCAGCACCCGGTGCCACCAGCGCCGCCCGCCGGAGCGCTGCGCGGACGCCCTGCGCACGTCCAGCGTTGTCAGCCCGTCGCCGCGCAGGCGCTGCAGAAGCGCCGCTTCCGACGCGGCCGCCGCCGTGCCGCGCTGCGTGCGGCCCGAGGAGTCCCGGGCGATCCAGGCGAATGTGGGCATCGGTCAGATCTTCCTCACAGTGACACCGCCGCGAGCGCTTCGCGCACCGTCGTGATCCCGCTCGACAGCTTGCGCAGGGCGTCGTCGCGGATGTCGGGGAGTCCGCGCCGGCGGGCCAGCTCGACGAGCCGGGGTTCGTCCGCCCCACGCGCCACCTCCGTGGACAGCTCGGCGTCCAGGGACAGGAACTCGAAGAGGCCGACGCGACCGCTGAAGCCGCGGCCGGCGCAGTGGACGCAGCCGCCGGGCTCGAACACGGCGAGGCCGGCGGCCTCCGGGCGGCCGAGGGCGACGGCTTCCCCGGGGGCGAGGCGGGAGGGGCGTGCGCAGTGGGGGCAGAGCCGGCGCACGAGGCGCTGGGAGACGACCAGGCCGAGCGTGGCGCCGATGAGGTAGCGGTCCACCCCCATGTCGGCGAGGCGCGTCACCACGCTGGCGGCGGAATTCGTGTGCAGCGTGGCCAGCACGAGGTGCCCCGTCAGTGCCGCCTTGATCGCGATGTCCACCGTCTCCTGGTCGCGGATCTCGCCGATCATGATGACGTCCGGGTCGTGCCTCAGGATGCTCCGCAGCGCCCCCGCGAACGTCACCTTCTGCGCCGAATCGACCTCCACCTGCGCGACGCCCGGGATGTCGTACTCCACGGGGTCCAGCACGGCGATCGCGTTCACCGAGCGGCGCGCGATGATCCTGCGAAGCGCCGCGTAGAACGTCGTCGTCTTGCCGCACCCCGTCGGGCCCGTCGCCAGCAGCAGGCCGTGCGGCCGGTCGATCTCCCGCTCGAACCGCCCCAGGTCCCCCGCGTCCATCCCCAGGTTCTCCAGCGTCAGCGACGCCATGTTCATCGCCAGCAGCCGGAGGGACGCGCGCTCGCCGTGCTTCGTGGGCAGCGTCGCGACGCGGATGTCGACTTCCGCTTCCTTGCCGAACGCGTGCGTGAAGCGCCCGTCCTGCGCGGAGCGTTTTTCGGCGATATCCATGCCCGCGAGGACCTTGATGCGGGTGAGGAGTTCGCCGTGGACCTTGATCGGCAGGCGCCGGTAGTCCTCGAGCTGCCCGTCCACGCGCAGCCGGATCCGCACTTCCGTCTTTTCGGCGTCGACGTGGATGTCCGACGCTTGCCGGATCCAGGCGGCGTAGAGCAACTCGTTGCAGAGTGCGACCGGGTCGTCCTGATCCGGCGTCGCGTTCGCGTCCGCGTAGACGCGGCGCAGGACCTCGCGCAGGGCGTCGGGTTCCGCGAGCCAGGGCTGAAGCGGCCTGTCGATGTAGCGCTCGAGCGCCTGGAGCGCCGACGCATCCCCGGGGTCGGCGCACGCCACGTGAACTCTTCCGTCGACCAGGCACAGCGGGAGGATCTGGCGCCGGAGAGCGAGGGGCGCCGGGACGCGCAGGGCCCACGTCGGGTCGATCTTCACGAGGCGGACGTCCAGCTGGATCGGGATCGTGTCGCCCGGCTGCGGCTCGGTGTCCAGCCCGACAAGACAGGCGCCCGAAGTGTCCTCCTGCACGCGGGCCAGCTTGCCGCTCCGGTCGCTCTGCCCTCCCGCCCACGAGACGCGCACGTCGGCGCGCAGCCCGGGCGAGAGCGGGGACAGGTCCTGGCCCGCCGTGAGCTGGACGAGCAACCCGCCGTCCGAAACGTCCCGGACCTGCCCCGTCCACGCGCTTCCGCCGATCCGGATCGACGCGCGGCAGGGGCACGCCGGCGGAAGTCGGACGTAGCGGCGGCGCTCCCGAAGGCGGGGCCCGGCGGAGGGCTTGTCGCCGGCGGCGGCGGGCTGGCGAAGGGGGAGCGGGTTGCTCATCGGCGCGCCCCTGTCCCGAGCCGGCGGAGGCGAGTCGCGGCCCGGTCGCGGACGAGCTGCGGGTTGCGCGAAATGGACTGCGCCGTCACGTCGCTCACGCGCCCCTCCACGACGAGGCGCGCCAGGTCCTCCTCCAGCGTCTGCATCCCCTGCCCCGTCCCGCCCTCGATCGCCGCGTAGATCTGCGGGCTCTTCGCCGTCGCGATCAGGTGCGCCACGGCGGGCGTCGTGACCAGCACCTCGCTCGCGACCACCCGCCCCCGCTCGCGGCCCTTCCCCGCCGGCCCCGCCGGGCCGTCCGCGGGAATCAGGTGCTGCGCGATGACGCACCGCAGCACGAGCGCCAGTTGCTGCCGGATCCCCGCCTGCTCGTCCGCCGGGAACACCGACACGAGCCGCTCCAGCGTCCCCACGCAGTCCCCCGCGTGCACCGTCGTGAACACCAGGTGCCCCGTCTCCGCCGCCCGGATCGCCGTCCGGATGGTCTCCAGGTCCCGGATCTCGCCCACCAGGATCACGTCCGGGTCCTCCCGCAGGCTCGCCACCAGCGCGTCGTTGAACGTCGAAGCGTCCGAGCCCACCTGACGCTGGTTCACCAGGCTCTTCGAAGGCGCGTGGATGTACTCGATCGGGTCCTCGATCGTGATGATATGCGCCCGCCGCGACTGGTTGATGCGGTCCAGCAGCGCCGCGAGCGTCGTGCTCTTCCCGGCGCCGGTCGGGCCGGACACGACCACCATCCCGTCGTTCAGGTCGGCGAAACGGTACAGCGAGTCCGGAAGCCCGAGCTCCGGCAGGGTGCGGAAGCGCTCCTCCAGCCGCCGGATCGCCGCGGAAATCCCGCCCAGACGGCGGTAGACGTTGAAGCGGAACCGCGTCCCTCCCGCCGCGGTCATCGCGCCGTCCTGCGAGCCTGTCTCCTCAAACCGCTTCGTCCCGCTCCAGCGCATCAGCTCCTTCGAGATCGCCTCCGTGTCCCCCGCGGACAGCGCGCCCGACCCTTCGCGGGGAAGGAGCTCGCCATGGACCCGGAAAATCGGCGGCATCCCGGGAGCGAGGTGCAGGTCGGAGGCGTCGAGCTTCACGCACTCGGCGAGGAGCTCGTCCAGCGTCGGCTCTCGAAGGGCGGCTCTCAGATCCATAGCACCAGCGTCCACTCGGGGGGGGCGGCGGTCCGCTCCGCGGCCGGTTTCATCTCCAGGCGGAGCGGAATCCCGGAATCGACCGCGTCCTTCAGGCCGCCCATCGCGGCGGCGACGTCGGCATAGCGCCCGCGGAACCTCAGGGTTCTCAGGCGGTCTTTCGCATTCTTGCCCGCGTCCTCCAGCGCCTTCGGGAGCTTCGCGTCGATGCCGGCGGCGCCCGGGTGATCCTCGAGCAGCGTCAGGCCATGCGCCTTCAGGAGCGCGGCGAGCCGCGAGCCGACGTCGGCCGTCGGCGCCGGTTCCCCGATCCGCGGCCCTCCCGCCCGGTCGTTCCCGGATCTTGTCTTCGCGCGCTCGATCTCGATCCCCAGCGACGCCTGGAGCATCCGCATCGTCTGCTCCTCGCCGGGCCCGGGCCGCGCCGCCGTCGCCTGGTCGACCTCCGCCTGGAGAACCTTGACCCGGCTCCGCGCGGGCCTCGCATGAAGGTAGACGTACGCGGCCCCCGCGATCAGGGCGGGCAGGAGGGCGAGCAGGAACGCCTGGCGACTTTCGCGGTTCATTTCGAGGGCGCCTCCGATGGGACGATCGTCAGGTCGAACTGGTAGAGCCCGGCCCGCTCCCCGCCCGTTTGAAGCTGCTTCCGCCCCGGCACGACCCGCACGCCGTCCGGCCTCAGCGCCTCGCCGAGCGCGGTCGCCAGCACGTCCGCCGACCCGGAGTCCGCCGCGAATCCCCTCACGGTCGCCCCGTCCCAGGCGATCTCCAGCCCGACCACCATCACCCCCGCGGGACGACGCTCCGCAATCGCGTCCAGCACGCGCTTCAGGTACCCCGGCGCAGGAAGCGCTCCCGCCGGAACCTCCGCCGAAAGCGCGTTTAACTCCCGCCTCTGCGTCTCCACCGCGGCCTTGAGCTTCCCGAGCGTCACCGAAGGCGCGCGCGCCTCGGCCACCTGTTTCGCGAGCCCGTCTTCCCGCGACTTGATCCCGCGCGCGTCCCACAGCATGAGCAGCCCCGCGGCCAGCAGCGCGACGGCCCCCACCGCGACCGCCGCCCCGCGTGTCATCGGTTTCGCCACCGGCACGATCGCCGCAACGACGTTCCCCGGTTTCCGCAACACCTCGCCCCACCCTTCCAGCCATTGGCGAAGCGGCCCTTCCTCCTCCAGCCGGAACACCGGCAGACCGTCAAGGTCCGCAGGCTCGCCCTCGGGCGCGGCGACGAGGCACTCCGTGGCGGCGTCGGAGCCCGGGATGGCGCGAAGGGCGCGCGGTCCGACGTTGGGGTGGATGTGGGCGCGCAGGCCCTGGCCGTCGGGGTTCTCGACGAGCGCGTACAGCCCGCGCCAGACCTCGAGCCGCCCCCAGCCCGAGCCGTTGGCGCCGGCCGCGAGCGGCGCGGGGAGCGCCGCGGGATGGACGATCCCTGCCAGGCGCCCGCCCAGGCGGTTCACCGCCGCGGCGACCCGGTCGCGCTCCGCCGCCGGCATCTGCACGACCTGGAACTCGCGTTCCCGGCCTTCCGTTCGATACCCCCGCCACGCCAGCGCCGAGTCCTCCGCCGTCATCCCCGACACCACCTGCGCCTCGTAGGCCAGCGCCTTCCCGACCTCCTCGTCCTTCAGCCCCGCCACCGCCAGCGGGTTCAGCTTCACCACCTGCACGAACGCATCGTCCGTCAGCACCCACACCGGTCCGCGGACCGGCCCGCCCGACCGCGCCGCGGCTTCCACCAGGTCCGCGAGCGTACCCTGCGGCGGGCGGGAGTGATTGTGAAGCGCCGTGACGCGCGGCGGATCCCCGGAGAGATCGGCGCGGGTGAGGACCCCGGCGCGGACGACGATGAGGGTGAGGGAGGCCATGATCAGGGAAGCACCAGGGATTGAGTCACGCTGCCCTGCACGACGACGACCGGCGTCGCGGGGCTTCTCGCGAGGGGAAGAAGCGCGGTTTCCTCGGAGCCCGCGCCCGGATCCGCGGCGACGCGGTAGGCCCGGACCACGCGGGAACCGATGGGCAGATCCGTGAAGACGGCGATTCCGGAAGTGCTCGCCGTGCCGTCGGCGGGAAGCGTCGATGACATGACCGCCCCAGCAGCGTTGAAGACGACCTGCCGCATCGTCCCGGCCGTGTGCGAGAGCGGCAGTCCCTCCTTGGGGCCGTAGACGCGCACCACCAGGAACTCACCCGCGCCCACGGGGGTTGTCAGCGTGAGCGGCACCGTCAGGGCGCCGCTCCATCGTGTCTCCGTCGGCGAGTCGAAGATCGCGTCGAGGTCGGCGTCATACGACATGCCCCCGGCCGTCGCGTCGCTTCCCAGGGTCCGCACGATTCCAACCGCATCGCCAGCGAGCGGCGTGCTCACGCCGTCGTCCTTGAGCGACAAGAACGCCGCGCCCCATGAATCCTGCAGCCGGTCGCCGCCGATCGGCAGGCGAAGGTACGGGCCTCTCCATCCCGCGCCGACGCGGACTTCGGAGTCGCCGGCCGGCGTGTCCACGATGTACGTCTTGAACGTCGGAAGCCACAGCTCGCTGAGCCACTTCCCCGAATCCGCATCCGCGGAGCGTTTCGGAAGCCGCCCCACGTCGGCCACGAAGCCGGTGTTGAGGAGGGTTCCGTCGGGGTTGCGAAGCGACTCGTCCCCGAGGACCGCGACTTCCGCGGCGCGAAGCGTCGAGCGGGACGAGTCGAAACGCGACTGGTCGACGAGATTCTCGGTCGACGTCACGGCAACCGTCGCGAGCAGGACAAGGATGAACAGGACGACGATCATCTCGACGAGCGTGAAGCCGGCGGAGCGGTGTCTCATGGAGCCCTCGTATCCGCGACACGGACGTACAGGACCAGGTCGTCGCCGCACTGTGAGAGGTTGGGAAGCAGGTAGGTCCCGGCTCCGACGGGCGGCGCGGCGGGGATCTGGATGATCCCGTCGGGCCCCGCGGAAACGAGCCGGGCGTGCCTCATCTCGTTCGCGTCCGGGGGCGTCGCGATCCAGTCGCCGTCGCCATCGGGGACCTGGAGGATGATCGGGCAGTTCCAGCCGTCGATGGCGGCGGGCGCCCCGTCGGCGCCCCAGGTGGTGGTAAAGCCGGCGAGGGCGTCCACCGCGTACGTGCCGGTCGCCGTCTGCAGGTAGGGCCCGTTCCAGCCGACGCGGGCGACCGGGTCCCAGGGAGGCACGCCGGCCGGCTGGGAGAAGAGGTTGCCGACCGTCGCCGGCATCCGGCCAACGTCCTTGTAGTAGGCGCCGATGGCGTCGCGCAGGTGGCTCATGCTCGCCTTCGTCGCATCCGCCGGCGCCTGGTCCACGACGCTGCCGGTCGTCGCGACGATCAGGCCGGCCAGCAGCACGAGGATTCCGAGAACGATGACAATCTCCAGCAGGGTGAATCCAGCCTGCGGTCCGCCGGCGGCGCGGGCGCGTTTCACCGGGAGCGGGGAGCGGAGAACGGCTTTCATCGGAGCGTCGTGCGCGCCTTCCTCTACGGGGACGATGGAACGGACCATGCTGAAGCCGGCCCCCGGGACCGGGGCCGAATCCTCAGCGAATCTCCTGCCATGCCCGCGAATCGCGGCGAACCCGCCGGAAACGACGGGTGCAGCCGGAGTCCCGGCGTCCACCCGCAGCCCGGTGTTCAGGCGATGAGCAGCGGTGGCGATGAACTGACCGAAGGGAACCAACCTCATGACGGGTCTCCAGGAAGCCGAATCCCCTTCCCCGGAAGCCGGGGAAGGGGTTCGGGAAACGACTAGTGAGGCGAAACGCCGGACAGGAAATCTCCCTGCGCCATCGCGCGGGTGCGGCCGTCGGGACCGATGATCCCGACGAGCTTGGCCCTGGTGGTGACGCCGGCGACGGACGGGACCTCGAAGACGGCGAGGGCCCTGCTGTACTTTCCCGTGCCTCCGTCCTGCTCGAGGTACGGCGGCTCCAGGACCTGGTTGCCGTTGAGCGTGGCTTTCTTGCCGAAGCCGAGGACGATATAGATGTTGTTCTTGATCCGCGCGGGGCGGGTCGCGTCGTCCACGATCGTTGCGTCATCGACGTTCGGGTTGAGTGCGAAGTCGTTGAGCAGCACCTTGAGCCCCTCGCTCCGGACGCCCGGGCTTTCGTAGAGGCTGTTCAGCGTGACGGCATAGTCGACGTTGTACGTCCCGTCGTGCCCGGCGCCCGCATGGCCAAAGTGATGGCGCTCGGTCGCGCTGTCGCTGGCCACCACGCCCGACGCGGAGCTGTGCATGAACATGTGGCTGATGCCCGCCTTGCTCAGCGACGCGAGCATGTCGTCCGTCAGCGGCGTCGGATCGACGTTGAACAGCGTGCTGGGCGCATAGCACTCCGCGCCGAGCTTCGTGTACCTCGTGTACGGGGAAGGCGCCGTTGCGGGGCTCGCCGAGATGTTCATGAGCGAGTCCCAGCCCTCCGGGTACTTGTGGTTGAGCCCGTAGAAGATCTCGATCTGCCGGCCCACGTCCGCCAGCGAGTACGCCTGCGTGCTCGACCGGCTGCGGTCGTAGACGTCGTCCAGCTTCACCAGCATCAGCGAGGACAACAGGATCAGGATCCCCAGGACGACGAGCAGTTCGATCAGTGTGAAGCCTGTGGCGTTGCGACGCATGGACGCTCTCTCCGTGGAAACCGTGTAGAAGGGGCACGCACCTCGGTGAACACACCGAAGGGTCGATTCACGATGTTGGACCGGCCCGGCGCAGCGGCTGGAGCTTCAGCGCGGATGGAGCATCGGCGCGGCGAAGCGGCGGCGGACTACGACCGGCAGGTCAGAGGAGTGCCGGAAGCGGCACTTTGTCGAGCTCCCGCGCGGGAGCGTCGAAGGCCGTGAAGGCCAGGGACGCGACGAGTTCCCCGTCGCCCTGCGAGTGGGGGACCGGGTAGCAGACGTGAATGTGGGGAGGAATGCGGGAGGACTCGGGAATCGCGGAGTTCTCCGGGGCGTCGCCGCAGGTCCTGACTGTCCACGAGAGGACGCCCGGGACCGGCGCGGAGGCGTGAGTGGGGCAGCAGCACTTTCCTGCCGTGTGAACTTCGGGCTTGCAGCAGCAGGCTTTCGGTGTCGAGCACTCCACGGCGACGGTTGCGGCCGCAGGCGCGGGCGCCTGTTCCGGGCCTTTCGCCTGGTCCAGGCTCGCCAGGACTGCGCCGGACGTCCACAGCGAATACCAGAGGATCGCCGCCGCGACGGCAAGCCGCGAGGCCGAAAGGCTGATGATCCGCTTGAGTGGACAGTTCATCCCGGGAAGGTGGCGCGCAAATCCCAAGCCCGGCGAAACGCCGCATCCGTGTCGAATCGGGCGAGATTACGTCACCGGCGAGGCGCAAGTTACCGTCGAGTAACGACGGGCGTCAACCTCCGGGTGCCTCCCCCTCCCGCAAAAAAAGACCCGGGGGCGCACCGTCGGGCGCCCCCGGGTGAATCGTCACTCTACCGCCGCTAGCCCGCACGCCCGCCGTTCGGCAACGACTCGTTAAACTGCTGCTGCGTGTAGTCCGGCGTCCGTCCGTAGCAGTCCATCACGCCAACCAGCACGCACCGCTCGCCCGACTCGTACACCTTGAAGACCGCGATGTAGCGACCGTAGTACTTCCCGTCGCATCCGGGGTAGACCGGCGCGTTCATCGCCGTCGTCGGAACCAGGCGGCAGTTCGGGCCGATCCCGACGCACACCAGTTGAGTCCCCGCCTCGGGCACGTACGTCCACGTCGCCCCGCTGTCCGCTGTCACCAGCTCCGCCGGAACCAGGCCACGCATGATGAGGTGCGCTCCGCCGCCCCTCGCCATCCCCGTCGTGCTCCCGTCCGCCCCTATCACCGCCGCCAGCATCGTTCCCGACGAAGGCAGCGTCCGCTTGTACTGGCCCGCGTTGTTCGCGTTGATCTCTCCCGTGAGCGTGTAGGGGGAGGCGCTGAGGATCGAAACGCCCTTCATGTCGTACACGTAGTCGAATCCGCCCCGCGTGAACGACCGGCGCTGGTTGCTTGTCAGGGTCCCCATGTCCAGGACGTTCAGGAGTGCAGGGTTGTCCGTCACCATTCCACCGACCTGCTCGGAGGTGACCGGGTGCGCGACCTTCGTGAACAGGCCGTCCGGCGTGCCGTCCGGCGCCGCCAGGACCGCGTCCACGCCGTGCCCGCCATCCGTCAGCAGCGAATCGACACCCTGCGGGTACCGCTTCTGCAGGAGGAAGAACTCCTGGAGGTTCGCCGAGAGGGACGCCTGCGTGTGGGCCGAGGACGCCATGTCCGCCGAGCGGCCGAGCATGCCGAGCGCGGGGATCAGGAGCCCCGCGAGGATTGCGAGGATGATCAGCACGACCAGCATCTCGATCAGGGTGAAACCGCGGCGCCGGATGCCAGAGGACAGGAACATCGGGATCTCCTTGAGTTCTTCGGAACGAGGGAACCGATCCTGGACCACCCGGGATCGGACCGCGAGGCGGCGGTCGGGTAACCCGCACTGGCGCGATACCGCGGCCGAAACGCAAGAACGGTGCCGTCCGTCCTGGGCCCGCGACGCACACTTCTCGTTTCCGCCGCAACGGCCTGTTCAAGAACTGACCGCCCTCGCTGCCCTTTCGCCAGGCGTGCCACAGCAGCCCAGTGGCCCGATGCTCCTCTGCTTGCCCGACGCACTCTGTCCCGCCGCTTTCCGGAACGGGCCTCCCCGAATACATTGCCCCGATGCGCTCCCGGCGCCGCGCCCTTTTCGTGCTTTCTTCCGCCACCGAGATCTCCATGCAATCAGGGCCGCCGATGCCCGCCGGCTTCTGGGTGGGGGAACTGGTAGCGCCTTGGGAGGCGCTTTCCGCCGAAGGCTTCGAGAATCTCCTGGCGACGCCCGGCGGCCGGACGCCGGATCCGCAGCACGAGTCGATGCCACCCGCCGGAAGCCCGGCCGGCGCGGCCTGGAAGCGATTCAAGTCGACGGGCGTTCTCCTCGCGCCGCGGTTTCTTGAGGACTTCGGGCCCGAAGAGAATCTCGCCGCGATCGTGATTCCCGGCGGCTACTCGCCCGTTGCGCAGCTTCCAGGATCCGCTCCACTCGGTTCGCTCCTGCGGGCGGCGATGCGCCGGGGCAGCGTCATCGCGGCGATCTGCCACGGCCCCGCGGCGCTTCTCGCCGAGAAATCGCCGGGAAAAGACTGGATCTTCTCCGGACGCAACGTGACTTGCTTCGCGGATGCCGAGGAGGCCGCGTGGCTCGGCGAACGGCGCCCGTCGCTGCTCGTGGAGTCCGCGCTTCGCGAATCCGGTGCCCGCGTCGAGGTCGCGGCTCCGTGGTCGTCGCACGTCGTCGTGGACGGCAACGTCGTCACCGGACAGAACTCTCCCTCCTGCACCGCATTCACGCAGGCCTTGGTGGGCCGCTGCCGGAGCCGGGCGTGAGTCGCAGGAGTCCGGACTCCGTCGGACAGCGAGCGTACCGCACGCCCCGGGCATTCACTGACACCCTCCGCAGGTCCCTCGCGGGTTCACCGGTCGATGGATCGGTTCTCGTTTCGTTCATCCCGGGAAGGGGGGCGCGCTCCCTGTGCCGGCATGACGCCGGGGCATCCCCGGTCTCCCCAGAAGAGGGCGGGGAAGCCGGCTATGGCGGGCATACGACGCGAGGGCGCGATTCCCGACAATTTCGCCGAGGTCCGGGCGTTCCTGGATCATGCG
The DNA here is from genome assembly GCA_020849035.1 of Planctomycetia bacterium. Lineage (GTDB taxonomy): Bacteria > Planctomycetota > MHYJ01 > WSZJ01 > WSZJ01 > WSZJ01. Next base: position 22,359 of record JADLHC010000031.1, read on the forward strand.
AATCGCCCCCGCCCTGCTCGTCCTGGCCCTCGTCGCCGTCCGCGCGTCCGCCGACGAGCCCCGCGACCGCGCCGAGGTCCTCAAGCTGGGCGCCAAGGTCGTCGAATCCGGCCGCGACGGCGTGTACACGGTCGAGTGGTTCCCCGAGGACTTGGACAAGAAGAAGGACGGGACGGTGCGCGTCGTCTTCGCGCTTCACGGCTCCCAGGGCCACGCCGAAACCTCCGTCCGCCTCTGGCAGCCCTTCGCGAAAAAACACGGCGTCGCCGTCGTCGCGCTCCAGTGGTGGCTCGGTGAGGACAAATACCTTCAGCCGAAAGAGTCCTACGCGCTGCTCGAGGCGCGCCTCGCGGCGCTTCACAAAGACCACCCCGCGATCGCCGAAAAGGGCCACCTCCTTGACGGCTTCAGCCGCGGCTCCGCCAACGTCCCCGGGCTCGCCATCCTCGACAACGACCCGGCGAAACGGATCTTCGGGCTATTCCTCTGCGACGCCGGCGCCTGGCCCGAGGACAAGCCCCCGCCCTACCTCAAGGACGCCGGCGACGACGCCTTCAAGGGCCAGCGCTTCGTCGGCTGCTTCGGCGGCAAGGACGTGCAGTTCGGCGCGCCCGCGACGAAGGCCGGCCGCGCGGCGAAGGCGTTCATCGAGAAGCGCGGCGGGCAATTCGAGCTGTGGTACGAGCCGGAGGACGGGACGCACGGGACGTTCATGAACACGCCGAAGATGGTGGAGGAGACGCTGGACCTCTGGCTCAAGTAACCGGGCGTTGACGGCAGGGCGCCGCGGTATTACAATTCCTGCATTCGTAATACCGGAGTCCCCGATGTCCGGCCTCGTCCGACTCAGCATGTCGCTCGACCGCGAGCTGAACGACCGCCTTGAGCGGATGCAGCGCGAAGGGAAGTACGCCAGCCGCTCCGACCTCTTCCGCGACCTCATCCGGTCACGCGAGGTCGCGCAGGCCTGGGAGGGCGACGGCGAGGCGCTGGGGACGATCACGCTGATCTACGACCACGACAACCGGACGGTCAGCCGGCGGTTGACGCACGTGCAGCACCACCACCACGGCGCGGTGCTGGCGACGACGCATGTGCATCTCGACGAGCATGTCTGCGCCGAGATGATCATGGTGCGCGGCGCGGCGTCGGAGATCCGGCACCTTGCAGACGAGCTCGGGCACCAGAAGGGTGTCCTGCACTCGGCGCTCGCGGTGAGCTCGACGGGGAAGGCGCTGACGGGGAAGCGTCCCCCGCACACGCACCATCACAGCCACAAGGCGGGCGGCCATGCACATCCCTGACGGGTTCCTGTCGGGCCCGATCAACGGCGCGCTGGCGTGCGCCTCGGTCGCCGTGTGCGGCGTCGCGACCTGGCGGGCGCGGGCGACGCTGGGCGAGAAGCAGGTCCCGATGCTCGGCATGGCGGGCGCGTTCATCTTCGCCGTGCAGATGCTGAACTTCCCGGTCGCGGGCGGCACCTCGGGACACTTTCTAGGCGCGGCCATGGCGGCGCTGCTTCTCGGGCCCCTGAACGCGTGCCTGGTCATGGCGCTCGTCCTCGCAGTGCAGTGCTTCCTCTTCGCCGACGGCGGCATGACCGCGCTGGGCGCGAACGTCTTCAACATGGGAGTGGTCGGCGCGCTGTGCGGCGGGATCCTGCACCGCGTGATCCGGACGGTGCTGCCGCGAACCCGGGGCGCCTTCCTGGGCGCGGCGTTCGTCGTCTCGTGGCTGTCCGTCGTGGGCGGCGCCGCCGCGTGCGCGTTCGAGCTCGCATTCTCCGGCACCGTTCCCCTCAAGGTCGTCCTCCCCGCCATGCTCGGCGTCCACGCCATCATCGGCCTCGGCGAGGGCCTCATCACGTGCGCCGTCCTCGCCGTCGTCCTCGGCGCACGCCCCGACCTCGTCGTCGCCTGGCCGCGGGCCGCGGAGCCCGCATGAAGACCTGGATCCTCGCCGGGGCGTTCCTCGCCCTTTCCCTCGCGCTGGCGTACTTCGTCGCCCCCCACGCGTCCGAAAGCCCCGACGGGCTCGAGAAGGTCGCGGAGGACAAGGGATTCCTCGAGAAGGGCGAGGGCGACCCCGCCTGGAAGAAGTCGCCCGCGCCGGACTACAAGTTCCCGGGCGTGGGCGACGAGAAGCGGGCGACCTCGCTCGCCGGGATTGCCGGCGTGGCCGGCGTCTTCGTCCTGGGCTGCGGCGTCGCCTGGGTGCTGACGCGGCGGCGAGCCGCGCCGAAGTAGGCGCCCGTGCACATCGCCTTCGATCCGCGCCTCCGCGTCGCCGGTCCGCTTCAGGCCCTCGACGCACGCTGCAAGGTCCTCGCGTTCTTCGCGCTGGTGGCGTGCGCGGCGAGCGTCCCGGCGCCGTCCTGGCGGGCGCCGGTCGCGTTTCTCGGCGCCGCGACGCTGCTGCTCCTCGTCTCGCGGATCCCGCTCGGCGCGGCGCTCAGGCGGCTCCTGTTCCTCGTCCCGGTCGTGCTCGCGCTGGCGGCGGTCGTCCCGTTCGCGAAGGCGGCCGGCGGCGAGAAGGTCGCGCTCTGGACCGGCGGCCCGATGGTGCCGCGCCAGGGGCTCCTGGTGCTGTGGAACGTCTCCTCAAAGGCCCTCGTCGGCCTCCTCTGTGCGATCATCCTCGCCGGCACGACCGGCGTGCCGCGCCTCCTCGAGGCCTTCGAGCGGCTCTGCGTGCCCCGCGTCCTCGTCCTCACCATGAGCTTCATCCACCGCTACGCGATCACCATGCAGGAAGAGCTGGCCCGGATGAAGCGGGCCCGCGACGCCCGCGGCTGGCGCGGGCGCTGGATCTGGCAGGCGGGAACGCTCGGCTCGATGGCCGGCACGCTCTTCCTCCGCAGCTACGAACGCGGGGAGCGCGTCTGGCAGGCGATGCTGGCGCGCGGCTACCGGGGGAAGCTGATCGGCCCCTCCTCCGCGCCCCTCCGGCTGCTGGACGTCATGTTCGTCGTGTGGATGCTCGCCGCGGGGCTCGCGATCAGGTTTCTCGTCCGGTGACCGCCCCCGCGATCCGCGTCTCCGCGCTGACGTTCCGGTACCCGGACGGCACGAGGGCCCTCGACGACGTCTCCCTCGAGGTTGCCCCCGGCGAGCGCGTCGCCCTCCTCGGCGCCAACGGCGCCGGCAAGTCCACCCTCCTCCTGTCCCTCAACGGCCTCTGCGACCCCGGCGGCCGCGTTGAAATCGGCGGCACCCCCGTCGGTTCCAGGAACCTCCCCGAAATCCGCCGCCGCGTCGGCCTCGTTTTCCAGAACCCCGACGACCAGCTCTTCTGCCCAACCCTCTTCGACGACGTCGCCTTCGGCCCGCGCAACCTGGGGCTGGGCGAGGAGGAAGTCCAGAAGCGGGTCCACGAGGCGCTGCACCGCGTGGACCTGGCGACGCTGGAGGAGAAGCCCTCGTTCCACCTGAGCTACGGCCAGAAGAAGCGCGCCGCGCTGGCGACGGTGCTTTCGATGCAGCCGGAGGTGCTGGCGCTCGACGAGCCGACCAGCGCGCTGCATCCCCGCGCCCGCCGCGAGATGATCGCGCTCCTCAGGACGCTCTCCTGCGCCCTCGTGGTGGCGACGCACGACCTGGAGATGGCGCGCGAGCTCTGCCCGCGCGCGGTGGTGATGGCGCGGGGCCGGATCGTGGCGACGGGGGAGACGTCCGTGGTGCTGGCGGACACGAAAGCGATGGACGAGGCGGAGCTGCTGTGAGGGCCCGCCCCCTGCTTGCGGGCCTGGTTGCCGCGCTGGCCCTGGGCGCGCCGGCCGGAGACGACCCGGGATCCGCGGCGCAGGACGTCGTTTCCGCCGACGAGGAAGTCCGCCTCGTCGCGCGCGACCGACTGGCGAAAGGCGGCTCCGAAACGGCGCCGATCCTTCACGGCCTCTTCGCGCACGCCGACGCGCGCGTGCGCGACGCCGCCGTCGACATCGCCCGCGGGCGAAGGGACTTCGCCGCCTTCGTCCCCGACCTCGCGCGCCTGCTGCGCGACCCCGACTCGGGAGTCCGCTGGACGGCGGCGTACGTGCTGGGGAAGCGCGGGTCGGAGTCCGCCGCGGCGGCGCCGGAGCTGGTGCGCTCGATGCTCGACCCGGAGCTGCGGAACCAGGTGGCGGCGAAGTGGGCCGTGGCGGCGCTCGGCGAGGCGGCCTGGCCGGCGCTCGCGGAGACCCTGCGGGAGCCGTCGACGCCGCTCGCGGCGCGCGCGTTCGCGCAGCTGTCCGGCCCCGGGATCCAGATCCCCGGCGGCGAGGCCTGCGCCCGCGGCGCGCTGCGCCGCGCGCTCGCGGAATCCCCGGACGCCCCCGTCCGCCGCCAGGCCGCGCGCGTCCTGCGCCGCCTCCGCCTCCTCGGGCGCGACGAGGAATCCGCCCTGCTCAAGGCGGCCCTCGGCGATGCCGCCCCGGACGTCCGCGCCGCCGCGGCCGCCGCGCTCGCCCACGTCCCCGAAGACCGCCGCGAGGACGTCCGTCGCTCCCTTCGCGAGGCCCGCCGCGACCCCGACCCCGCGGTCCGCACCGCCGTCCTCGAAGCGCTCCGCGCGCTCGGCGCGTCGGAGGAGGAGCTGCGATGAAGCGCCTTGCGGCCTTCGCGCTGCTGCTCGCCCTCGGCTGCGACAAGCCGCCGCCGGCCCCCGCGCCGTCCGCCCCGCCGGCCGGCAAGGGCGAGATCCGGCCCGGCGTCTTCGTCCCCTGGGCCGTCCCCGGGCGCAGCGTGGACGACTGGATCCGCGACCTCCGCGAGGGCGACGAGCACCAGCGCCTCCAGGCCCGCTTCAACCTCGCCCTCCTCAAGGGCGAAGCCGTTCCGCGCCTCGTGGAGATGCTCCGGTCCGCCGACCGGACGGTCCGCCTGCGCGGCGCGTGGGCGCTCGCCGCGATCGGGAGGCCCGCCGTCGCCGCGCTCGACGCCCTGATTGCGGCCCTCTCCGATCCCGACCGCGAAGTCGCCCAGCAGGCCGCGGCCGCCTTCCCCGCGCTCGGCCCCGCCGCCGCCCGCGCCGCCCCCGCCGCCGTCCGCGCCCTCCTCGGGGGCCTCGTCGACGTCAACCTCGGCCTCACGACCGCCCTCGTCCGCGACTTCGGCAGGGCCGGCGAGGACGCCCTGGTCGAAGCCCTGCGCTCGGACAACCTGGAACGCGTCCTGTGGCTCTTCCGCTGCCTCGACGGCGAGATGGTCGGCACGGACGATTTCGCCGTCTGGCTCCTCGCGCGCGCCCTGCGGAGCCACGAGGACCCTCTCGCGCGATGGTGCGCGGCGGAGGTGCTCGGCCGGCTCGGGCGCGACCCGGCCCTCGCGCACCGGGCGCTGGTCCAGGCTCTGCTCGAAGACGTCGACCCCCGCGTCCGGTGCGAATGCGCGCGCGTCCTCGGACGGCTCGCCGCGGACGACGACGACCTGCGCGAAACGGCGCTCCCCGCACTCCGCGAGGCGGCGCGGGATACCGACCGGGCCGTCGCGCGCTCCGCCGGGAATGCCGCCCTCCTGGCCCAGGGCACCGCGGTCCTCATCCCCCCGGAGAGAGAGGCTGCGAAGAGAGACCAGGCCACGCATCTCGAAACGGACGGCGATGTCCGTGAAGCCCTCGAGCTGCTCCAGGAACTCCTCGACCTGCTCGGAGACGATCCGGAGTCGCGGCGATGGAGAGAGGCCCTGCGCCGCCTCGACCTCCGATAGAGGCCGTTCACCGGGTTTTCAGAATCAGGCTCATTTCGGCCTGTGGTCCGCGGAATAACGGCCTTGCGACCGCCCCCGAACCGCCCATCCCCCGCGCTTCTCCGGCACCCCGATTGCATTTCCCTCCCCCCGTCCCCGCCGCCCCGGCGCACAGGACGCCCCGGCAGGCGGGTTTTCCGCGGAAATTCCCATGGACACCGCCGCCCCCCACCCCGACTTCGCGACGCTTCACGGCGCCGGGAGACCCACCCCTCCTTCGCGGAGCGCGATGTTCGAGCGGGCGCCCGGCGAAATTCTGCCGGACATGCACGACACCGCCGTCCTGACGGCGGGCCTCGCGGGGGCTTTCTACAACTGTGGCAGCGAACGCCTGCAGCGCGGCGAACTGCAGGCGGCAATGGCGGACTTCACGGAAGCGCTGCGCCTGGACCCGGTCTTTGCCCTGGCCTGGAACAACCGGGGCGTGGCGCGCGAAATGGCGGGCGAAACGGAAGGCGCGATGCAGGACTATGAGACGGCTCTGAAGCTCGACCCGATGCTGGCGACGGCGTGGAACAACCGCGGTCTGCTGAAGACGCGGATGGGCGATCTGAAAGGCGCGCTGCACGACTTCGACCAGGCGGTGGAGATCGACTTTGAATATGCGGGCGCGCGGCACAACAGGGGCATCGCGCGGGCCCAGTACGGGGATCTGGTGGGTGCGATCCGCGACTTTGAGCTGGTCCTGAGGCTGGACCCCGCCCATGCGGGCGCGCGCATCGAGCTGGATGCGCTGCGTGGAGTGTGCTAGGCGGGGTGCGCAGGCGAGCCGGGGAAGCGCCCTACTTCGTGAGCTCTCGCGAGATGACGAGCCTCTGGATTTCGCTCGTGCCCTCGTAAATGCGCAGGGCCCGGACGTCGCGGTAGAGGCGCTCCACGATCGAACCGCGCGTGACGCCCAGCCCGCCGTGGATCTGGACGGCGCGATCAATCACCGCGTGGGCATGGTCCGTCGCGAAACGCTTCGACATCGCCGCCGCGACCTTCAGCCCGTTGCCGCCCCGGTCCGCTTCCCAAGCGGCGCGTGCGACCAGCATCTCGGCGGCGGAAAGTTCCGTCGCCATGTCCGCCAGCATGAACTGGATTCCCTGGAACGCCGCAAGCGGCTTCCCGAACTGCTGCCGCGCCTTCGTCCGCGCCACGGACTCCTCCAGCGCGCGCCGCGCCATCCCGCACGCCGCCGCGCCGACGGTGGGGCGGAAGCGGTCGAGCGTGGCGAAGGCGATGCGGAGGCCGTCGCCGACGCCGCTCAGTCGCTCGGAGTCCTTCACGTCCACGCTGTCGAAGGTGAGCGTGCCGATCGGGTGCGGGGAGATCACGTCGATCGGCCGGGACTTGAGGCGCTTCGAGTCGCCCTTAACAATGAACGCCGTGAACGCGTCCCTGTCGCCGGGGGCGGTGCGGGCGAAGACGGTGATGACCTCGGCGATGCCGGCGTTGGAGATGAAGGTCTTCTCGCCGTCGAGGCGGAAGAAGTCGTCGACCTTCGCGGCCTTGAGCTGCATCCCCGCGGGGTCGCTGCCGGCGTTTTCCTCGGTGAGGGCGAAGGCGGCGATCGCGCCGTCCTCGATCTTCGGGAGCCACGCCTTCTTCTGCGCCTCGGTGCCGCCGACGAGGATCGGGATCGCGCCGAGGCCCTGCATGGCGAACATCGCGTCGGCGAGCGCGGACGCCCGGGCGAGGTGGTACCGGAGCAGGGCGCACGCGCGGATCTCGCCGCGGACGGCGTGCTTGAGCCAGCCGCCGTTGGCGAGCCGCAGCACGTACTCCCGCGCGTTGTCCTCGACCGCCGTCTCGTCCGTCGCCGCCAGCGGCGCGATCTCCCGCGCCACGAACTCCTGCGCCTTCTTCGCCATCGCCCGGAGCGCGTCGTCGAAGAACGGCAGCTCCTCCCACCCGCCCCCCGCCGGCGCGTACGCCGGGATCGGGTCCGGCGGCGGCTTGAACGACTGCGTCCGGTAGGGTTCCCGACGGCCGCTCATCGGTAGCGCGGCTCCTTCTTCGCCTTCACCGCCTCGTACGCCGCCTTGAAGTCCGGGTGCAGCATGCAGAGCGCCTGCGCCTGCGCTTCGGCCTCGAGGGCCTGGGAGAGGGAAGCGCCGAGCTGCTTGTTCAGAAGGGTCTTCGTCATCGCAAGGCCGAACACCGGGCCGGCCGCGAGCTTCTCCGCGACTTCCGAGGTTTTCTTCTCGAGCTCCGCGGCGGGGACGATCGCGTTCAGGAACCCGATCCGCAGCGCCTCGTCCGCCGGGAAAACGTCCCCCGTCATCAGCAGCTCCGTCGCCTTCGTCCACCCCACGATCCGCGGCAGCAGGAACGTCGCCCCCATGTCCGCCCCGCTGATCCCCACCTTCGTGAACACGAACCCGAACTTCGCCTCCGGCACCGCGTACCGGAAGTCGCTCGCCATCGCGATGATCGCGCCCGCCCCGACGCACGCCCCGTTGATCGCCGCGATCACCGGCTTCGGGCACGCCCGCATCGCCTCGACGAGGTCGCACGTCATCCGCGCGAACCCGTAGACGTCCTCCGCGTCCCGCCCGAACAGCTGCGAGATGATCTCCTCGCGGTCGCCGCCGCTGCAGAACCCCTTGCCCGTCCCCGTGACCGTCACGACGTGCACGTCGCGCTGACCCGCCACGTGCCGGAACAGGTCCCGCAGCTCCCCGTACACCTCGAATGTCAGCGAGTTCAGCGTCGCCGGCCGCTGGAACACCACGCGCCCCACCCCGCCCGCCACCGACCACTGGCAGCTCTTCGGCGTCACGGGCGACCGCTCCCAGGCAGGTACGCCGTCCCCTTGATCTCCACCATCGCCCCGTCCTCGACCAGCCCCGCAACCACCACGCACGCCATCGCGGGGAAATTCTTCCCCATCACGCGCTTCCACACCTCGCCGAGGCTCTTCAGGCTGTTGTTGTACGCGGTTTTGTCCGTGATGAAGATCGTCAGCTCCGCGACGTGCTCGGGCCCGCCTCCGGCCTCGATCACGACGTCCATGAAGTTGCGCAGCGCCTGGTCGAACTGCCCGACGAACTCGGGCGAGACGATCCGCTTGTTGACGTCCCAGGCGACCTGCCCCGCGACCTCGAGCGCGACCGTCGCGTTGGGGACGAGCATGCCGTTGTTGTAGCCCGACGGCTTGCCCAGCACGGCGGGGTTGACCGGTTTGAGGAAGCTCATGCGGCGATTGTATGACCCCCCCCGCCGCGCGCGAGAATTCTCGGCCTACTCGGGCAGCACGACCTTCTTCTGCTTCCCCTCCACCACGATCACCGGCCGCGTCGTCGGGACCGTCGCGCCGCGGCGCGCGGACAGCAACCCGGCGATCGAGCGGAACGGGAGAAGCGCCTCGAGGTTCTTGAGCGTGGGGAAGACCATCGGCATTTCGCCCGCCTTGTGGGCCTCGAGCGCCGCGGCCGGCGTCGCCCAGCGCAGCTCGATCCCCTCGATGTGGTCCGGCTGCGGGTCCTGCCCGGCGGGAAGCTCCGCGAGGAAGAAGTACGTGTCGAACCTCTTCGGCACCCCCTCCGGCGTGATCCATCGCGCAGTCCAGACCAGCGACGCAGGCTCGACGGCCACCCGCGCTTCTTCCATCAGCTCCCGCGCCGCGCAGGCCTTCGCCGTCTCCAGCTCGTTCGCGCGCCGGTCGGTCTCTTCCACGATCCCGCCCGGGAACACCCAGTTCCCCGGCACGAACGACGCCCGCTCCGCGCGCCGCTGCAGCAGCACCTCGAACGGCTCGCCGCGCAGGACGATCGTGCAGGCGGAAGGGACGATCGGGACGTTGGCCGGTCCGGAGCCCGCGCCCTTCGGAAGCTGGTCGTCGCGGACGTTGTGCGTCGCCATCGTCAGACGGCCAGCTCGCCGCCGCAAATCGGGATGGCTTGCCCCGTGATCCCCTTCGCGCCCGCCGTGCAGAGGAAATGGATGGTCTCCGCGATTTCCTCGGGCGTGAAGAGCCTGTGCTGCGGCGACATGGACTCGATCTCGTGGAGGATCTGCTCCTTCGGGCGCTTCGTCTTCTCGCTCATGATCTCGATGTTGAGCGTGGTCATGGCGCTGTCCACGTAGCCCGGGCAGACCGCGTTCACCGTGATCTTCTTGCCGGCGAGCTCCACGCCCAGCGCCCGCGTCAGCCCGACGAGGCCGTGCTTCGCCGCGCAGTACGCCGCGATGTACGGGTACCCCTTGAGACCCGCCGCCGACGCCACGTTCACGATCCGCCCGTGCCCCGCGGCGACCATGTGCGGCAGCGCCGCCTGCGTCGTCGCGAAGACGCTCGTGAGGTCGAGCGCGATCATCTCGTCCCACAGCGCCCGCGTCGTCTTCGCGAACGGCGCGCTCTTGCCCGTGCCGGCGTTGTTCACCAGGATCGTCAGGCCGCCGAACACCTTCACCGTCTCGCCCACCGCGCGCTCGATGTCGGCCTGCTCCAGCACGCTCCCGGGGACCTCCAGCGCCTCGCCGCCCGCCGCGCGCACCTCCGAGGCCACCTCCCCCAGCTCCGACTCCGTGCGCGCCATCAGCCCGACCTTCGCTCCCGCCGCGCCCAGCCGGATCGCCGTCGCGCGCCCGATGCCGCGCCCCGCGCCCGTCACCAGCGCCACCTCGCCCGAGAGGCGCCACCCCTCCTCGCCCAGCCGCACCGACCGCCACTCGCCGCTCGGCATCCGTTACCCCATCTCGGCTTTGATCGCTTCCTGCCAGATCTCCACCAGCGTCTGCCACAGGATCTCGCCGTGCTCCGCCGAGGACACCGCCGGCTCCCCGAAGTACGCGTCGTTCGCCCCCATCGCCCCGAACGTCGCCACCCCCTGCTTCATAGCTTTCACCAGCCCGAGCTTCACCGGCGGAAGGGTCTTCATCTTGTCCTTCTTGACCAGCTCCTTCCAGCGGCTGGCGAGCATCAGCGACGTCTCGTACGACCCCGCGTGGCAGTCGCCGCTCTGGAACTCCGGCGACAGGCGCTGCGCGAGGGGCTTGCGGCAGTGGTTGGTGAAGATGACGTGAGGGCGCTCGAGGAAGTCCTGCGCGACCTCCTCGAGGACGTTGATGTGCGCGGGCTCGAGGTGCGAGTTGATCAGCGCGACGTACTCGACGCCGTGGCGGCCGAGGCTGCGGAAGATGTCGCTCAGCAGCTCCTTGGCCGTATGCGGCGAGAGCGAGATCGTTCCCGCAAACTCCGCCGCGTAGTTCGTCACCGCGTAGTTCACCGGCGGCAGGATGACGACCGGCTTCGGCGCCAGCGCCTTCGCCAGGCGCTCGCAGAGCTCCTTGCTCAGGAACACGTCCGTGTACAGCGGCAGGTGCGGACCGTGCGCTTCCACCGCCCCGATCGGGAGGAGGGCGAGGGGTTTCTTATGGAAGAGGTCGTCGGCTTCCCGCCACGTCAGGTCTGTCAGCGAAAGGGACATTGGGGGGAATGATACGGGAGCGTTGCGGAATGCAATAGCTTTGACTTCGGAAAGGCGGGGGCGAAAGGCGGGGGCGAAAGGCGGGGGCGAAAGGCGGGGGCGTGGGGCGGGGGCGTACAGCGGGGGAGAACTGCGATCTGTGCCGCTGCCTCACGCCCCTGCCTTTCGCCCCCGCCGTTTCCATCCACGGTCGGGCTTCCGGCCGGATGCCCGCGCAAGATGTGCGAACCCGTACTTGCGGGAAGCGATAACTTCGTCGGATGCCCACCCTTATCCTCACGCCCGGATTCACGCCGGACGCCCAGGCGCTCTGGCAGGCCGCAGTGCGCAAGGGCTGGGGGATCGAGCGGTTGGAGCGCTGGGCGGTGCCGGATCGGCTGAGAAACGTCCCGGAGCCGGTGCTCTACCTGGAAGGGCTGTTCGGCCCGACACTCGCGGAGGCGTTCGGACGTGAGCTGGTGGAACCTCCTGTCGACTGGCTGGCGAGGCTGCCCGTCGAGCACCGCAGGCGTCGCGTTGAATTGATGAACGTCGCCCAGGCGCGCGGAGTGGCGGAGCGGAAGTTCATGAAGCCGCCCAATGACAAGAGCTTTCCGGCCGGCGTCTACCGCGGTGTGGATCTGCCGGCGTTCATAGAGGACAACGCCCCCGTGCTCGTGTCGGAGATCGTGGACTGGGAGGTGGAGTTCCGCTGCTTCGTCCTCGACCGGACGGTGCTCGCGCTGTCCGTGTATCTCCGCGACGGCGAGCTCCAGCGCCGGAGCGACTTCCGGCACGACTCCGGGGAAGAGCAAGAGGTCAGAGCCTGAGCAAAAACCCCGCAGGTCAGGCTGCGTCGGCCCTGTGGTCGGTTGGCGAGAAGCTGGCGGTGCGAGGGCCGACTCCGCCCGACCCGCGGGGTTTCCGCTCAGGCTCTGAAGGGTGC
>JADLHC010000032.1 GCA_020849035.1 Planctomycetia bacterium
CGGCTGCATCGGGGCGGACGGCGCGAAACGCCCGCCCGACGCCGGGTTCCCCCTCCGCATCGACGGCGACGTCTGGCTCTGCGGCATGACCCTCCGCGAGACCTTCGGCGGCCAGTCGTACTTCGTCCGCCGCCCCGGCGGCAACCTCCTCGTCGACTCCCCGCGCCCCGCCGCTCCCCTCCTCCGCTGGTTCGAGAGCCAGGGCGGCGTCGCCGACATCCTCCTCACCCACCAGGACGACGTCGCGAAGGCCGACGTCACCGGCCGGCGCTTCGGCGCCCGCATCTGGATCCACGAGGACGACGACGTCCCGTTCGCGACGCACCGCTGGAAGGGCCTCGACGAGGCCGAGGTGCGCCCCGGCGTCGTCATGCTCCCGGTCCCCGGCCACACCGCGGGCAGCGTCGTCTTCCTCGTCGACGACACGTACCTCTTCAGCGGCGATTCCCTCGCCTGGGACGAGGACACGGGCCGCCTGTACGCGTTCGAGGACTACTGCTGGCATTCCTGGCCGCGACAGCTCGACTCCCTCGAGCGCCTCGCGCGCCGGCCGTTCCGCTGGGTCCTCCCCGGCCACGGCCGCCGCACCCCGGCCGCCGCGGATGGCCTCCCCGAGGAACTCGCGCGATACGTGGCCGCGCAGCGGCGCCGGCAGGTACGATCGCGCCGGACCTGAGGGAGGATCGACGATGGCGCCGACGCGAAGGGACTTCCTGAAGGGGATCGCGGCCTCCTGCGCGCTGGGCGGCTGCGCGTCGCCGGAAAAGCCGGAGCCGGCCGGCGCCTCCGGCGCCCCCCCGCCGCCGGGCGAGCTCGTGGACTTCCCGGCCGACCTGCGCGCCCCGGGCGGCCAGGCCAAGGCCACGCTCTCCGACGGCTCCGTCGTCCTCCTCTGGAACGACGAGGCCGGCCTGCACGCCGTCGCCGGCCGCTGCACGCACAAGGGCGGCGAGCTGTTCTACGACCCCGAACGCGCCGACATCGCCTGCCCCGAGCACAAGTCGCGCTTCTACCCCGACGGCGCCGTGCAGCGCGGCCCCGCGCAGCTGGCCCTGGCGCGCTACACGGTCGCGGAGGAAGGCGGGCGGCTGAGGATCGCGCCCCGGGCCTAGCGCTTCGGGTTGGCCTTGAAGAACTCCCAGATGTCCCGGGTGGCGCTGAAGTCACCGCAGACCGGCCCGATCCACGCCTCGGGGAGGTACTGGCTGCCGCCCGGCCACGTGTGCCCCATCCCGACGACCGTGCGCAGCTCGACCGGCGCCTCCCCGCCGCTCCACACGCGCCTTTTCGGCGCGCACCCGTCGTCCGGGTCGGCGTCGGGCATGGGGACGTCGCCGGAGTCCTGGGTGCAGCCGTTGCGCGCAACCCACAGTTTCGCGGCCGCGACGGTGTCGATCAGCTCGCCCCGGTTCTTCGCGACGGTGCCGCCGGCGTAGGGGACGAGCGGGTCCTCCGTTCCCTGGATGATGAGCACCGCGACCGCGCCGGTGCCGAACGCGTCCCGCACGGCGGGCGAGATGCCTCCGATCACGGGGGCGATGGCGGCGAAGCGCCCGGGGAAGCGGTTGGCGAGCGTGTGCGACATGAAACCGCCGTTGGAGACGCCGGTCGCGTAGACGCGCTTCGGGTCCACGGGATGGGCGGCGGCGATGGCGTCGATCATGGCGACGATGAACGCGCCGTCGTCGACGTTTCCGCGGTCGTCCACGCCTTCGCCGCGGCGGCCGTCGTTCCAGCCGCGGTCGATGCCGTCGGGGTAGGCGACGAGGAATCCCTCGGCGCGGGCCAGTTCGTCGAACTCGCCGAACCGTTCCATCCCGCGCCCGGTGCCGCCTCCGCCGTGGAGGGCGACGACGAGCGGGCGCGGTCCCGGCGGGAGGTTTTCGGGCACGAAGAGCCGGTAGCTCCGGTCGCGTCCGTCGGGGGTCGCGAGCGCGAGCTTTTCCGAGGGGACCGAGCACCCGGCGGCCAGGCCGAAGACGGCGGCGGCGAGGGCTGCGGGGAGGCCGACCTTGAGCGATGTCCTCATGACCCTCTGATACACCCGGGTCATTTCGCGCGTTTCACGGGCAGGACGATGTCGGCCGGGGCGGCGGAGGGGTCGTCGGCGAAGGACCCTGACCCGCCCTGGTCGCCGTCCAGCCACTCGGACCACCAGATCGCGCCGTCGGGGTCGTCGCGGCGGTGGAGGGGCCGGATCGTGAACGGGTCCTCCGGGACCGTGCCGGGCATGCCCGTCGCGCGCTCGTGCGCCGCCGCCGCGACGAGCCGCAGCCGGGCATGGGTGGAGCGGGTGCCGCGGTCCACGGAGCCGCAGGCCGTGAAGAGCAGCCCGAGGAGCGGATCGCCCGCGATTTTCGCCTCCTGCTCCTGGTATCCCGGCCAGGCCTCGGACCACGGGAGACGCGACAGTTCGCGGGAGCGCGCCGTCATCGTCTCGCAGAGGTCGTGCACGTCGGCGGCCGCGATGCGCCATGAGAAACCGTGACGCCACGCCAGCAGCCGGGCGCCGGAGGGGAAGCCGATCTCCCCGGGCGGGCTGCGCCCCTCGGCCAGGCCGACGAGGGTCGTGTTCAGCAGGTAGCTGTCCGCCTCGAGCAACTCGTCCAGCGGGCGCATCCGCGCGTCCGCGAGGGTGAAGAGCCGTTCGAGGCGCCCGGCCTGGGTCGCCTCGAGGCCGGGTTCGACGAGGAGGTCGGCCGCCTGCAGCGCGGCCATCCGCAGGATCGCGCAGCCGACGAGGTGACAGATCACGGGCCCCGTGGATCCCGCGTCGAGCCCCATCTGAGCCATCGTGGCGACCTCGTCCACCGCGCCGGCGAAGTCCCCCGCCAGGCGGCGCCGACGAGCGGAGGCCGCCAGCACGCGCGCCGCCTGCCGGTCCGGCGCCAGCCATCCCAGCTCCGCCGCCCATCCGTCGTCCCACTTCAGCCCGTCCTGGTACGCCCCGACGTGCGCCGCCGCGCGCAGGGCCTCCAGGTCCGCCGCGTGCGCGTCCAGCGCCGCCAGCGCCTTCTTCTCGACCTCCCCCTTCGCCTTCCCCGCCGCGAACTCGTCGATCGCCGCCTTCTCTTCGGAGGCCATCGCCGTGAGCCGCGACGCCGCGGCGGACCACGCCTCCCAGGCGTTCCCGGGCGTCGACGGCGGCTCGAGCGGCTCGCGCTCCGCGGGGCGCGCCGTCACCCGCGCGGCCAGCGCCGAGTGTTTCGCCTGGAACTCCTTCCAGCGCGAGCGCGCCCGGCCCGACACCACGAGTGCTCCGAGGAGGAAGATCGCGGCGAAGAACCCGAGGCAGCCGAGCGGCAGCCAGAGCCACCAGCGGCGGCGCGGGGTCGCGGGCGGAGCGTCGGGCGTCTCGGCGGTCATGGTCACGCCCCTATGATGCCATGCGCGCGCCGCCCTCACGCGCCGGGCGTCAGTCGCGACGGCGGCGGTGCAGCGGCCTCTTCCGGCTCCCGGACCCCGCGGCGTCGCCGTGCCCCGCGACCGCGGGCGCGACCGAGCCCTCCGCCGCCCCGTCGAACCGGAGCCTCACCCGGCCGACCAGGATCTCGTCCCCGGGCTTCAGCATCGCCTCGCCCACGGGCCTCCCGTTCACCAGCGTCCCGTTCGTCCTCGCGTGGTTGATCAGCATCGCCTTCCCGCCGGCGAACGCGATCTCGCAGTGCAGCCGCGAAATGGACGGCTCCTTGATCTCGAGCGTGTTCTCGCTCGACCGCCCGATCTTCACCACGTCCACGGGAAACTCGCGCGACTTCTCCCACTCGCCTTCCAGAATCGTGATGCGGATCACGCGCGTCGCGCTCCTTTTCCCAGGGGTGGAGCCCGCCAGTCTACCGGAACATCACGTAGACCAGCGTCGAAAGCGCCAGCCCCGCGACGTACGCCACCCCGTACAGCACAGGGTCCTTCCCCTGCACCGCCCCGATCAGCCCGCGCTTCCGCATCCCGCCCTTCGACGTCCCTTTCGCGAACTCCGCGTTCCCGTCGCCGCCGTCGAACCGGAGCGCCACGCGCCCGACCAGGATCGTGTCCCCGGGCTTGAGGAACGCCTCGCCCACCGGGCGGCCGTTCACGCAGGTGCCGTTCGTGCGCGCATGGTTCACCAGCAGGAACCGCCCGTTCACCGCCGCGATCTCGCAGTGCTTCCGGCTCAGCGTCGAGTCGTTCAGCACCAGCGCGTTGCGCCGCGACCGGCCGATCGAGACCACGTCCTCCGGCAGCTCGAACGACTGCGCCGGCGCCCCGTCGATCACGCTGATCTTCATCATGGTTGTCGCTCCGGTTACTTGAGCATCTTGCCTTCGCCGCCGTTCTCGCTCGCCAGCCGCGCCAGGAACACCGGATCCGGCGGGTCCACCCCGACGCCCGGCTGCCCGACGCCGATCGTGTTGATCAGCGCACGGTCGTCCTTGTTCATCTTCCGGATCTCCGAGAGGAACTCCTCGGGGTCCGGGAAGCGGCCGGTGTTGTGCCGCCCGTCGGTGACGAGGAAGATCGCGTACTCGGGCTTGCCTTTCGCCCCCGTCCCGCCCGGCGTCGCCGGCTTCTTCAGCGCCTTCCGGTGGTCGTCGATGATCCCGAACGCGCTCTCGAGCGCGTCGTAAATGTTCGTCCCGCCCCACGCCGAGGTCGTCTTGATCCGCTTGATCGCGTCGATCTTGTTCTTCTCGTTCGCCGGGACCAGCCGCTTCTGCCACGGCGTCGGCGAGAAGGAGTAGAAGATCACGGTGAACTCGACGTCCGGGTGCAGGTAGGCGATCGAGTGCGTCAGCTCGTACTTCGCGGCGTCCAGCTTCGTCTTCACGTCCTTGCGGTTGAACTTCTCGAGCTGCCGCTTGAGCTCCGCGCCGATCTTGATCTCGGGCGGACCGGAGAACTCGGCGGGGGTCACGCTCGCGGGATCCTCCATCGAGCCGGTCACATCCATGACGAAGACCACGCGCTTGATCATGGTCTTGAGGCCCATGAACTGCGTCGGCGGCCGGGCGGGGTCGTCCGGGGGCTCCACGGTCGTCCCGCCGCCCGAAGCGGGGGGCGGCGGCTCGGTCGGCGGCTTCGCGGTGACCGGGTCGCTGGCGGCCGGCGGATCCTCGCTGGCCGGCGGCGGCGGCGGGACCGGGTCCTTGCGCACCGTCACCGGCTCCGGCGTCTCGTCCGGCGGCGGCTTGGCCGTCGCCGGCTCCTCCTTCTTCGGCTCCTCCTTCGGCACGACGGCGACGGGCACCTCCGTCTTCGGCTCCTCCTTCGGCGCGACGGCGACCGGCTCTTCCGTCTTCGGCTCTTCCTTCGGCGCCACGGCCACCGGCTCTTCCGTCTTCGGCTCCTCCTTCGGCGCCGCCGCCTCGACCGGGCCGCGCTGCTCCAGCTTCGCCACCGGCGTCTTCGGCTTCTGGTCCCCGCGATTGTCGATCAGCGACAGCGCCGTGAGGCCGGACAGGATGCCGGCGACGAAGAAGCAGGTCATCGCGAACGCCGAGACGCCCTTCGACCCGCGCTCGACGCGCACCGCTTCGCGCAGGCCGCTGGACTTCTTCGCGGCGCGGGGCTCGGCCGGCTTCGCGGGAGCGGCCAGCGCCGTGGCAATCGCCTGGCCCGCCTGGTCGTTGGACGTGGGCTTGGCGGCGAGGAGCTTCTCGGCTTCCTTCGGGTCGAGAGCCAGGGGGGCCCCGACGCGGAAGGTGACCTCGGTCTTGCCGATCTTGAACGAGTCGCCGTGCTTCAGCGCGGAGACGGAGATGGAAGTGCCGTTGAGGAAGGTCTTGTTCTTGCTGCCGCAGTCGATCAGCATCCAGGCGTCCTTCTGGCGGACGACCTGGCAGTGTTCGGCGGAGACCTTGCCGTCGTCGCGAAGGGGGACGGTGTTCTTGCGCGAGCGCCCGAAGGTGACGACCTTTTCGTCCAGCGTGATGGTCCGGGACTTGCCGTCGGTGACGACTTCCAGGGTGCAGGCGTTGGATTCAGGCATGGGAGTCTCCGATGAGTGGGAGGTGGTTCTGCAAGCGCTGTGCCGGGGCGGAAGCCCCTCCAGCCACACATAAGTAGTTTTGGCGCAATAGCTTATGACAACGCGTCAGGTCTCGCGTCCGCTCCAGCCCCCCCACCATGTAAAGATTCGTGCCTCCCCTGCAACGGACCGTCGCACCCGAACGCACCTGCACGAACTGTAATGTCCTGCAACCCAGGCATCCCTTCCCCTCGCTACCTGCCCATTGACCCACCCCTCCGGATACCGTATACAAGACTCCGTACCCCGGGGGTGTAGCTCAGCTGGGAGAGCGCGTGAATGGCATTCACGAGGTCGAGGGTTCGATCCCCTTCACCTCCATGGATGTTCGACGGACGGGGTCAACACAACGGGCCGAAGCGAACTGAAAGCCGCTTCGGCCCTTCGTGTTGGCGGACGCCGGTGGATGCGCCTGAGGAGGCCTGGCTTGTCAAATAAAAACATCGACGTCTCCACCGACGTCGCTCGGATCCGGAAGGACCTGGTCGAGTGCCGGAGGGACCTGCACGCGCATCCCGAGATGGCGTTCAAGGAAGTGAGGACTGCCCGCCTCGTGGCCGCGCGGCTGCGCGCGCTCGGCGTCGGAGTGAAGGAGGGCGTGGCGAAGACGGGAGTGGTGGGGCTGATCAAGGGAGGGGAGCCGGGGCCGGTCGTGGCGCTGAGAGCGGACATGGACGCGCTGCCGATCGTGGAGCGCGAGAAGAAGCCGTACCGGTCCGGGACGCCGGGCGTGATGCACGCGTGCGGCCATGACGGGCACGTCGCGATCCTGCTGGGAGTGGCCGAAGTGCTGGCGAAGCGCGCGAAGAACCTGCGCGGGTCGGTGAAGCTGATCTTCCAGCCCGCGGAAGAGTCACCCGGCGGCGCGGAGCCGATGATCAAGGCCGGCGCGCTCAGGAATCCCGACGTCGACGCGATCTTCGGCCTGCACATGTGGAACGACTTCCCCGTCGGGCGCCTCGGCGTCCGCCCAGGGCCCCTTCTCGCCGCCGCCGACAAGTTCGAGGTGACGATCACGGCGAAGGGCGGGCACGGCGCGGCGCCGCACCAGACGCCGGACCCGATCCTCGCGGCGGTGCACGCGATCCAGGCGCTGCAGGCGATCCCGAGCCGGCTGGTGAACCCGCTCGAGCCCGTCGTGTGCTCGGTCGGGCGGATCCGGGGCGGCGACGCGTTCAACGTGATCCCGAACAAGGTCGAGTTCGCCGGCACGATCCGGAGTTTCGACCCGAAGCTGCGCCCGAAGCTTCCGAAGATGGTGCGCGACCTCGTCGGCAACGCCGTGCACGCGCTCGGCGCCGATTTCGAGATGCAGTACACGATGTACTACCCGGCCACGATCAACGACCCGGACATGACCGAGGTCGTGGACGGCGTCGCCGCCGGCCTCGTCGGCGACCGCAACGTGGACCGCACCGTCCAGACCCTCGGCGGCGAGGACATGTCCTACTTCCTCAACGAGGTCCCCGGCTCGTTCTTCTTCCTCGGCTGCCGCAACGAAAAGAAGGGCCTCTGCGCGCCGCACCACTCGGACCGGTTTGATTTCGACGAGGAAGCGCTGCCGGTGGGGTGTGAGATGCTGGTGCGCGTGGTGGACTCGTATCTGGGGCGCGGGCGGAAGCAGTAGCGCGGGGAGTTGGCGGTTAGCAGTTAAGGGTTGAGCGCCGTGATGGACGGTGGAGATCGCCGGAGACCTGCCTCGAGACCCGGCCCGTCCCTCGCCCCTCCCACCGAGCACCTCTCATCACGCAGCTTAACCCTTAACAGCCAACCGCCAACCCTCGCGCCACACGTGCCCAGTAATTCGCAAACTTTCCTGTAACCTCCACCCCCCGCGGCGTCTCCCCAGCAGAACGCCGCTGAGGACGCAATGACCGAGGCTGACCTCCTGGAACGGGTGATCGCAGGCGACCGCTTCGCGGTCGCACAGCTCATCTCCGCCCACGAGGCCCCCCTCCTCCGGTACTGCCGCGCCCTCCTCGGCGAGGACGCCCTCGCCCAGGACGCCGTCCAGGAAACCTTCCTGCGGCTTTTCCGCGAAGGCGCCCGCCTCCGCGACGTCAAGGCGCTCTTCCCCTGGCTCCTCCACGTCGCGAAGAACATCTGCTTCGACCTGCAGCGGAAGGAGCGACGGATGGACCGGAAGCACGAAGAAGCGGCGCGCGGCACGTCGGCGGCGGTCTTCGCGCCGGCGGACGCGGCGGCGCTGGACGGCGAGCTGCGCGAGAAAGTGCGCGACGCGGTGGACGGCCTGCCGGCGCCGCAGCGCGAGATCGTGCGGCTCAAGCTGTGGGAAGGGCTGACGTACCGGGAGATCGCCAAGAAGCTCGACATGACCCTGACGAACGTGAGCTACCACCTCGGGCAGGCCGTGAAGGCCATCGGCGGCCGGCTGCGCCAGGCGGGGCTCGTCAACGAGGAGGTCGTCCGATGACGCGCGAAGAAATGATGGAAAAGCTGCTGGACTACGCGATGAACGAGCTCCCGGACGCCGAGCGCGCCGAGATCGCCGCCGCCCTCGAGAAGGACGAGCAGATGGCCGCCAAGCTCGCGGAACTCCGCGAGACCGTCGGCCTCATCGCGGCCGCCAAGGACGGCGGCGCGGAGAAGCTCGCGCCGGCAAAGCGCGACGCGGTGCTGTCGCAGATCGTGACGCGGCCGGTCGCGGTGCGCGGAGGCGCCGCGTGGCGCTGGCTCGGTCCAGCCAGCCTCGCCGCGGCCGCACTGCTTGCCGTTGCAGTTCACCTCGGGACCTTCGGGCCGACGAGACACGAGCGCGAACTTGAACGGGAACTCGCATCACTGAAGTCACGCGTCCCGACCTTCCAGGACGGAATCCCTCTGGACAACCGTCCTACTGCGACTGTTCCCGTGAATATCAACGCGGTGAGCGATCCGAAACTGCTGGCGCTCACGGTGGTCGGTGAGAACGGCTTGTTCGTGAGAGATCAGCTCCGGGCGCCGGGCGACGCCTTTGACCTTCGGGTGCGCTCTGTCTACCCGCTGAATAGGCTGGAGAAGCTCCGAAAGCTCCGCCAAGGGGAAGTTGCGGGCAAGAGGGTTGCCCGTGAGGGAGATCTTCTCGCCGGAGGCTACTACGGCGCCTTCGGACCTGACGAGGAGTCCTCTAACACCGAGGAGTATAACCCCCTCGTCGACAACCCCTTCCTCCGCCCGTTCGACGCCCCGCTCTCGACCTTCTCGATCGACGTGGACACGGCCGCTTACGCCAACGTCCGCCGCTTCCTGAACGACGGGCAGCTGCCGCCGCCGGACGCGGTGCGTCTGGAAGAGCTGGTGAACTACTTCCACTACGCGTACACGCCGCCGGCCGGAGCGGAGCCGTTCTCGGTCGCGCTGGAGGCGCACGCGGCGCCGTGGGAGCCGAAGCACCAGCTGGTGCGGATCGGCCTGCAAGGGCGCGAGATCGACGTGCGCGAGGCGCCGGCGGCGAACCTCGTGTTCCTCGTGGACGTGTCGGGCTCGATGAGCGACGAGAACAAGCTGCCGCTCGTGCAGAAGTCGCTTCACATGCTCACCGAGGGCCTGCGCCCGCAGGACAAGGTGGCGATGGTGGTCTACGCCGGCGCGGCAGGGGCGGTTCTGCCCCCGACGTCGGGCGAGAGGAAGGACGAGATCAAGGCGGCGATCGACCGGCTGAGCGCGGGCGGCTCGACGAACGGCGGTGCCGGGATCGAACTGGCGTACAAGCTCGCGGCCGAGCATTTCGTGAAGGACGGCGTGAACCGCGTCGTGCTCTGCACCGACGGCGACTTCAACGTCGGCACGACGAGCGAGGGCGACCTCGACCGGCTGATCGAGGAGAAGCGCAAGACGGGCGTGTTCCTCTCGGTGCTCGGGTTCGGGACCGGGAACTACGCCGACGCGCGGATGCAGGGGCTGGCGCAGAAGGGCAACGGGAACGCGGCGTACATTGATTCGCTGCGCGAGGCGAAGAAGGTGCTGGTCGAGCAGGCGACCGGGACGCTGATCACGATCGCGAAGGACGTGAAGATCCAGGTCGAGTTCAACCCGTCGAAGGTCGCGGCCTACCGGCTGATCGGGTACGAAACGCGGCTCCTCGCGGCGCAGGACTTCAACGACGACAAGAAGGACGCGGGCGAGATCGGCGCGGGTCACCAGGTGACGGCGCTGTACGCGGTGATCCCGGCAGGGCAGGACGTGCCGGCCGCCTCGGTGGACGAGCTCAAGTACCAGAAGCCCGCCGCGGCCACTGCGCAGGGCGACGCCGCGGCCGAGATTTGCACGGTGAAGCTGCGCTACAAGGCTCCGGACGGGAACGTGAGCAAGAAGATCGAGTTCGCGCTGGCGGACCCGGGCCTGACCGCGGCCGGCGCTTCGACGGACTTCGAGTTTGCCGCGAGCGTCGCGGCGTTCGCGATGTGCCTCAGGGACAGCGAGTACAAGGGGCAGGCGAACTTCGGGCTCGTGAAGGAGCTCGCGATGGCGGGGCTGGGAGACGACGCGAAGGGGTACCGCAAGGAGTTCGTGGAGATTGTGAAGAAAGCGACAGACCTGGCGGAGGCGAAGAAGAAGGCCCAGGAGGAGAAGAAGTAGGAATAGATGGGAGACGGGAGTTCGGAGAGCACGACACGGCCCCGGTGCAAGCCGGGGCCGTTCTCCTTTGGCTCAGGCCACCGGGATTCCCACCTGCCTGCAGATCGCCCGAACGGTCCCGGCCTTGAGCATCTTGTGCCGCGGAACGGGCGACTGTGCCAGTGTCGAAGCATTCACCCAGATGTCGTGCTTCTTACCATGTCGATGGAGGAAGCAGCCGTGCCGCCACAGGTGCTTCTCGA
Organism: Planctomycetia bacterium; assembly: GCA_020849035.1. Taxonomy (GTDB): domain Bacteria; phylum Planctomycetota; class MHYJ01; order WSZJ01; family WSZJ01; genus WSZJ01. Next base: position 10,828 of record JADLHC010000032.1, read on the forward strand.
ATTCCCGCCGGTTCAAGGCTTCGCGGCTTTGCGAGGACGCCGTGAAGCGAGTTCCCGATTCAGCGCCGCGCGCGAGCGCGCGAGGCAGGCCAGCGCATCCTTCGCGTTCGCGAAGGCCTCGTCAACCGTTTCGGCTTCCGTGATCAACTCCGGATTGATCGGCGACGTCACGACGTAGCCGCCCTCGGGCGCGGCCTCCAGGTGCAGCAGAAGGCGGCCGTCGCTGACGGTGTACTTCTTCCCCGGATGGCGTCGTTTCATAGCCGTCAATTGTGCGTTCCCCGCCCGGTCGAAGCAAGCCCAACGCCGAACCGCCCTCGTGAGGCCGCTCCAGAAGTCACCGACACCGAATTGCAGGCCGTCGCACGAGAATGCGCGAACTTACTCGCCGACAGCGGCCGATACAGAACGGGAGGACCCATGCGTGTGACCGTGCCCGTCCTGCTCGCTGCCCTGGCCCTCGGTGCCGGCTGCACCTGGGACCCGCGGCTCGCGGTCCCGACGGCGCCTGAGCCGTCAAACGATGAACCACTCCCTACGATGCCGGACGAGCCGTCGATCTCTTTCCGGCCCGCTGAACGATTCGAGGAAGTGGCCGGGGTCGCGATGCCGCTTCCCGTGTCCATGAAGCTGGAGTGGCACGACTACGACGTGCGGCTTGTTTCCGGCCGCAGCGTGCCCCCGTGGCAAGTCGAAAACAAGAACTACGACATGCCGGAAGTGGACGGCGTGGTGATCCGGAGGTCCGGGATCATCGTCTATTCGCGCATGGAGCCTGACGACTCTCTCGATCTGGGCGGCTGGGATGGCGTCCCGGCGAACGCGATCACCGATCTCGATGTGAATGGCCGGCCGGAGCTGGTTTTCGTCGAGCACACGCTGGGAAACCACTCGCACATCAGGTTCACGTTCTGCGAGCTGGAACCAGAATTCCGCGTCGTCGCGACCCTGGACGGCCCGGCGGACACGGCACGCTTCTGCAATTGGACCGGACGCCCGCGCTGGAATTCGTCACGGCGGATCGCGATTTCGACGCCTGGACCTGCCAGGCCGATTCCCTGCACATCCCGATCCCGCTGAGGTTCGCGGACGGAAAGTGGAATGTCGCTGTCGACCTCATGAAGCGCCCCTCCGGCCAATCCGCCTGTCCTGAAATCGACGAGTGGGCCATTCCTGAATCGCAGAGCGAAGAACCCGACCGGGCGAAATCGGGGATGCGCTAGGTCATTCTCGATGCCATCGCCGCGGGCCGCGAGCCGGATGGCTGGGAGGCGGTGAGGAACTGGACGGCGGTCTCCGAGGAAGACAAACAGAAGTTCGTCTCGATCATGACGCGGACACTGGAACAGTCCGAGCTTTGGGCAGGAGTCCGCAACGCCTATGCTGCTCGCAGATAGGCACGGCAGTCTCTCTCCTTCGTTTCACATAGGCGCGACATGAAGATCTGGAAATTCACCATCGACCCGTGGATGTGGGCCGCGGTTCTCGCGACCGTCGCGGCGGCGCAGGCGCTGGATAACTCCGCGCAGCCATTCCTGAAGTGGGGCCTCGAGACCGCCAACAGAGGGGTTTCACAACATGAGCCCATGTGGCTGCACTTCCTCAAGATTCAACTCGGGCTCCTGGGTCTCGGGATCGCAGCCGGTGTCGCAGGCGCAGTCCGGGTGAGCCGTCGCGCCGCGCCCGTACCGTTTTCATTTCCCCAAACGGCGGCCATCGTTTTTCTGGTGCTGGTGGCTTCGTTGACGCAGATCCGGTGGGTGGCCCTTTCGCTGGGCAGGTCGGAATTGAGCGAGACGACGCTTCCCCTCGCGAGCACCGTCACCGTCGACGAAGCAAGGTTGGACGGGGTCCGTTTCCGGGTCAGGTCGGCGCGCATCGGCGACGTTCACGACGCGAAAGACCCGGCCCGGTCCCTGCAGAACGTCCTGGTTCTTGAGATCGAGATTTCGTCCGACGGCAGCGGCGGCGACCTCAGACGCCTGACCGGCCTCTGCCCGGGGCCGAACTCCCCTTACGTCGCGACGGAAGGCGAACTCCTTCGACTGGTCGAGTGGCCGGAGCGATTTTCCCCCGCAGGAGACGACGGCACCAGGACACTCGTTCTCGCCTTCGAGCCGCCACCGGCGGATGCTGCGGAGCTGGAACTACGTATTCCCGGATCGCTGTACCGCGGATTGAGGATCCCGCCTCTTACTCGCTGAACTGCCGTTTCCCTCTCCAGGAGATTCGGTCCCCATGGCCCAACCGGATGCCTTCGCCTCACCGCCACCGACGGTCACCCCCTCGGCACCCCCGCTTGCCGTCCCGGCGGTCATTGCGCACCTTTCCATGTTCTGCGCGCTTGGGTGGTTCCTGCTCCAGGTTCCGGCGCTGAAGGTGGTGTATGTGGATCTCGGATGCGAGTTGCCAATTCTCACGCTGATCGTCATGAAGATTGACGACCTATTCGAGGCGTGCCGCATTCCCATCTGCACCATCGCCCTCGCGGGATTGGCCGTGGATTTCGGCAAATGGCGAATGCTGCGCCGGCGTGGCCTGCACCGAGCCGCCGAGAACTGGCTCTGGGTCGTGGCGGCCGCGATCATCCCGATCACCGTCGTCCTGCAGCAGGTCCTTCATCTGCCTCTCGCTTCCCTGATCGAGTCGATGAAGTAGTCGTTCTTGCGCTACCCCGGCTTTCCCGCGGCCTCACCCCACCACGGCTTGTCCACGTCCGCGTCCGGCGGCCCGTGATTCTTCCACCGGACCGCTTCCGCCACCGTGAGCTTCCGGAGGCCGCAGTGGGTAATGCTGCACCCGCACGGCGAGCCGTCGACGAGCGAGATGCCGTAAACGGCGTCGCGGTCGTGGGGCGCGCCGCTCTCGATGCAGAGGCAGGGATGGTAGCGGCAGTCCTCGAACAGCTCGCCCGGGCGCAGGTCCTCCGGGCGGGTGACCGGCGCGGGCGTCGGCGCGGAGATCCGGAACACCGTGATCTCGCCGCCGTTCCGGTCCTCGCGCGTCCCGACGCGGACCCCGCCGATCTTCTCCATCGCCCGAAGCGACCGCAGGTTCTTCGAGCCGACGCAGAACACGACGCTCTTCACGAACCGGAACGCGTGCCGCAGCATGAGATCCTTCATCTCGCGGTTGTACCGGCCGCCCCAGTGGGACCGCGCGAGGAACGTCCAGCCGATCTCGACCTCGCTCTTCTCCTCGTTGTACGCGTGATACCGCGACGACCCGATCACGCGGCCGTCGCGCCGGTCCACGACGAGGAACGCGCCGCCGGACTCGATCGCGACGCGGAAGAACTCGCGGAACACCTTCTCCTTCCAGCGGTCGTGCGCCGGGTGCTGCTCCCAGATGAGGGGGTCGGACGCGACGGCGTAGAGGGCGTCGAAGTCGCCGGGCTGGAGCGGCCGGAGTTCAACAAATTCGCCGGTCAGCGTGGGTTGGAGCAGGAAAGTCATCGGTTCACTCCCTCGCCACTCGTCACTTCTTGACCTTCACCTTCCCCGCCTCCTCCGCAGCCCACTCCCCCACGCTCGTCCCCGCGTAGTCGGCCCTCACCTTCTCGAACGCGGCCTTCTGCTCCGCGGCGTCGCGCACCTCGCGGAAGATCCGCAGCATCTCCGCGCTCCCCTCCTGCAGCGCCTTCTCGATCCCGGCGCGCGCCTCGCCCACGGCCTTCTCCTCGGCGCTCCAGCCGTCGCCGGCGCGGATCGCGGCGGTCCACGCGGCGATCCGCTCCGCGGGCGTCTTCGCCGACGCGGCCTTCTCCATCGCCGCCTTCACCGCCTCCCGGTCCTTCGCCGGCTCCTCCGGCTTCGACCGCTCTATCGCCCGCCGCAGCATCGGCAGCAGGTCGTCCATCTCCGGCGAACTCACCACCGGCAGCCCCGCGTACGCCGGGTCCGCGTTCTCCCCCTTCGGGTTCAGCACCAGCACCGACGGCGTTCCCTCCACGTTCCCCCCGCACGTCTTCACGAACCACCCCTTGTACTCGTCCGTCCCCACCTGCACCGCCAGCCACGCGAACGACGGCGCCAGCGACGCCAACCGCTCGTCCTTCGCCATGTTCGTCATCAGCTCGGCCGAGTGCGCGCACCCCTTCTGCACCAGCACCACCGCGATCGGCTTCTTCTCCGCCGCCGCCTTCTTCGCCTCCTCGATGCCCTTCGACCACGCGATCCCGTCGGCATACGCCGGCACGGCGAGCAGAAGCAGCGCCAGGAGCCTCATTTCGCCTCCTTCATCTTCGGAAGCGGCGTGAGCGTGAACCCCCGGGCGACGCCGGAGTACCGCGACTCGAGCCCGTCGGCGGTCACGCTCGTGACGACGTAGAAGTACCGCGTCATCGGCTTGACGGCCGAGTCGGGGAAGCGCGTCGCGCCCTTGACGGGCTGGTCGGTGAGGCGCGTGAACGGGCCCTTTTCGCCCGCGGCGCGGTAGACGTGGTAGCCGACGACGCCGGGCGAGCCGCTCGGGGACCAGCCGACGGAGACGGACTTGAGGCCGGGCTCGGCGCGGACGAGGAGGGGCGGGGCGGGCGGGACGGTGAACACGAGGCGTCCCTCCCAGCGGTTCCTGCGGTCGTCCTCGATGGCGAGCTCGAACGCGACGGGGTGGCCGTCGTAGTCGGCGGCGAGCGTGAACTCGAACGGCCGGTCCTTCGGGTGCGCGACGTCCTCGAGCGCGACCGAACCGAACGCGATCTCGCCCTTCCCGATCGTGACGGAGGGGTCGGAAGAAGTCGCGACGATCTTCACGCCGGACGCCTTCTGGGTGCCGCCGTTGTAGAGGCCGATCGTGAACCGGAGTTTCCTGCCCGCGTCCTCCCAGCCGACGCGCCGGTCCTTGTTCCCCTCGGCGTCGTCCACGGCGACGGCCGCGACCGAGAGCGCCGGCCCCTCGACCGGCTGACGGAACGTCCACGTCCACGGGTCGGGCGCGCCGGGAAGCGTGAACGTCAGGCGGGCCCAGCACTGGTGCCAGCTCGGGATGCGCCGGCTCGCCTGCACGACGAACGCCGCGCCGTTGTCGGCCGGCTCCGGCCCCGAGACGACCTTCACGAACGGGTCTTCCTCGAATTCCAGCGCCAGGTCGCCTTTCGGGAACGCCGTCTCCTTCGGCCACGTGAACACGAACCGCACCTTCTCCCCGGGGTTCAGGTCCTTCTGTCCGTTCCCCTCGGCGTCGTCCACCACCAGCGCCGGCCGCGCCACCGCGACCGTGTTCGGCGGGAGCTTCGCCTCGATGGCGGCCTTCTTCTCGAAGCGCAGGCCGTTCTGCGCGTGGACGGCGATGCGCGCGGCGCCGGCCTTCGGGGGCGGCGGAAGGAGGACCGCCCCCTGGTCGTCCGACACGCCGGTCACGTAGACCCCCGCGGCGTCGAGCAGCACGCGCGCCTTCTTCAGCGGCCGGTCGGACGCGTCCGTGACGGTCAGCCGGCCCGGGACGTTCGCGAACAGCTTCTCCCCCGACACCTTCGGCATGAACGCCGCCCCGGTGCGGACCCACATCTCGGGCTCGCCGAAGAGCTGGAGGACCTGCGAGGTCCACTCGTCCTGCGCCATCCTGCGCTTGGCGAGCTGGAGCGCGGCGCCGAGCTGCGGCGTGTCGCCGGCGAACAGGATCCGGTAGATCTCCTGGTCGATCGGGGCGCCGAACGCGAGATGCGAGTAGCCCATGTAGGCGATCCCGCCGCCCTTCGGCTGGAGCACCATCTCGGAAGCGAGGCAGACCTCCTTGTCGAACTCGCCCGTGTCGCAGGAGTTCGCGAAAACGACGGGGTACATCCCGGGGTGCCTGAGCGTGCGCACCTGCGTCACGCCCCAGCTCGTGTGGTCGTCGCAGGCCCAGAAGTGCGCGGGGCATCCGTGGCAGAAGAAGTCGAAGAACGCGCAGCCCTTCGACAGCTCCTCGCTGATCGCCTCGATCGGCTTCGGGGCGCGCTCGACGACGAGCTCGACGGCGTAGCCGTTTCCGCCGAGGTCGCGGAAGAGCTGCGCGACCTGCTTCTGCCGCTCCTCGAACTCCTTTGCGCCGACGACGAGGGCGCGGCTCATCCAGGCGGCGGTGCCGGCGGGATTCACGTACTCGAAGTACTTCTCGACCCACGCGTCGGCCTCGGCCTTCGTCGCCGCGGGGATGCGGCCGACGCAGAGCTCGGGGACCATGTCGAAGCCGTCCTTGCCGGCCTCGCCGACGAACCCGTCGCCGTTGCCGTTCCAGCCGTAGCCGGCGAGCCTGTCGGCGTCGCTGCAGTCGGCGGGGAGGACGTCCGAGTAGTACACGTCGCAGGCGATCTGGTTGCCGCCCATCGCCCCCCTGTAGGCACGGACGCGCTGCGGCGGCACCTGGTCGACGCCGCCGCCGATGAGCACCCAGCGCGTGCGCCAGTTCAGCCGCAGGTCCTGGAGCAGGCGGTAGAGCCGCTCGGGGACGTCCACGCCCGGGTAGTACGCGCTCTTCTGCAGCCACTCCACCGTGACGACCTGC
>JADLHC010000033.1 GCA_020849035.1 Planctomycetia bacterium
AGCGACGGCCATCCCGTTGTGCAGGTCGTAGAGCACTTCCTCCCCGAACGACTCGTCGTGCGGCTTCCCCTTGCACTCGACCAGCCTGTTCTCCATCGGGTCGAGGATCATCAGGCGCGGGTAGCTGTCCACGCCGAACTTCTTCGCGACGTCCGCGCCTTCCTTCTCGGCATTGATGTGCACGCACAGGAAGGGCTTGAGGAACTCCTGCACGTCGGCGCGCGGATACGTATCCGTATCCATCTTCTTGCAGAACTTTCACCAGTCCGTGTAGAAGTCGAGGTACAGCAGCCGGCCCTCGAGGCCGGCCTTGATCTTCGCGTCGGCGTAGGATTTCTCCCACGCGACGCCGCCGGCGGACGCGGGAATCGCGGACAGGGCGGACAGGACCAGGAACGCGAACTTTTTCATGGTCGGGCTCCTTCGTTTCGGAAGTCCTCCGACTCTAACGCGGCGGCCTCCCGGCTTCAATGCGAGGGTGCCGCCGGCCCGCTCGACGACGCCTGCGCTTCCCCGCCCAGCCGCGCGGGAACGGCCAGGCGGAACCCGGCCGTGAACGAGACGCTGGCGCGGACGCCGCCGGTGCGGACGCAGAGGCGGCCGGTGGCGGGCATCTGGACCCAGCTACCGCCGCGGAACATGCGCCACTGGCGCTGCTCCTTCCCGGGGTCGTTGAGGCAGGCGTCGCGCGCGTTCCCCGCGAGGCCGCGGACGCCGTAGGGGGACTCGTCGGACGGGAAATCGCCGACGGGGACCGGGTGCATCCCGGCCGCAAACGTCTGGTTCCCGTTGGCCCACGCGGGATTGTCCTGCGAGCCCTAGGGGAGGAAGCGCCCGTCGGGGCCGCGACCGGACTTCTCCCATTCGAGTTCGTGGGGCAGGGTGAAGCAGCGGCCGTCGCGGCGGCGCATCCAGTCGGCGCAGGCGAGGGCGTCTTCCCACGACACGCCGAACACGGGCCAGTCCTCTTCCCAGTCTGCGGTCGAGTTGACGAGGCGGCGTGCTGCGGAGACGGCGAAGGGCGGGCCGGGCCAGTACGCGCCGGTCGTCTGGGACTCCCGGGGCGCGCGGCGGCGCGCGGCGTCCGGTTCGGTGCGCGCGAGATCGTCGAGGAACGCGGCGTACTCGCGGCACGTGACGGGATGGCGGGCGATGAAGTAGTCGTCCGTGTCGCTCGGGAGCCCCGGGCCGCCGGTGCGGAAATCGGGATCGCCCTGCCAGGTGAAACGGCCCTCGGCGACAGGGAGGAAGCCGTCGGGGATCTCGCACGGGCGCCAGAGCGTGAGCTCCTGGACCCACTCGCTGCAGCGCGGGACCACGAACGGGCAGCGCACCGGCTCGAATCCGTCGCACTCCACGAGGAGCAGCCAGGATCCCATCGGCAGAGCGCGCTTCGTCACCGGCGTCCGCCCGAGGTAGAGGCCGGGTCCCTGCGGGCGGTAGGGCGAGTCGGGCGCGAAGAGCTTTGCCACGAGCGGCTGCGCGGACTCGCCGGGTTCGCCGGGGACGGGCGTGACGGGGACGAGCCTGCGGCCGACCTCCTCGTAGCGGTAGGCCCAGACCCGGGCTCCATCGACGCCCCGCGGCTCGCAGGCGGCGCCGTGAACGCGGAGCCGGACCGGCGCGGAAGGCTCCAGCACGTCCATCGGCTCGCCGACCGGATCGCCGAGATTCCGGCCGGAGAACGGATGGAATCCGCGCCGCGCGAGCTCTTCCGGCCGGACCTCGCGACCGTCCATCAGGCAGCGGCATGGATACGCGCGAGTCCTCAGCGTCAGCGCGCCGTCCCCGCGCAGCAGGCGCGCGAAATCCCCGTCGTCGTACAGCTCCACCTCCCGCCGGCGCAGCACCATCTCGTTCTCGTCCCTCCGCGCCTCCGCCTCGAGGAACTTCTCCCACGCCAGCCCCGCCCGCAGCCGCCGCGCCTCCGCGTGGTCCTTTTCGTGCGACAGCGCCACCGTGAGGGCGGACACCGCCTCGGCAAACGCCTCGACGCTCTCGCGTTCGAGCGACTTCGCCCGGTCCTGCGCCGCCCACAGCGCCGATTTGTCCGGATCCGCCAGGCCCAGCCCGCGCTCGACCTCCTTCGCCCGCGCCGCCGCCGCCTTCGCCGCCTCCGCAAGCCGCTGTCGCCTTTCCATCGCCCCACGCGCCCGCCCGACAGCTTCCTCCGCCAGCCGGTGCTCGCGCTCCCGGGTCTTGGCCCCCTCGAGGAAGAGCTGGATTTCGTGGTGGAGCTCGAGGGCGGACTGAAAGCGGTCGCCGGGGCGGAGGGAGAGGGCGCGGAGGCAGATGGCGTCGAGTTCGGGGGGGATGGGGGCGGAGCCGGCGGCGGGCGCGCGGCTGGGGGGCGCGACGCCGCCGAGCTTGACCTTGCGGATGGTCTCAACGGCGGTCTTGCCCTCGAATGGCGGGCGCAGCGTGAGGATCTCGTGGAGGACGGCGCCGAGCGAATAGACGTCCGTGCGGCGGTCGAGCTCCTGGATGCGGCCGTCCGCCTGCTCGGGGGACATGTACGACGGCGTGCCCATGATCTCGCCATCGAGCGTGAGCTGCGCCGACGCCGCCGGGACTGCTGCCCGCGCGGCCGGCTCGGGCGCCGTACCGACCTTCCGCGCGAGCCCCCAGTCGACGACGTACACCTCGCCGTAGTCGCCGAGCATGATGTTCGCAGGCTTGAGGTCGCGGTGGATCACGCCGCGGTCGTGCGCGTACGCCATCCCGAGGCAGACGTCCTGGAAGATCTGCAGGAGCCGCGTCCGCGTGAACTCCCTCCGGGCCTCCTCGTCCCCGGCCGCCAGCGCCGACAGCACCTTCCCCAAATCCCGCCCCCGGATGCGCTTCATCGCCAGGTACAGCCGCTTCCCGTCCGACCCCAGCGACCCGAAGTCGTACACCGGCACGATGTGCGGGTGCTCGAGGCTCCCTGCGAGCTTCGATTCGCGTGCGAAGCGCTCCGCCTGGTCGCCTGGGGCGTTGCCGCGGATGACCTTGATGGCGACCTCGCGCTCAAGGCTGGCGTCGAACGCAGCGAGGACCTCGCCGAGGCCGCCGGCGCCGAGCTTCTCGCCGAGGCGGTAGCGCTCGGCCGTGTGCGGCGGCGCGGCCGGGGCCGGCTCGCGGGGCGCGGGCGGCGGCGGCGGCATCCGCACCGTGCGCAGCGTGTCCGCAACCTGCGGGTCCGCCGCTGCGATGGCCAGCGTCTTTCCAGAGTCGCCACCGTTCGTGCGCAGCTGCGCCTCCACCATCGCCGACACCGCCGCGTGCTGGAAGTCCCGGAGATGCCCGCGCTCCCGCAGCAGCCGGCCGAGGTCCTTCGACGCGTCGCCCATGCACACCGCCGCCGCCTCGACAAGCTGCTCCTTCGAGATGAAGTTCATCTGGAGGGCGAGGACGCCGAAGAGGAGGTCGGACTCGCGAGGCATGGGAGCTCCCGGCGGGGTGGAGGGAGGATGATAGCGAAGCGCCCGGCCAGCCGAGATTCGAAGAATCATGCGCCTGCGAATTCCCTGACGGGCAGGTCCGGCAATCCGTCCGGAGAATCGGCCGGCTCCTGCGGAGCACGTCGCGGGACTGCACCAGACCGCCGGGATGACCGCGGACGCGGCGGCCGGAATCACGCCATCGGAGAGTCCCGCGGTTTGTGATCCAATGCCCGGAGTGCGCGCAGAAACCGTTTACCTCTTCCGTCACGCCCTTCTCCGCGACGCCGCCTACGAGCTCCAGCTTCCCGGCGACCGGGCGAGGCTGCACCAGGGGGCCCTCGAGGCCCTCGAGCGCGCGTTCGGCGGCCGGGCTCCCGCGCCTCCGCCGCTTGAGGAGGAGGCTGCTTCGGGTCCGCATCCGGCCGGGCCGGTGGCGGAGGAACTGGCGGGGCACGCCCGCGCAGTCGAAGAGACGGGCCCGGCCGCGGGGCGCGCCCTGCACGGGGAGCTCCGGCGCCGGTACTTGCGCGTGGCCGCGGAGAACGCGCGACGCAGTTTCCGCAACCTCGATGCCGCCCGGCTCTGGAGCCACCTGGCCTCGCTTCTCGACGGCACCGGGCGCGGCGAGGCGCTGAGGCGGGCATCCGAGGCGACCGGGGATGCCGGCGACTGGCGCGAGGCACAGCGCCTGGGCGAAGAAGCGCTCGACCTCCACCGGCGTTCCGGCAATCGCCGGCTGGAAGCGCGCGCCCTGGGCTGCCTGGCGAGGCTCTTCCGGGACACCGGCCGCCTTGCGGAGGCGGCCCGGGCGCACGAGGAGGCGCTTGCAGTCTTCCGCGAAATCGGCGATGGGCGCCTCGAGCGGCACACGCTCGGCCGGCTGGCGAACATTCACCGCGAGCTCGGACGGCTGGAACTTGCCGAGGAGGAATTCACGCGCGCCCTGGAGGGCGCCCGGGCCGCCGGCGACCGGGCGCAAGAAGTGAGCCTGACCGGGAACATGGCGATCCTTTACAGATTCACGAACCGCACGGCGGAGGCCGAGCAGGCCATGCGCGCCGCCCTGCGGCAGCACCGTGCGTCAGGCGACCGGACGTCCGAGGCCGTCGTCCTGGGGAACCTGTCCGCCCTCGCCAAGGAACTCGGCCGCATCGCCGAGGCCGAGGATCTCCACCGCCAGGCGCTGGCGCTTCAGCGCGCCGTCGGCTACCGGCGCGGCGAGGGCCTCGCCCACGGGAACATCGCCAGCCTCCTCATGGAGACGGGAAGGATCGGGGAGGCCGAGACCTCCCTGCGCGCGGCCCTCCGCATCCTGGCCGAGGTCGGAGATCGCCGCGCGGAGGGGCTCTTCCTCGGAAACCTGGGAAATCTCAACGAGAAGGCGGGGCGGACGGAAGAAGCGCTGCTCGCCTGGCAGCAGGCCCTGGAACTGAACCGCCAGACGGGCAACCGGGTGTCGGAAGCGCACGTTCTGGGGGCCATCGCGCAGGCGCACACCCGGAGCGGGCGATACCGGGAGGCCGAGGAGGGGCTGCGGCTCGCGCTGGACATCGTCCGGGCGACGGGCCGGCGCAACCCGGAGGGGATTCTGCTCGGTAACCTGGCCGCGGTCTACCGGGCCACGGGCCGCGGACCGGAGGCGGCGGAGTCGATCCGGAAGGCCATGGAGCTTCACCGGGCCGAGGGAAACCTGAGGTTCGTGGGGATGCACGGCGCGGACGCAGCCGTGATCCACGCCGAAGGGGGCCGCGCGGAGGAGGCGCGCACCGCCTGGATCGAGGCGAGCGCGGCACTCCTTGGCGTAGGTGACAGCACTGAGATGGATCTCTCGGCGAAGGCTCTTCGGGAAGCCTGCGATCGGGGCGGAATCGATCCGCGGCGGGTTCTCGCGCCGCCCTAGCGAGCGGCAGGACGGAACATGGCGGAGGTGCGCTGCCGCCCCCTATCATGAGGGCGTGCTCCAAGGCCTCCGCGTCCTCGACCTCACCCGCGTACTCGCCGGCCCTTACGGCACGATGCTCCTGGCCGACCTCGGCGCGGACGTCGTCAAGGTCGAGGATCCCGCGGGCGGCGACCCGACGCGCGTCATCGGAGGCGGGCCGGAGTCGCCGTATTTCGTCAGCGTGAACCGCAACAAGCGCTCGATCGCGATCAACCTCAAGACGGGCGAAGGGCAGGCGCTGCTGGCGAAGCTCGCGACGAAGGCGGACGTGCTGTGGCACAACTTCCGCCCCGACGCCGCGCCGCGGCTCGGCGTGGACCTGCCCACGCTCCGGATCGCCAACCCGCGCCTCATCACGGTCGCGATCACGTCCTTCGGCGCGACGGGCCCGTACCGCGACCTCCCCGCCTTCGACCTCGTCATCCAGGCGATGTCCGGGTCGATGAGCGCGACCGGCGAGCCCGGCGGCGCCCCCTGCAAGAACGGCGTCCCCACCGGCGACCTCGCGGGCGGCCTGTTCGGCGCCATCGCGACCCTCGCGGCCCTTCACGAACGGAACACCACCGGCAAGGGCAAGGACATCGACCTCGCCCTCCTCGACTGCTCGCTCTCGATGCTCACCTACATGGCCCAGTTCACGCTCGCGGGCCAGCCGCCCCCGGGCCCCATCGGCTCCGCCCACGCCTACAACGTCCCGTACGGCGCGTGGAAATGCGCCGACGGGAAGTTCGTCGCCGTCGCGATCTTCACCGAGAAGTTCTGGCGTCCGTTCTGCGAAGCCCTCGGCCTGAAAATCGCCGACGACCACCACTTCGCAGACATGGCCTCGCGCCGCCTGAATCGCTCGCGGCTCGACGCGATCCTTGCGAAGGAGTTCGCGAAGCATCCGCGCGACTGGTGGGTGCAGCATCTCTGGGAGCAGGGGCTGCCGGCCGGCCCGGTCTACGACGTGGCCGAGGCCCTTCACGACGAGCAGGTCCGCGCCCGCCACATGGTCGTGCCGCTCGGCGACGGGCGGGAGACGCTCGGGTCGCCGTTCGGGGAGATGAAGGCGAAGCCGCCGCCGCGGCTGGACGGGGACCGGGAGGCGGTGCTGCGGGACTGGCAGGCGTAGCGCGCCGAGGCGACGGTGCCGGTCGCTCCTCCGCCTAGAGGCGCGTGAGCGGTTCACCCGACGGGCCGGCCAGGAAGAGGGCGTCGTTCTGGAGGACGAGCTTCGCGGTCAGGGTGTCGTCGGGGGGAGGCGGAACCAGGAACAGGGAGAGGTCCGGCGCGAGGTCCACCCCGTGGCGAGGCCGCGCGGGGAGGAATCCCATCGCCATGCCCTCGGCGACCTGCCAGAGCACGTCGGCGACCGCGGCCGCGCGCTCCCGGCGGACGATGGCGACCAGGTCCGGACGGCCGAACTTCCGCATTCCGCGCGTGTGGAGCACGTGGCCGCCGCCGGGCGCCGTCGCGTCGGTCTCGAAGACGATGCGCACCTCTCTTCGCACGTCGAAGGGAGCGTCGGCGGGCACCGCGGCGACGCGGGCGGCCTCGAGGAAGCGCGCGGCGTAGACGTCGAGGACCGCGGTCGCGCCGCACGCGACCATCCAGCGGGCCACGGCCCATGCGGCCTGCAGGTGCCCGAGGTCGGGAGGGTCCGGGCCCTCGTGCCGGATTCCGCTGACCAGGTCCGCCTCCTCGAGGGCAGCGAGGCCCGCCTGCAGGTCACCCTCCGCGACGTTCCGGATCGCGCCGGTCCTCCATCCGTCGAACCAGTCGGGACTGTCGCCGCGCCACCACCTCCGCACCTCGAGATCGCGGTAGCGCTGCGGGCTCGGGATCCCGAACCGGCCCATGCTCAACGGGATGTCGGCGCGCAGCGCCCCCGTCGAGAAGCAGAGCAGGAACAGGGAGGCCGATCGGTCGGCGGACCGGCTTTCGTTTCGCGTCCAGAGCACGGCCGTCATGGTGGCTCCCTTCGGTTCGTCTCCGCGGGCCGCGGGGACGGGTTCGGCGGCCGAACCCGGCGGCGAGCGGGGCCCGGAAGGCGCGTGCATTGAACCAGCGGCGGACCACCGGCCGCAACCGCGCCGGGCGCCGCGACGGACCCCGGTGCTCCCGCCTCTGCCCGGCTGGTCGACTGGCACCCCCGAGAGGGTGTTCGCGGGCGGAGGGGCGGCATCCGGCCGGCGTCGATGGAGCAGTTGCAGGCATGGACGAGTTCGCCTGCCTGACCGAGACCGGCGCCCGGGTCGGGCCGCAACCCTCGGACGACGCCGAGGCGGTCGCCCTGCAGGCCCGCGCCCGCGGCCACGCCCTGGTCCAGCTCTACCGCCGTGCGCCCCCCGACTCCGACTCCCTCGGGCCCGGCCGACCTGCGTCCGTCTGCCGGATCGAGGAGATCGCGCCGGACGGCTCGCTCGCCCCCGCCGAGACCGGTCCCCGCCGGCTCTTCCACGATCTCCGGGACTGGCTCGTCGCCGCCGCCGCCGCGGCCGGAGGGGAACCGGAAAGCCGTGCGCCCCGGGGGCCCGGCCCCCCCGGCGCCCGGCGGTC
>JADLHC010000034.1 GCA_020849035.1 Planctomycetia bacterium
CTCGACGCGCCGCACGTCGCCGATGCCGGGCGAGAGGCGCTCGAGGACGACGAACTCGACGGGGACGTTCTCGGCTTCCGGGACGGAGCCCTGCCCGCCGCCGGAGGAGCCGGTCTCGATCCAGCGGGTCGCGGAGGCCAGCGAGAACGACACGACGGTCCCCAGGAGGAACGTCGCAGCCGAGACGTAGAGCGTCGGCCAGAGCGTCGTCCGGGAGGACTTGTTCCAGAGCTTGATCGCGAGGAGGGAGGAGAGGATGTACCCGAAGCCGAGGAAGTCGGTCGCGTTCCACTGGGGGTTGACGAGGTAGCAGATCCAGCCGATGACGACCTTGAGGAAGACGCAGACCGTGAAGCAGAACGTGACGAGGCGCGGGCCCGCCCAGGTGATCCGGTTCAGCCCGGGCAGCTTCACGACCTGCCGGCCGACCCAGACGACGAGGAGGACCTCGACGATCGTGCCGATGAGGCGCGTGGGCTGGAGCAGCGAGATCGCGATGAGCGGCGGCAGCAGGATGCCCCCGAAGTCCCAGCCCTCGAGGAGGTTCATGCGCGCGGCGAGCAGGCAGCCGCAGATGATCATGATCTGGAGCTTCGCCGACAGCGCGAAGTCGATCGAGACGTCCTCGTAGACCGCCCCCAGCTGCGCGAGGTTGTAGTTCGTGAGCGGGACGAGGATCCCGTAGATCGCCGCCAGCACCCCGGCCGTGCACCCGCCGATCTGCATCAGGCCCTTCGCCAGCCCCGGCTTCCACATGAGGTTCGCCGCCAGCGGCACGACGACGAGCCCGATGGCGCCGAAGTCGCGCACGCGCGCGAGGATCTCGGTCTGCCCGGGAAAGAAGATGCGCGCAGCCTGCGGCAGCAGGAACTCCTCGATCCCGAGGCGCACCGCGAGCGCCACGAGCACCACCATGAAGAATCGTTCTCGACCGAACAGGGGCGTGTGCGTCCGGAATCTCCAGGCGCTGTTCGAGATCACCTTCACGATGACCGCGGTGACGACCGCCTCGGCGACGATCGTCAGCGCCGACATCGGGTAGATCGCGAAGATCGGGGCGAGGTACCCCGGCACGACGAGCCCCGAGAACACCCACCCGTAGCGCTCGAACATCAGCGTCGTGATCAGCACGCCCACGCACACGCTGATGACCAGCGAGTGCTGCAGGCCGTTGGGCGAGAAGAGGGGGATCATCGGAAGCGGTTTTCGCGGGTTCTCACGGCCCTGCCGTCAGGATCGTGCGCGATTCCTCCTACGGGAGCTGCCCCGGGACGGGTGCCGGCGCGCCCCCGCCCGCGTCCTCTTCCTTCGCCTCGATCGGCGCGCCGGCGCCGTCCTCCAGCCGGTTCGAGACCTTGGGGAACGTCATCCTCACGGACGTTCCCACCGCCTCGTCGAATTCCGTCTGCATCGCCCCGCCCGCGGACTCGATCAGCTTCTGCAGCTGGTCGGGAGCGGCGTACTTGATCGTCGAGCCGGTCGGAAGCGACTCCCGCATCCGGCTGATCGCCACCATCGGCGACCAACCGGGGTCGTTCACCCGCAGCGTGATCTCCTGCCCCTCGTCCAGAGCGCCGATCGTCACCGTCGATCCCCGCGGGCTCGACGACAGCGCCTGCTCGATCACCTGCATCAGCGCCTGCCGCAGCGCGTTCGGCCGCGCCGTGCAGAACGGCACCACCGTCTGCCCGTCGTACGCCAGGATGATCCCCAGCTGCTCCGCCATCCCCGCGCTCGCCGCAATCGCACGCTTCGCCTCGCTCACCAGGTCCGTCGGCGTCAGCTCGTCCGCGATCTTCTCCGCGCTGATCCCCGCCAGGAGCGCCATGCGCCGGAACCGCTCCGAGATCCCCATCGCCTGCCCGCGGATCATCTCCAGGTCCGGGCGGATCGACTCGTCCCCCGTCACGTCCGCCACCTCCTCCGCCGACTGCGCGATCACCATCACCGCGTTCCTCACGTCGTGCACGAAATGCTCCAGCAGCTCGCTCTTCAGCTTCTCCGCCTCGTACAGGTCGCTCACCTCCGTCACCACCAGCGCGACCACGTCCGAGACTCCCTTCGCGCCTCCGCCCTTCTCGTCGCCGCCGCCGAGGTCCAGCTTGATGAGGTTGGACATGTAGTGCCGGACGGGGTGGCGCTGCACGCTCGCGTACAGCGTCCAGCGCGCCTCCGTCCGGATCGTCTGAGAGATCCCGTGCCAGACCTTCTCCGGCGGCTCGTTCGAGATCGTGCGCAGGAACGCGACGAGCGGGTCCTCGAAGTCGACGGCCAGCTCTTCGGCCATCTTCTGGAAGCGGCGGTTGTAGACGAGGGGGCGGCCGACGAGGTCGCAGACGAGGACGCCCTCGCTGAGGCGGTCGAGGAAGGAGAGGAGGAAGGTGCGCTCGATTTCGGTCTGGTCGACGGTCTTTCGCAGCACGGCGAGCTGGCTTTCCGGATCGGCCATGCCCTCGACCGTGGGGGCGGGGTCGGCCTTGGCGCCGGCGGGGGCCATGCTCCCCAGGGGCACGATGACGCGCGAGACGAGCGTCCGGTGCTCCTTCCACCATGCCTGCGGGTCGCCGGAGGGCACCATGACGAGCCACAGCGTGCGCCCGCCGCGCCGCGCGATGTTCTCGATGACCGCGGGCGGCCCCGCGTCGGGCGGCCGGTAGAAAAGGGGGCGCTCGCTCGTCGACTGCGCCGCGGCGACAAGCCCCCGGGCGCCCGCCGGGAACCAGTCCCACAGGTCCGCGCGGTCCTCCCGCGTGGACAGCGCCGACAGCGGGTGCGCCGCGTCGTCGCTCAGCACCGCGGCGGCGTCGAGGTCGAGAAGGGCCCGGAACGCCGCGACGTCGCGCTCGTCCGAGAGCGGGCGCGAGAGGATCGGGTTCAGCACCCGGCTGCGCCCGAGCCGCACGAGCAGCTCCGCCATCCCGCGGCGCAGCAGCCGGTGGCGCTCGGCCAGCCCGAACAGGAACCCCGCGAGCAGCGACGGCACCGCGGGGACGATGGGGAGAAAGTACGGCCCGTGGACCCGGAGGAGCCACAACCCGGCGACCTCCGCCACCGCCACCCCGAGCAGCGCCGCCAGCCCGCGCAGCGGAGCCAGCGTCGACGCCCCCAGCCACGCGAGCAGGAACGACGCCGCCGAGAGCGCGCCAAGCAGCCACGCCGGCCCCTCCCGCACCCACCGCCGGCGCTTCATCCCGTCCGCCACCTGCGCCACGGCCCGCGCCTCGGGCAGCCGCTCCCCCTCGCTCGACCAGACCTCGCGGTCCGGATTCTCCGGCGAGACGATCCACAGGCCTCCGCGCCACGACGGAAGCGACAGGTCTCGCTCGAGCACGCGCCAAAGCTGGATGCGCTGCTCGTCGCCCGCCCGCCCCGTCAGCCAGTGCCTCACCGGCTCCCCTCCCGCGAGCTCCGGCGGCGCGAGCCTCCCCACGAGCGTCGGCCTCCCCGCCCCGTCGACCAGCGCGCTGCGGCGCCACGTCCCGTCCGCGTCCGGACGCAGGTCCAGCAGCCCTTCTTCCCACGTCCCGCCCGGCGGCTCGTCCCCCGACGGGAAGAACGGGACGATCGTCGACGGCGCCTCCCGGAACGGATCCTCCCGCCGGCGGGAGGGCACGAGCACCCGCACCCCCCCGGGGCTGGCTTCGCGCAGGGCCTGTGCGACCGCGCGCGGCGACCGCTCGTCCAGGATCACGACGGCGGCCACCGCTTCGTCCTTCGCCCGCGACAGGAGCCCTTTCCACGTCTCCACGTCGTCCGCCGCGTGGCCCTTCTCCGCCGACACCCGGTCCATGAATACGACCCACGACGTCACCGTCGGCTCGCCCGACTGCGACGCGCGCCACAACCGGTCGCCCAGCGGCTCCTCGAGAAACGAGAGCCACCCGAGCCCCCACGCCAGCGCGATCGCGCCCCCCCACGCCGCGGCGGTCGCCAGCGCCTGCGTCGTAGGGAGGAACCGCAGGATGCGGGTCGCGGCGCGGAGAAAGCGCATGGACTACCCGGCGCCCCCGGGGCGGCCGAAGAGGTCGGTGGGTTCCGGGTTTGCGGGGGGCGGGAACATGGATTGTCCGAGGACGGACTCCATGGTCAGCAGCAGTTCCTTGATTCCGAACGGCTTCACGAGGAACGCGGCCGCGCCGAGGGAGAACGCCATTTCCTTGTCCTTCTGGCTGTCTCGCGCGGAGCCGATGATGACGGGGATCGCGGCGAGGTCGGAGGACGATTTCAGGGCGCGCAGCACCTGGAAACCGTCCATCCCCGGCATCAGGAGGTCGAGCACCACGACTTTAGGCTGCGCCTTGCGGATTTTGCGAAGGGCGTCGAACGGATCGCCGATCGCCTCGACCTTCCAGCCGCGCCGCTCCAGGCCGCGCTTGACGACGCCAAGGAGGTTGACCTCGTCATCGACGTAGCAGACGAGCGACTCGGGCGGGCTGCTCTGGGGCGAATCGGGCAAGGGGGAACTCCGGCAAGGTGTCCGCCGCGGGGAGGGCTCGAAAGGGCCTGCGGCTCGCTGCGTCCCCGGGTCGTGGAACGCCGTAACCCGGTCCACCAATTGTACTTCGCCCCTTGGGGCGGCGCCACCGCGAAGGCTCGCCGCTACCCGAACGCCGGCCCCACGTTCGGATCGTCCTGCTCCAGGCGCTCCAGCTTCGCCCGGATCTCCCCCTCGCGCTCGTCCGGCGGCCCTTCGAGATACGTGTTGAACGCGAGACGCGCCCCCACCGGGTCCCCGAGCGCCACCAGCGCATCGCCCAGGTCGCACCACGCCTGCTGCGCGTGCACCCCGCGCGGCCGCACGTCCAGGTACTTCTCCAGCGCCGTCTTCGCCGTGTTCAGGTCGTTCCGCTTCAGCGACGCCTGCGCCAGGTCCCACGCGACGTCCGCGTTCTGCGGGTCGAGCGAAGAGGCCTCGAGGAGCTCCTGCTGTGCGGCATCGATCATTCCGACGTCGAACAGCGTGATGCCGAGGTTGTGCCGGTAGAGCGGGCTCCCCGGCTCGATCTTCGCCGCGGCGCGGTAGGACTGGAGCGCCTCCTCCAGGCTCCCCATCGCCCGCTGGATGTTCCCGAGAGCGTTGTGGCCCTTCGCGTACTGCGGGCTCACGCCGACGGCGAGCCTGGCGGCGCCGAGGGCGCCCTCGAGGTCGCCGAGGCGCTCGAGCACGAGCGCGAGGTAAACAGCGGCGCGGAAGTTCTGCGGATCCTGCTCCAGGGCCTTGCGGAACAGCCCCGCAGCGTCCTTGTCCGCGTGCTTCTTGTACGCCGCAACGCCGTCTTCGTAGTGACTCACGTGCAGATCCCGGGAATGGGGCTCATTGTTTGTATTTCGTCAGGGTGACGGCCTGGACGTGAGAGGATAACGCGCAGGGGCGGAATTTCCAATCCGGCGCCTCATACGCCCCCGCTGCGCCACATGGCGGCGAAGAGGGTCAGCCCCAGGAACCCGGCTGCGACGGCCCCCAGCGCGCCCACCATCTGCGACAGTGCCACCCCGTGCCAGACCGGCCCGCTCGGCGTGATCAGCAGCATCGCGCTCCCGATCAGCACCCCCGCCATCACCAGCCCCGTCGCCACGCGGTTCGACGACCGGTTCCCGTCCCGCACCAGCCGCTCCTGGTCCCGAAGGTGCGCCGCGAACTCGAACTCCCCCTTCCGGAGCTGCACCAGGATCCGGTTCGCCTCCGCCGGCAGCGTCCGCAGGAGGGCGCCGTAGTCCTCGATCGCGCGGCGGACCTCGCGGCCGAGGACCTTGAACCGGGCGAGCCTCTCGAGGTAGGTCTTGACGATGAAGGGCCGGATCTCGGCGACCAGGTCGAGTGACGGATCGAGCTGCCTTGCGATCCCCTCGGCGGTGGCGAGCGCCTTGCCGAGCAGGTGGATGTCCGGGGGAACGCGGATCTGGTGGCGCGCCATCGTCTCGTACAGCTCGGCGAAGAACCGGCCCATGTCCACGCGGCCCAGCGGGATCTCCGCGTAGCGCTCGATCAGGTCCATGACGTCGAGACGCAGGCGGCGCATGTCCACCTCGTCGCCCAGGATCCCCATGTGCCTGAACGTCCGCACCACCTTCTCCGGGTCCTTCCCCACGACGCCCGACATGAACCCCAGCAGCTCGTCCAGCCGCTCCTCGTCCAGCGCCCCCATCAGCCCGTAGTCGACCAGGCACAGCTTGTCGCCCGGGAGCACGAAGAAATTCCCCGGGTGCGGATCGCCGTGGAAGAACCCGTGCCGGAAGATCTGCAGAAGCACGTAGGCCACCCCGTGCTTCGCCAGCTTCGGCAGGTCGTGCCCCTTCCCCCGCAGCTCGTCGAGACTCGTGATCTTCGTCCCCTCGACGAACTGCACCGTGAGCATCTTCTTCGTGCACAGCTCCGGGTACACCTCCGGCACGACGAACCTTTCGTCCCCGCCGAAGTTCCGCGCGAATTTCTGGATGCTGAACGCCTCGCGCGTGAAGTCGATCTCCCGCGTGATCGACCGGGCGAACTCCGCCACGACGGCCCGCGGGTGGTACGGGCGCGACTCCGGGAGGTTCTCCTCCAGGAGGTGCGCCAGCTTGGTCATGATGTCGATGTCCGTCTTGATCGTGCGCTCGAGCCCCGGTCGGCGCACCTTCACGACCACCTTCTGCCCGCCCTTCAGGATCGCGCGGTGCACCTGGGCGATCGATCCCGCCGCCAGCGGCTGCTTCTCGAAGTCCGCGAAGACGTCGCCGACCTTCCGCTTCATCTCCGCCTCGATCTCCGCGACGGCCTCGTCCGCGCCGAACGGGGGCACGCGGTCCTCGAGCCGGCGCAGCTCCGTCACCAGGGACAGCGGCACCAGGTCCGGCCGCGTCGCCAGGATCTGCCCCAGCTTCACGAACGTCGGCCCCATCTCCTCCAGGGCCATGCGGATCCGCTCTTCCGTCGTCCGCGAGTCGTCGGGGTGGTACCGGTTCAGCGTGACGATCTTGAGGAAGGTGCGCGTCGCGCCCTCGAGGCCGAGGCGCGCCAGGACGTCGGCGAACCCGTGCCGGCCCAGCACCGCGAGGATGTGGCGCCCGCGGCTGAGGTTCCGGAGGGTCTGCGGAAGTCGCGTCAGCGAGCCGAGGTCCATGGCAATGCCGCCATTGGGTCAGGAACGGGGCGGGGGCGCAAGTGTAAAGAAAAACCCGGAGCGGGCCTACGCGGGGCGGTGCGGGTCCCGCGCGGCCAGCTGCCCCTCCAGCGAACGGACCCGCGCCTCGAGCTCCTCCACCCTCCGCAAGAGCGCCTCCACGTCGCCCCGCCGGGCCAGCCCCGCGCGCTCGAAGATCTTCCCGAACGCAGCCTCCGCTTCCTCCCGCGCCTTCCGCGTCGCGGCGACCGCGTCCTCCACAAGCTGCCGCGCCTCCGGCCCCCCCTGCGCCCCCAGGCGGCGGAGGTCGTCCTCGCTCGTGAAGATCAGGTCCAGCAGGTCGGAGAGGTCCATGCGCTCACCCCATTCGCGTGACGATCGCGCGGCGGACGACGTCGCCCATGCGGAGGATCCCCGCCGGCTTCCCCTGGCGCAGCACGATCGCCGCGGTGCGCCCGAGCCGCGAAAGCGTCATCGTCGCCTCCAGCAGGCTCGTCTCCTCCGGCACCGCAGGCACCCCGGGATCGATGCAGCCCGCGACCGGCAGGTCGCCGTGATGGCGCAGGAAGTCCTCGAACGGCGCCTGCGTCGACAGCACCGCCGGCGAGCCCGCGTAGCTCAGGTACGTGTGAATCCCCCGCCGCACGATCGCCCGCGGCGTCAGCCCGCCCAGCCAGTTTCCCGCGTCGTCCACCACCGGCAGGATGTCCGCCCCCGTCGCCACAAGGATGTCCAGCCCCTCCTTCAGCGTCGCCTTCGCGGGAATCGTGCCGGGAAGCGCCCCCATGACGTCGCGGACGAACGTCGCCTCGCGGACGCGGACCGCCGTCCCGTCCACGTACTCCCAGATCTCCTCCGCGCTCGCCGCCGTCGCCACCTCCTCGACGTGGTTCGGGTTCTTGAAGAGCGTCGAGAACGCCGCCAGCGTCTGCAGGTACGTCGCCGCGTGCGTCTTCGGGATCACGAACAGCACGATCACCCTCGCCAGGGCGTCCGGCCCGGACCCGAACGCCACCCCCTTCGGGTGCGTCCCCAGCACCACCCACACCCTCCCCACCCGGTCCGTCCTCGCGTGCGGGAACGCCACCCCGAACCCCATCGTGAACCCGCCGAACTTCTCCCGCGCCCCCACCGCCGCCATCACGTCCGCCTCGATGTCCTGCTGCGCCACCGCGCACAGCCGCTTCACCATCTCCCTCAGCGCCGCGTCCTTCTCCGTGGAGGCGACCGGGCAGACGATCAGGCGGGGCGAAAGCAGCGAGCTGAGGCGCATGGGGGAAGGGTTCTCGGGGGGGGTCGGGGAAGGAAGAGGTCCGGGTCAGCTGAGGATGTCCCTTCGGACGAACACCGCGTACGCGGCGCCGAGGAAGGCGACGCCGCTGAGCAGTGGGACGAGCCACGCGCGGCGGATGGCGCCGTTCTCCCACTTGCGGTCGGAGTATCCTTCGGCGCGGTGCTTGGCGACGGTGAGGCCGTACTCGAGGGAGTGGCTGAAGACGTATTTTCCGGCCTGGCGATCGACGCTCGCGAACCCGTAGAGGGCGACGGCGAGGAACATGGCGAGGCCGACGGCGGCGCCGGTGTTATCGAAGAGCGAGCTGATGAGGAGGCCGAAGAAGCCGGAGGCGAGGAGGGGGAGGATGGAGAGGGTCATGGCGAGGCGGAAGTCGCCGGCGAGGACGTCCCTGGGGCGGTTGGGGTCGGAGATGACCTCCTCGCCCATGAGGGTGAAGCGGCCTTCGTTGAGGGGGGAGACGTAGCTTCCGTCGCGCCAGAATCCGTGGGCGACGTGGAGCATGCCGGAGCTGACGGCGGCGGTGGCGAGGAAGAGGGCGAGGACGACGATGGAGACGACGAGCGCCTTGGAAATAAAAACATCGGTTCGCGTCACGGGCCTCACCAGGACCATGCGGTACGTCCCCTGGGACGCCTCCCCCGAGAGCGACAGGCTCGCGATCACCACTGCGAACACGCTGACCAGCCGCAGCGCCCACAGGCACGCCGTCCCCAGGTACTCGAACCCGTTCCGGATCCGCGGGTCCGCCACCGCCTCCCCCTGCACGTCCATCCCGCGCAGCATCACCAGCATCACCGCCCCCACGATCGGGAACAGCACCACGTACGGCAGCTTCTGCCGGAACAGCTTCGCCAGCTCGAACCTCACCAGGCGACCGACGCGCGCGATCATGCCGCACCCCCGCGCCCCGTGGCGGCCAGGAACACGTCCTCGAGCGTCTCGCGCCCCGGCGTCAGCTCCCAGACGCGGCAGCCGGACGCGTGGAGGGCGGCCGCGAGGTCGGGAAGCGCCTCGGGCTCGCACCGGAGCTGGAACACGCCGTCGCGCTCCGACACGACCTCCGCCTTCCGCAGCCCGAACACCTTGCGCGCCTCCGCGACAGGCTCCGCCCGCACCGTCGCCAGCGCCTTCGCGTGCGCCAGCAGCGCCTTCACGTCGTCCTGCAGGCGCAGCCGCCCCTGGTGCACGATCGCCACGCGGTTGCAGGTCAGCTCGATCTCGTGAAGCAGGTGCGAGGAGATCAGGAACGTCACCCCGTTCTCCCGGTTGAGCCGCTGGATGAGCCTCCGGTTGTCGATGATCCCCTGCGGGTCCAGCCCGTTCGTCGGCTCGTCCAGGATCACCAGCTCGGGGCGGGTGAGAAGCGCCTGCGCGAGGCCGAGGCGCTGCCGCATCCCCTGCGAGTAGCCGCGGACGCGGTCGCCGCCCCTTGTCGCCAGGCCGACGAGCTCCAGGCACTCCTCCACCCGCGCCCCGTCCCGCCCGCCCGACAGCCCGTACAGCAGCTCGAGGTTCTTTCGCCCCGTCAGGTAAGGGTAGAACTGCGGGATCTCGACCATCGCCCCGATCCGGTTCAGCACCGCCAGCGAGTTCTCGCGCACGTCCTGCCCGAACGCCAGGACGCGGCCCGCCGTCGGCGCGATCAGGCGCAGGACCATCCGGATCGTCGTCGTCTTCCCGGCGCCGTTCAGGCCGAGCAGGCCGAAGATGTCCCCGCGGCGGACCTCGAGGTCCAGCCCGTCCACCGCCGCCAACGCCCCGAATCTCTTCGACAGCCCCTCCGTCCGCAGCACGACCTCTGCGGCCGAGGCGCGCGGCGCGGCGGGAGTGAGGGGGGCGGCCTGTTCCACGAAACGCAGACTGTACGCCCGGCGGGCGCCCTCCGTCTATCCCCGCGCTTTCGCGACGAACGCCCGCGCCCGCGCAGCGTTCACGGGCGCGTCCGGAACCCCGCCCTCCTTGATCGCCGTCCCCACGATCACGCCCCTGCACTTCTTCAGCGTCGCCCGCACCGTCGCCTCCGTCACGCCGCTTCCCGCGAACACCGGCGCCCCGCCGCGCGCCGCGGCGTCGTAGTCGCGCGGGTCCGCGGCGTGCCCGGTCGCGCTCCCCGTCACAACGATCACGTCCGCGAGCCCGCGGTGGACCGCGTCGGCGGCCTCCTCGTGAAGCGGCCTCGGGGCGAGCGGCGCGGAGTGCTTCACGCCGACGTCCGCGAGGATGCCCGCGTCCGGGCAGAGCCGGGCCCGCAGCCGGCACGTCTCCGCGGCGCGCCCCTCCACGATCCCCTGGTCGGTGAGCTGCGCGCCGACGTGGACGTTGACGCGGATGAAGCGTGCGCCGGTGGCGGCGCAGACGGCGAGGCCGGCGTGGGCGTCGTTGCGGAGGGCGTTGACGCCGACCGGGATCTTCACGGCGCGCATGACCTCCGTGACGCACCGCGTCAACGCCGTCACCGCCTCCGGCGGCAGGTCGGCCTTGAAGAACGGGAAGTCCCCGTAGTTCTCCACGATCAGCGCGTCCAGCCCGCCCTCCTCGATCGCGCGCGCGTCGGCCACCGCGCGCTTCAGCACCGCCGCCATCGAGGCATGCCGCGGCGCGCCGGGAAGCGGGAGGAGATGGACCATGCCGACCAGCGGCCGGGCGTGCCGGAAGAGGCGCTCGAGGGTGCTCATGGCCCGGAAGTCTAACCGACCGCAGCCCGCGGTAGCCGGATCGCGGCAGTTCGGCGACAATCCACCTTCAACCCAACCCGGAGACCGCCATGGCCGACGCAGTCAAGCTCCCCGACCCGATTGCCCTCGTGAAAGCCCCCCGGTCCGGCCTGCGCCTCGACGTCGAGGCGGGCAGGCACCGCTTCAATGCCGACGAGCTCCCCGCCATCGGCGGAACCGACTCCGGCCCTTCCCCCCTCCAGCTCCTTCTCTCGTCGCTGGGCGCGTGCACGGCGATGACGCTGCGCCTGTATGCGGAGCGGAAGAAATGGCCGCTGGCGGAGGTGGACGTGAAGCTGCGGCTGTCGAAGGTGCCGGTGGACGCGGCGGATCCTGCGAAGGGGCAGGCGGACCACATCCTGCGCGAGGTGAAGCTGGCGGGGACGCTGGACGACGAGATGCGCGCCCGCCTGATGGAAGTCGCCAACAAGTGCCCGGTGCACAAGATGCTGTCGCCGGGTGTGAAGATCGAGACGAAGGCGGTCTAGCAGGCCGCCTTCCGGAGACGAAATGCGCTGGTCCTTCCGCATCGCCCGCGTCGCGGGCATCGACATCCGCGTGCATGCGACGTTTTTCCTGCTGCTCGCATGGATCGTCTACGCCTCGTGGTCGGGGGGGAAGTCGAGGGGCGAGGTGCTCGACGCGACCGTCTTCACGCTCGTGACGTTCGTGATCGTGGTGCTGCACGAGCTCGGGCACGCCCTGACGGCGAAGGCGTTCGGCATCCGGACGCGGGACATCACGCTGCTCCCGATCGGGGGGCTCGCGCGGCTCGAACGCATGCCCGACAAGCCGTGGCAGGAGCTGCTGGTCGCAATCGGCGGCCCCGCCGTGAACGTCGCGCTCTGCGTCGCCGCGGCGGCCGTGCTCGCGGCGACCGGGCGCGCCGCGGAGATGGTCCCCGCCGACATCCTCAAGGCCGGGTGGCTCCCCCGCATGGTCGTCCTCAACGCCTTCCTCGCCGTCTTCAACATGCTCCCCGCCTTCCCCATGGACGGCGGCCGCGTCCTCCGCGCCCTCCTCGCCATGCAGTTCGACCCCGCCGTCGCCACCGCCCTCGCCGCCCGCCTCGGACAGGGCGTCGCCGCCCTCTTCGTCGTCGCCGGCCTCTTCACCGGCCAGCCCTTCCTCGCCCTCATCGGCTTCTTCGTCTGGATCGGCGCGGGCGAGGAGAACCGCCAGGCGCAGTTCCGCGCGGCGCTCTCCGGGATCCCGGTCTGGCACGCGATGGCCACGGAAATCCGGACCCTCGCGCCGGGAGACACTCTGGAGAAGGCGGCCCTGTTCGTGCTGCGCGGGACCCAGACCGAGTTCCCGGTGGTGGAGGAAGGGAGAGTCGCGGGGCTTCTGACGCGCACGGCGATCGTGAACGCGGCGTCGCGCGCGGGACTGGGAGCCCTCGTGGGAAGCGCGATGTCGCGGGAGTTCGCAGTCGTGGCGCCGACGGACACGCTCGAGCAGGGCTTCCTGGCGATGCAGGCGTCGCCCGATCACGCCGCCGTGGTCGTGCAGGACGGCGCGCTGGTCGGACTGCTGACCGGCGAGGAGATCGGGGAGTACGCCGCGCTCCAGGGCGCCCTGGGCCGGCGGCTCGCCTAGGCCGACGCGAGCCCGCGCAACGCCGCCACCGCCGCCGCCGCCTTCGCCAGCAGCAGGCGCGCCAGCCCTTCCCGCGGGAGCCCGCGAATCTCCTCCTCGGACAGCCCCAGCGCCGCCGCCGCCTCGCCGTCCGCGTGGTCCACGCGCAAGCCGGGCGAGTACGCCACGACCCCGTCGTGCACCGCCCGCATCGCGCCGTCCAGTCCCGCCGCCTCGGGGGTCGGGGGAAGCGGCCGGACCTGCGGGGGCGGTCCGAACACCGATTCCAGCCGGGACACGGCGTCGTTCAACGACTCGAGAACCTCGTCGCGTTTCATGGTGAGGATTCTCCGCCACTCGCCTGAATCCCCCCTGAGCTCCGAGTGAATTCCGCGTGAATCCCGGGGGCGCGTAGAATCCCCCCGTGACCCTGTTCCAGCTCGTCGACCTCTTCGGCGTCTCCGTCTTCGCCGTCTCGGGCGCCCTCAAGGCCCGCGAGAAGCAGCTCGACCCCGTCGGATTCGTCACCCTCGGCGTCGTCACCGCCACCGGCGGCGGCGTCCTCCGCGACGCCATCCTCGGCCGCGTCCCCCCGTTCGTCTTCCGCGACGAGTGGATCATCGGCGTCGCCGTCGCCGTCTCCCTCCTTGCCTTCTTCGTGCGCCTGCCGGCGAAGGGGCTCGAGTTTTTCGACGCCGTCGGCCTGGCGTTCTACACCGCCATGGGCGCCCAGCTCGCCGCTGACCGGCAGCTTCCCGCCATCCCGGCCGTCCTGGTCGCCGTCACTGCCGCCTGCGGCGGGGGCGTCCTCCGCGAGGTCCTCGTCAACGACCTCCCTTTCATCTTCCGCGGCACCCTCTACGCCACCGCAAGCATCGCGGGCGCCGTGACGCTCCTGGTCGCCCGCGGCCTCGGCGCCCCGGATGCCGCAGCGCTCACCCTCGGCTTCGTCGCCACGGTTTCCATCCGCATCCTCGCCATACGCCGGAATCTCCGCCTCCCCACGCCTGAAGCGTAGGCGTCAGCGCGGGTGGCAGCTCGCATGCGTTTTGCGGATAATTCACCTCGTGGCCGCGAAACGCCTCCTGACGCTGCTTCACATCTCCGACACGCATATTGCGGAGCCGGGCTGCCAGACCGGCGGCAGCCGCATCGACCCCTCCACCCTCCCACGGTGGCGCCGCGGCCGCGTCTGGCATGGCGTCCTCAGCCACTCCACCCCCGCCATGATGGCCCTCGCGGATTTCGCCGCACGGCTCCGCGACAACGAGGGAAGCGTCACCGTCCACACCGGCGACCTCACCTCCTGGGGCGCCTCCGGTCAGTTCGAAGCGGCGCGTGCGCTTCTGCCCGAGGTCCTGCAGGACCCCCGCGCCCTCGACTTCTCCATCCCCGGCAACCACGACCACTGGCCCGGCACCGGCGGCGTCCTCGGCCGCTCCTCGAGCGCCCTCGGCCGGTGCTTCCCCGAGCTCCCCTGGATCCGCCACATCCCGCTCGGGCGGCACCGCCTCCTCACGCTCGCCGCCATCGACACGGACGCCGACGTGCCGCCCTGGAGCAGCGCCCGCGCCTGGGGCCGCGGACACTTCAAGTCCCAGATCGCCGCGCTCGATCTCCTGATGCCGGCCCCGATGCCGGGCGAGATCCGCGTCCTGCTCATGCACCATTCGCCCATGGTCCAGAAGTACCACCTGGGCATCGTGAAAGGCAGCCGCGCGGCGCTCGCGGCGTTCCTCCCGAAGCACGGCATCCGCGTCATCCTCTGCGGCCACGTGCACCACCCGCGCGCCGTCGTCCACCGCAGCCGACACGGGCGCATCCTCGAGGCCCGCTGCGGCTCCACCACCCAGAAGGACTGCATCCCGTCCGGTGCCACGATTGCCCGCCACGGAATTCCCCACAACACCCTCATCGTCCACCGCATCGAAGAGGACGACGAGGGGACCGTGACGTGGCGGTCCGAGCTCTACCGCCACGGCCTGCGGGGGTTCGAGCCGGTCGGACTCCTCGCGGCGATCCCGCTCTAGTCCGCCAGCGACCCCATCGGGTCCCACGCCGGCAGCACGATCGGCTCCAGCTCCAGCGCCTTCCGCAGCTTCGGCGGCAGCGCGCTCCGCCGCGCCGCGATCTCGAACATGTGCTCGTCGAACCAGTTGTCGTTCATGACGAAGAACCCCTTGCGGCCCACCTTCTCCTCGCCCCAGCTGTTCTCCACGCGCCAGCGGCGCGGCTTGCCGTTTTCGACGTCCACGCCGGTGAACAGCATCGCGTGGTTCATGGCGGTCTGGTGGTAGATGAGGCGGTCCGCCTTCGACATCGTGAACTCCGTGTCGTACAGCGCGTCGTACCGGTACAGGTTCCGGTCCCAGATCCCCATCTCGCGCTTCATCATCTTCCCGCAGTCGCACCCCATCCACACCGGCTCGCCCTTCATGATCGCCTTCATCGTGACGTCCTTCATCACGCCGATCTCCACGTTCAGGTACTTCACGATCCCGCCCTCGATCACGTTCCCGAGGTGCTCCACCGTGAACGTCCGGTTGTACGGGCTCGTCGGCCGTGGGTCGTGCACCAGGCACACGTACTCGTCCACCGGCAGCGTGATGTACTTCTTCGCGAACTGCTGCGGCGTGATCTCCCCGTCGCGGTGCAGCTTCCTTTTGCGGTCGTTCCACTGCCAGTGGAAGCGCGCCGGCGGGGTGCCGAGGTGGATGCAGAGGATCCGGTGGACGACGCCGAGGATCTCGTGCTTCTTCGAGCGCAGTTCGGCGGTGGAAGCGCCGTCCGCGTGGAGGTCGCGCAGCGTCTTCGCGCCCTCGCGCAGCTTCGTGACCAGCATGCTGTTCATGCGCCCGGAGTTCGACGAGCTCTCCGTCTCCGGCATCGCCGCCTTCGGCACCACGCCGTACTTCTGCACGATGTTCACGAACATGTTCCACTGCCCGCCGTCGCCCAGCACCGTGTCCAGCAGGAACGCCACGTTCCGGTCGTCCGCGTCCCGGTCCGCCGTCTCGATCATCTTCTCCAGGAAGTAGTTCGCCCGCTCCAGCTTGTCCCAGAAGAACGTGTAGTTCTGGCTGAACTCGAACCCGTCCAGCCCCATCTTCTTCATCGCCCCCACGCGGAACAGGTTCAGCCCCGCGAACATCCAGCACCGCCCCGACTGCTTCTGCGCCGTCACGCTCCACTGGTCCAGCCAGTGCGAGAACGTGAAATCCGTTCCCGTCACAACCGCGCGGTTCAGCGCCACGTCGTCCGCGGAGGTCTGCGTGACGGCGTTGAGCGAGAGCTGGTACGCGGGGTTCGCGGCGAAGCGCGAGTCGAGATCGGCGAGGACGTGCGGGGTGAGCTCGGCGGTTCCGGCGGGGAGGAGACGCCGAACTACGCTGGATGGAGACTTGGACGACTTCACGCGAGCTGAGACCTGAAGCATGAGCGAATCCTCGAGTTGGTGATCGACAGGGCGGCCGCGGCCGAGCGGCCATGATAGGCAACGCGCCGCCGCCGGCACAGCCGGAAGAGGGGATTCGCCGGTGTGGGTTGCGACGTGGACACGTCGGGCATCGCCTCGGGCAAGGTTTCACTCCGAAACTGGAAACCAGAGAAGCCGGTCCTTCCACACCCGCCGATTCATGTCACGCTCGCGCGGCACGACGATAACCACCTGCTTCCCCAACCGCCTGAAGTACGAGATGTCGGTGCACAAGTTCTTGTCATCGGCCAGTTCCGGGTAGAGCTCGCGAACAGGTCGTGGCTCGTGGCCGGCCACAATGAGCTCCTCGGTGACATGCATCGTCTCTGCGTCGAGCATGAAGATCCGACCGTTGTTCGTGCTCGCCAGCACCAGGCTTCGGCTCAGGAACGCCTGGGATTCAGCGAATGGGTCCTCATCCAGACCGGCCTCGCCTGCCTGACCGATGAGTCTCATGCTGCCGAACTCGTGGAGGCGAACCTCGCCGCCGGCTCCAAGCACTACGAATCGGTCGCCGTCTGGCGAGAACTCCGGCGGCGTCGTGCCTGAGAGTGTTTTCTCGATGTCGCAGGTGATCTTGTGACCATGACAGCGCAGCCAATACACCTGCTGGCCGCAGTCCCCCGCGGCCAGCCAGAGCGACACAAGTTCCGGCCGTCCGGTCCTGTGAAGGGAGCAGGAACTCGCCTGAAACGGGTCCTCCACGGTGCTTTCTGCAACGAACCGCCAGTCTCGGGTGTCCATGAGTTGAACAACGCACCTGCGCTCGTCCGGACGCGAAACGACCCAGAGACAACCTCCCCCTTCGTCGAAGAGACACGCTGAATATCCTCCACGGTGGTCTTTTTCGTGTTGGCTGCTGGCCGGCGGCCTGATCTGAACGAGCTGGGTGCCGAGTCCGGAGTCCAGCACCAGGATGCCGAAGTCAGCATCAACAATCGCGATTCGATCGCCGACCGGGCACCGTGCGATCGAGCGCACCGAAGTCCGATGGCTCCACGACCGGACGCCTTGCCCATTCGCCGTCAGAAACGACATCCTCCCTTCCTCCGAGGACGCGACAAGACCCGTGTGCGGCGGCGCTCCGTCCATGTAGAACGCCCTGTGCTCGAGCTCAACCTGGCCGGTCACGCCCGTATGCACGTTGCGAGCCTCCGCAGAGTATTCGCTGTTTGGAAGCATGGAGTAGAATTGAAGGCGCGGCTGTCGATCAAGATCCTACGAAATACGGAAGCCACCTCGCACCAGGGCACCCGATATACTGCCCGCCGGAGGCCCGCATGTTCACCCCCGCACAACTCCAGGCCAATCTGCAGGAGACCCTCGTACTGATGGACGAATTCGCCTCGGGAACGGCCCCGGCGCAGCGAGCGGCGCGGAAGATCGCCGCGAAACTGCAGGAATTGGGCATCCCCTACGTGGTTGCCGGGGGTCTCGCCGTCGGCGCGAATGGGTACATGCGGGCAACCGTGGACGTCGACCTCATCCTCACGCGCCAGGGACTCGCAAGGTTCAAGGAGCATGCCCTCGGCGTCGGTTGGGTCGAGAAGTTCAAGGGCTCCAAAGGCATGAAGGATGCCGAATTCAAGGTGGACGTCGACGTCCTCACTCCGGACGAGAAACCCGGAGACGGGAAGACCTGTCCCTTCAATTTTCCAAGCCCCGAATCGCTGGGCCAGGAGGTCGGCGGGATCTGGTCCGGACTCAAGCTGCTCCCGCTTCGGGACCTGATCGAGCTGAAGCTGGCCAGCGGAATCACGTTGGCCGGTCGATTGAAGGATCTCGCCGATGTTCAGGAGTTGATCAAGGCCAATCGGCTACCGAAGGAATTCGAGGGCAAACTGCATCCGTTTGTGCAGTCGAAGTACCGCGAGCTGTGGTCGGGCGCGCAGGTAAAGGATCCGTACGAGGAGAAGTCAGGCTGAGTCCCGCTATTACCTGGTCCTGCTCCTTGCCAGCGCTTCCCGGCACAACCTCCGGACCCTTTCAGAGCAGGCGGACTTCTCGAGTCTCTGAAGCGCCTCGAGCGACTCCCTGCTCGCGATGACCTCCAAGATGCGGATAGCCCAGTTGTTCCTTGCGGTCACAGGCGACGCAGTCACGGGCGAGTCAAACTCCGCCAGGAGTCGATCGAGGCGTGATCGAGTCCCGGCTTGCAGGTTCTTCCTGGAGCCTTCCCGCAGGATGCCGTCGACATCATCTCCAGCGTCGCGTAGCCCCTCTTCCGCATCCTCGGCGTCGGAATCATCGCCAAGGAGTTCGACCCACTTGGCGTAACGGTCGGCATCGGCCTCGGGGAGCTTCGTGGATAGCGCTCTCTCGATGTGTTCAACCGCCTCTTCGCCCCTTGATACCAGCGACAGGAGACCCGGCCACAGTCGAGCTCCGTCATCCGAACTGAGGGACTCCCACGCGTCTTCGATCGAGGCGTCCCCTGGAGGCAGCGAATATGGGTCCCAGACCAGGATGGTCCCGCCCTGGAGACCCGAAGCAAGCTGTCGGCCGTCCGCGGTCCACGCGAGCGACCACACGACTCCGCAATCCGATCGGAACCTCATCAGGGGCACTCCCGTCGCTGAATCGGTCAGGACGACCGTGCAGTCAGTGCTTCCGCTCGCGATGATCCGGCCGTCCGGGCTGCAGGCAACCGCCAGGCAGCCTCCGTCGTGAACGTCACGTTGCATCAGGCACCTGCCCTTTGCCAGGTCATACGTCGCGAAGCCGCTTCCCCGACTCAGCGTGACTTGGCCGCCTCCGGGTGCCAGGCTCGCCGATTGACTCCACTCCTTCCCCAGGTCCAAATGGCGAACTGTCCGGCCGGTCGAGGCGTCCCAGATCCGGGCATCCGCACTGTACACCGCGACCACCAGAGTCCCGTCAGGAACAGGCAGGAGAATGTTGGCATTGGAACCCGGATCATGCGCGACGCGTTTCCCGGTCGTTGCATCGAACGAGTAGAGCCCGTCCTCCCTCGTGGCGGCCACCAGGCGCGACCCGCCGGAAGTGAGAGCCAATGAGGTAATGCCGCTCCCGTCGATGCCGATGGAACAGCGCTTCGTGCCCGAGACCAGGTCGTATGTCTGTGCCTCACGAAACCCCGTCTGGATGACATAGCAGGTTTCGTCCACTCCGAAAACGGAGTGGGGGATCTTGTCGCTGCGGTTGACTTGAAAGGAGTCGGGCGACTCCTTCTTCACGTTCCAAAGAACAAAGGACCCGTCGTCGGCGGTCGAAATGAGGTGGTCCTTGCCTGCGAATTGAACCTGCTTGACCGGTCGGCCATGAGCCTTGTCATGGGTCTGGCACTTCCCGGTCTTTGCATCCCAGATTCCGATGGACGTGCCTCCAGCAGCGGCGATCCTGCTCCCATCAGGAGACCACGCGAGGTGCCGCGTCGTGCGGCCCGTCTGGAAAGTGGAAAGCGTTTCCAGCTTCGCCGAATCCATGACGCGCCCTTCGCCGGTCCAGAAGTGCGCAAACGCAAGCCGGCTACCATCCGGGCTCCATTCCAGCGGCGAGAAGCTCTCACAGGGGCACTCGACGTGTGCAAGCAGCTTTCCGGTTTCGACGTCCCAGGTCCGGATTCCCGTGCCCTCGTCCGCCGTGGCCAGGGTCTTTCCGTCGGGAGAGAATTGAGGGCAGAGGGAATCGTCGCCTGGCAGCGACCAGGACCATGCAATTCTCTGATCCTTCAGGTTCCACACGGCAACTTTGCAGTCGCTGTCTACGACGGCGATGCTGGAACTGCTGGGCAACCAGGCGGCCGTCCTTACAAGCTGAGCCTGGGCCGTGCACAGAGTGCCGAGGTCGCCCTGAGACGTGTCAAATCCGAACACGTTCCCGCGCGCCCAACCTGCCACGCGCTTCCCATCGGGTGAGAACCGCAAGGAGCTGACGAGTTCTGACGGACCTTCCAGTTCCCGTGTTATCTCACCCGTCTCGACCTGCCAGAGCAAAACGGCAGTGCCCAACCCCGCGGTTGCCAGCGTCGATCCGTCGGATGACACTGCGATGGCTGTAACCCTCTCAGCGTCCGCTTCGTATTCACGAATCTGCCGACCAGTTTCGGTGTCCCAGAGAAAAACGAATCCCTCGTCGCCGCTCGACACGAGTCGCTTGCTGTCCGGCAGCCAGCACACCTCGTCGACGGCGATCCAGTGCCGGAGCTTCATGGACCCCAGGCGATGAACCGCGCCCTCCGGCAACGGTGTACCTTCGGCATCCGTGCGCGCAGGGGCCGGCTGTTGCGCCGCCGCGGACAGAGTGAGGAGCAGGAATACGAAAATAGCCCACCACTTCAGAGGCACGGAATGGGTCTCCTACTGGCTTACGTCAGATTCAGAGCTTCCTCAATTCCTCGCTCATCACCCCGAGGCACTCCTTCAGCTCCGGGATCGTGCAATCCGCCATGTGGGCGACGCGGAACGCGTCCTGTTTCAGCTTGCCGTAGCCTTCGCTGATGATGAAGCCGCGGTCGGCGACCTTCTTGACCCACTTCACGATGTCCACCTTCCGCGTGTTTGCGGCGCAGGTGAGCGTGACGGACTCGAAGCCCGGCGGGGCGAACTTCTTGAAGCCGTGCTCCTCGATCCAGTTCCAGCAGGTGTCGCGGAGGTCCATGTGGCGCTTGAAGCGCGCCTCGAGGCCTTCCTTGAAGAACTTGTCGAGCTGGTGCCTGAGGCCGTAGATGAGGGAGATGTTGGGGGTGCAGGGGGTCTGGTTCTTGTCGCCGAACGCCTTCATCTCGACGAAATCGAAGTAGTAGCCGCGGTCGGGGAGCTGCTTGGCGCGCTCGAGGGCCTTGGGCGAGCACGAGCACACCGTCAGTCCCGGCGGGAGGCCGAACGCCTTCTGCGTGCCGGCGAGGATCACGTCGATGCCGAGGCGGTCCACGTCGATCTTCACGCCGGCCATCGAGCTCACGGCGTCCACGACGAAGACGACGTCGGGGTACTTCTTCATCATGTCCGCGATCTCCTCGATCGGGTTCATCGTCCCCGTCGAGGTCTCGTTGTGCACGAGCAGCACGCAGTCGTACTCCCCCGTCTTCAGGTGCTTCTCGATCGTCTCCGCGCGGATCGCCTGGCCCCACTCGACCTGCGCCTTCGCCGTCTTCTTGTTGTTCTGCACCGCGATCTGGTACCAGCGGTCGCTGAACGCGCCCAGCATGCACGCCACCGCGCCCTTCTTCGCGCAGTTCCGCGCCGCCGCTTCCATCGCGCCGGTCGAGCTGCTCGTGAACAGGAAGATGTCGTTCTTCGTCCCGAGCAGCGTCTTGAGCGGCGGGATGCACGCGCCGTGGAGCTCGGCGTATTCCGGCACGCGGTGGCCGATCATCGGCGTCGCGCAGGCCTGCAGGGTGTCGGGCTTGACTTCGACGGGGCCGGGGATGAAGAGCTTCTTGTGGGACATGGTGGGCGCTACCTCGCGAAGGAGACGCGGTTCATGATAAATCCGGTGAGGAGCTTGGGGTAGAAGTCCGTGGACTTCTGGGGCATGCGCTCCCCGATTTCGCTAACGACCTTAACTTCGGACAGTTTCGTGGGGTTGAGCAGGAAGGCGCACTGCAA
>JADLHC010000035.1 GCA_020849035.1 Planctomycetia bacterium
CCTTCGCGGCCGACGAACCCGTCCGCCAGCAGACGACGCCGCCGTCTCCCCCTGCGACCCTGATCGCCAGCCATAGCAACCGTCGCGCCTTGTCCTCAACCGAGTCCGCCGACACCACGATGCGCGACACTTCCTCCAGCACCGCAACGACACTGTCCCCTCCCCCTTGCGTGATGGCCATGGTCATTGTCCCCAGATCGAAGTTTTGTTTTCGGTTGATCCCAGACGCGCCGGCCAGAAGTCCGGGCGTCAGGGGGGGACCCCGATCAAGGGAGAGAAGTGAGTGAGTGAGTGAGCAATTCCGGGGCCGCGCAGCGGCGACATTCGCCCGCACTTCGCCCAACGGAGGCTCGACGGTGGTTCACAGGCACGTCCTCAAATTGGTCGCGGTGGCCGGACCGGCGGCACAGATCCATGCCACGCAAAACGATGGGTCGGCCCTGACGAAGAGCCGCGACGTTAGCCCAGCGACCGGGGGCTGTTCAAGCACGACCGCGGAGCGTCGACGAACGCGCCTGCGCAAGGACGGCACCGTTCCCGCCCATTCGCGCGGGAGTGCAAGGAGCGAGGCGTGCGGGCGGCGCGGCCCCGATGGCCCTCGCGTCAACCGTCACAGCGAGCAGCGCGATGCTGTCCGCAAGGCCGCCGCGCGACGAAGGCCGCGCCGCCCGCCGCCGAAGCGACGCCGCGCTTCCGCGCGAATGGGCGTTGAGGGATTTGAACCCCCGACCTCATGGGTGTGATCCATGCGCTCTAGCCAACTGAGCTAAACGCCCGAGGGGTGGGGACATTACCAAAAGGAGCGGGGGGAGTCCATGACGTGCAGGCATCACGCGGTGCCGGAGATTCATGACATTCCCTGGATTCCCCGCCAGCCTCTCTTTCAGGCCGTGAGGGGGCGTGCTTGCGGGACGGGATGGAGGCAGAAGGCGAAGGAACGGCTGGCGGGGAATGTCGGGAATGAGAGGCTGGGGGACGGCGTCAGGCGAGGCGCAACCGCTCCACATGCTCCAGCCTGAATCTGCGGATCGCGCCGTCGAGTCGCAGGGAGATTCCTTCGAGCACGTCGAGGTCCACGACTTCGCCACGATAGTCCCTTCCGCCTTCGCTGATCGCCACGCGCCTGCCGACGAGGGCGGAGAGGTCGCGCCAGGCGCGGGGCAGGGCGGGGTCGCCGGAGAGGGCTTCGTCGTAGCGGCGGTCGAGGTGTTCGAGGAAGGCGCGGAGGACGGCGTTGCGGTCCTGGGGGACGCCGCGCTCGATGAGGAGGGACGTGCTGGCGGCGCGGAGGTCGTCGGGGAAATCCCCGGGGCGCAGGTTGACGTTGAGGCCGCAGCCGAGGACGAAGGCGCCGGGCTCGGTCTCCCCTGAGCGAGCGGAGCGAGTCGAAGGGCGGCCTTCGACGAGGACGCCCGCGATCTTGCGGTCGCGGACGACGGCGTCGTTGGGCCAGCGGATGCGCGCGTCGGGACCGCAGGTCTCGGCGGCGGCGACGGCGGCGGCGGCGGTGAGGAGCGAGAGGCGCTCGGCCGGGAGCGCCGGGCGCAGGAGGACGGAAACGGCGAGGCCGAGACCCGGCGGGGAGTGCCACGCGCGGCCGAAGCGTCCCCGGCCGGCGGTCTGCGCCTCGGCGGTCACGGTGAACCCTTCCGGCTCCCCCGCCTTCGCGCGCTCCAAGCAGGCGTCGTTGGTGGACGGGGTCTGGGCGAGGCAGACGAGGCGCGAAGGGATGCGGAGGGGGCGGAGGCCGCGCGTGACGGCCGCGGCGTCGAGCGGGGCGGTCACGCGGGGACGATGTCCATCGAGATGTCGAGGGCGTCGGCGGAGTGCGTGATGGCTCCGGAGGAGACGAAGTCGGGCTTGAGTCGCGCGATCGCCGCGACGGTGTCGAGGCGGACGCCGCCGGAGACCTCGATCTCGACGGACTCGCTGATCCTGCGCAGCCGCGGGATCGCGACGGCGAGGCGCGGGACGCTGAAATTGTCGAGCAGCACGCGGTCCGCGCCCGCCATGATCGCGCGGATCGCCTCCGTCTCGTTGCGCGCCTCGACCGTCACCTTCACGCCCTTCTGGTGCAGCCTCGCCACGTGGATCCGCAGGTCCACCTTGCCGCCGAGCAGCGCGAGGTGGTTGTCCTTGATCATCGCCGCGTCGTAGAGGCCGCTGCGGTGGTTCGAGGCGCCGCCCATCGCCACCGCCCATTTCTCCAGCCCGCGCATCCCCGGCGTCGTCTTGCGCGTGTCCAGCACCGTCGTCCCTTTCGCCCGCTTCGCGAACTCGTGCGCCGCCGTCGCGATCCCGGACAGGTGCTGCAGGAAGTTCAGCGCCGTGCGCTCCCCCGCCAGCAGCGCCCGCGCCGTCGAGCGGATCTCGAGGATCCTCGACCCCGGCCGGATCGGCGCCCCGTCCTTCGCCCGCCGCCGCACCGCCGCGTTCCGGTCGAGCCGCCGGAACACCTCCTCCGCCACCCACGCCCCCGCCAGCACGCCCTTCCCCTTCGAGAAAATCACCGCCCGCGCCTTGAACGTCGCCGGGAACAGCGTCGTCCCCGTCACGTCCCCGGGGCCGATGTCCTCGGCCAGGGCCGCGTCAATGACGTCCCGGACGTCCGGCAGGCTCACTTGCGCCTCACCCGCCCCGACTTCGCCGCACGCTTCTGCTTCGCCTGGCGGGAAGCGCTGGCGGGCTTGCGCGCGGGCTTGGCGACCTTCTTCGCCTTCGACTTGCCCTTGAGCAGTTTCTCCATGGAGGCCCCGACGTCCGCGGGGCTGACGCAGACGGTCACGCCCGCGGCCTCGAGCGCCGCCATCTTTTCCGCCGCCGTGCCCTTGCCGCCGCTGATGATCGCGCCGGCGTGGCCCATGCGCTTCCCCTTGGGCGCCGTCTGGCCGCCGATGAACGCGACCACGGGCTTCTTGACGTGCTTCTTGATGTACTCCGCCGCCTCGTCCTCGCCCGTGCCGCCGATTTCGCCGATCAGGACGATGGCATCGGTGTCGGGGTCCTCGTTGAACAGCCGCACCGCGTCGGTGTGCGTCGTCCCGAGGATCGGGTCGCCGCCGATGCCGATGCACGTGCTCTGCCCGATCCCGCGGCTCGTCAGCTGCCACACCGCCTCGTACGTCAGCGTCCCGCTGCGGCTCACGACGCCGACACGCCCGGGCTTGTGGATGTACCCCGGCATGATCCCGATCTTGCACGACCCCGGCGTGATCACCCCGGGGCAGTTCGGACCGACCAGCCGCGACGTCCGCCCCCTCAGGTAGTCCGCCACCTTCACCATGTCCACCGTCGGGATCCCCTCCGTGATCGTCACGATCACCTCGATCCCCGCGTCCGCCGCTTCCATGATCGCGTCCGCCGCGACCGGCGGGGGCACGAAGATCATCGTCGCGTTCGCGCCGGTCTCCTTCACGGCCTCCTGCACCGTGTCGAAGATGGGGATCCTGGCGTCGGGGACCTCGCCGGTCGTCCAGACCGTGCCGCCCTTGCCGGGCGTCACGCCGCCGACCAGCTTCGTCCCGTACTTGAGGCACTGCCCCGCGTGGAATCCCCCGGCCGAGCCGGTGATGCCCTGGCAGATCAGGCGGGTTTTCGGTCCGACGAGCACGCTCACGTTGCGTCTCCTTGGTTTCCGGCCGCTAGCGGCCGGGCGAGTAGGGGTCGAGAAGCTGCCAGAGCCCGGCCTGGGCGGGCGTCACGGTGATCACGGTTCCGTCGTTCATGAGGAGGTTGGCGTCGGTGCCGCCGTGGTTCTCCGCCCGGTCGCACGCGAGCCAGGTCGGCCCGGGGAGATTCAGGCGGTACGACGTCCACGGCGCCAGCGGGCCGCGCGCGCCCTCGACGGCGGGCGGAAGGCTCCCGGCGACCGGGCAGACGAGCAGTTCGCGGTGAGCCCGCAGGAGCTCCTCGCGGAACGCCGAAGTCTCGAGGGGGGCGGCGAAGCGCTTGACCGGCTCCGCGACGGCGACGACGCCGATCTGGCGGAGGTTCTCGGCGCAGGCTCGGCGGGCTTCCTCGCGCCGCGCGGCGGTCTGCGCGGTGACCAGGGTTGCGAACATGACGACGGCGATGAGCGAAAGGACGACGACGGTGAAGGTGTTCTGGAAGGGTTCGTCGACGGCGATCTCGGCGCCGCGGACTTCCGACTTCCGGCGCTCCTCGGCGTCCGCGAGGCGCTCGAGGACGCGGGAGGCGAGGCCGTCGGGGGCGACGGGCTCGCGCCAGGACTTGAGGACGCCGAGGTCGCGGACGATGCGCTGGAAGTCCTCCATGCACGGCTGGCAGTCGCCGATGTGCTCGCCGATTTCGGCGACGTCCGCGGGATCCGCGACGCCCGCGACGTAGGCGGGGAGGAGCTTCTCGAAGTCCTCGCAGGTTCTCACACCGCGGCCCTCATCTCGAGCCTGTTGACGAAGGACAGGTACGCGGCCGCGAGCAGCGCCGCGACGGTGTCGCCGGAGGCGTTCACCACGGCCGCCATCTCGGGGATGCCGAACCCGGAGAACGCGCGCAGGACGAGCACGACCCGCTGCGGGAACGGGAGCTCGGCCGTCACGAGCGCCGCCAGCCGCCCGGCCGCGGCGGCGTCCGACGGCACCGCCTCCGGCCGCGCCTGCCCCGGCGCCCGCAGCTCGGCGCGCGCCGCCGCCTCCCAGCGCCCGTCGAACCCGGCGCGCGCGGCGGCCGCCTTCACCGCCAGCCCCAGCAGCCAGATCCGCACCGGCCGGTCCGTCTGGAAGGTCGAGGCGCTGTTCCACGCCTGCGCGAACGCCTCGTGCACGACCGGCTCCGCCTCCTCCGGCCCCGCCACCCGCGCCGCGAACGCGTACAGCTCGCGCGCATGCCGCTCCACGAGCGTGGAAAACTCCGCCCGCGAGCCGGAGCGGATCCCCTCGACGATGCGCGTCTCGTGCACCACCGCCTCCTACCTCCCCGCCGCCGCGACCACCTTCTGCGCCGCGTCCGCCATGTCCGTCGCCGTCGTCAGCGCCAGCCCGCTCTCCGCCAGCATCTTCCGGCCCAGCTCCACGTTCGTCCCCTCCAGCCTCACCACCAGCGGCATCGACAGCCTCACCACCTTCGCCGCCTCGATCACCCCCGCCGCGATCACGTCGCACTTCATGATCCCGCCGAAAATGTTCACCAGGATCGCCTTCACGTTCCGGTTCGACAGCAGCAGCCGGAACGCCGCCGTCACCTGGTCCTTCGTCGCGCCGCCGCCCACGTCGAGGAAGTTCGCCGGCGATCCGCCCGCGTGCTTGATCACGTCCATCGTCCCCATCGCGAGCCCCGCGCCGTTCACCATGCACCCGATGTTCCCGTCCAGCGAGATGTAGCTGATCCCGATCTTCGCAGCCTCCAGCTCCGCCTCGTCCTCCTCGTGGATGTCCCTCATCACCTCGATGTCCAGGTGCCGGTACAGCGCCCGGTCGTCGAAGTTCAGCTTCGCGTCCAGCGCCACGATCTTCCCGCCCGCCAGCGCCAGCGGGTTGATCTCCGCCAGCGAGCAGTCCAGCTCCACGAAGAGGCGGCAGAGGTTCGTGAAGAGCGGCATCGCCTGCTTCTGGAGGCTCGCGTCGAGCCCCAGCGCCTTCGAGAGCTTTCGGACCTGGAAGGGCTGCAGCCCGGCGAGCCCGACCTCCTCCCTGAAAATTTTCTCCGGGGTCTTCGCCGCGACCTCCTCGATGTCCATGCCCCCCGCCGGGCTCACCATCAGTACCGGCTTCTGCGCCTTCCGGTCGATCACGATCCCCGCGTAGAACTCCTTCTCCGGGATCGTCCCCGCCTCGACCCACACCTTGCGCACCTGCTTCCCCTGCGGCCCGGTCTGGTGCGTCACCAGCACCTTCCCGATGATCTCCTTCGCCGCCGCCCGCGCTTCGTCCGCGCTCTTCACCACCTTGATGCCGCCCGCCTTGCCGCGGCCGCCGGCGTGGATCTGCGCCTTCACGACGGCGACAGGGACCTGGAGCTCGCGGAACGCCTTCTCCGCCTCCTCGGGCGTCGTCGCGACGCGCCCGTCGGGAACCGGCACGTTGTAGCGCTTCAGCAGTTCCTTCGCCTGGTATTCGTGGACGTTCATGGAGGGTGTCCTGTTGAGGGTGCGGCGAACGTATCCGCGCCGGGGGGGAGGGTCAAGCAAACGGTCGGCGGGGGATTTCGCCGCGCGCGCGGCGCGTGCTCCTGCTATCATCCGCGCTCCGGGGGAATGCGGAGACCGCCATGAGGACCCTTCTGCTTGCGCTCGCTCTCGCCGCCGTCGCCGCGGCCGACACCGTCACGTGCAGGGACGGCAGGAGGATCGAGGGGAAGATCGTCGAGGAGACCGAGACGCACGTGAAGCTGCAGGTGAAGAACGGCGCGGTCACGATCCCCCGCCACCAGATCCTGCAGGTCCAGAAGGGCGCCACCACGCTGGAGGTGTACGAGCAGCGCCGCTCCCGCGTCGATCCCTCCGACACGCGCGGCCTCTTCGAGCTCGCCGAGTGGTGCCGGCAGGCTCGGCTCGAGAAGCAGGCGAAGGAGGAGTACGAACGCGTCCTCGCGTCCGGCCCCGATCCCGGCCCCGAGCCGGCCAAGGAGGTCGCCGACGCCGAGCCGCCCGAGGTCAAGTCGCGCCGCGCGATCTTCGTGAAGGCGCACGAGGCCCTGAAGCACGAGGTCCACGAGGGCCGCTGGCTCGCCTACGAGGACTGGTGCCGCGCGCGCGGCCTCGTGGAGTTCGACGGCGCGTGGATGTCCCCCGAAGAGGCGCGCCTCAAGAAGGCCCTCAAGGAGCAGCGCGAGCTCGAGCAGGCGATCGCCGCGAAGGTCGGCGAGTGCCTCCGCAAGCTCGCCTCGGGCGACCTCGCCGTGCGCGACGAAGCCCGCGAACAGCTCGACGCCATCCCCGCCGACCTCAAGTTCGCCCCACTCCTCGAGAACGTCGAGAGCCGCACCGCCGAAATCCGCGCCTACTGCATCGGCGCCCTCGCCGCCATCGCACGCCCTGAGGCCCTTCCACGCCTCGCACGCCGCGTCCTCGTCGACGAGTCCGAGGCCCTCCGCTCCGCCGCTTCCGACGGCCTGCGGAAGATCAACCACCCGGAAACGTGGACGCACCTGCAGAAGGGGCTGCAGAGCGAGTCGTCGCAGGTGCGCATCCGCGCGGCGAACGCGCTCTGCGACTTCCCCGACGAGCGCGCGGCGGAGTCGCTTCTGAACGCGCTGGTGAAGGCGGCGGCGCCGAAGGGCGGGTTTTCGTTCGGCACGACGGAGCCCGACCCGCGGCTTGCGGGGGGGACGAAGATGTCGGACGAGGCGCGGAGGGCGCTGGAGGCGGCGGGGAAGGTGCCGGGGAAGACGGGCGGCGGGCTCGACCCGTTCGGGGACTCGGAGGAGAAGGCGAAGAAGGAGCAGGCGGACCGCGAGAAGGCGGCGTACGTCCGCGCGCTCGAGGCGTGCACGGGGTTGAGCTACGGCGAGAACCTCGAGATGTGGCGCGAGTGGTTCCTGCAGAAGCGCGCGGCGACGGCGGCGAAGAACGAGAGCGGCGCGAAGGAGAAGGCGCCGGAGGGCGAGGACAAGAAGTAGCCTCGCGGGGGCGGCGCTGCTATAACGCCGCGATGAGAATCCTGATCGTCGGCGGCGGCGGGCGCGAGCACGCGCTGGCCTGGAAGATCTCGCGGAGCCCGAGGAAGCCGCAGATCTGGTGCGCGCCGGGGAACGCGGGGATCGCCGCCCTCGCGACCTGCGTGGAGATCGCCGCGGACAACATCCCGGCCCTCCTGGAGTTCGTGCGCAAGCAGGCGATCGACCTCGTCGTCGTCGGCCCCGAGGCCGCGCTCGCGGCCGGCATAGTGGACGCGTTCCAGGAACGCGGCGTCCGCATCTTCGGCCCGACCCGCGAGGCCGCGGAACTCGAGACTTCCAAGGCCTGGTGCAAGGCCCTTTTCCGCAAGCACAACATCCCTTCGGCGGGCTTCCGGGTCTTCGACCGTCACGACGACGCGGCGCGCTATGTCGATCGCACGCCGCATCCCGTCGTGATCAAGGCGGACGGGATCGCCGCGGGGAAGGGCGTGACCGTCTGCCGGACGCCGCAGGAGTCCCAGGCGGCGCTCGCGGCCGCCATGAAGGACCGCGTCTTCGGCAAGGCCGGCGACCGCGTCGTGATCGAGGAGTTCCTGACGGGGGAAGAGGCGTCGGTGCTCGCGCTGACGGACGGCCAGACCATCGCGATGCTGGAGAGCGCCCAGGACCACAAGCGCATCAACGACGGCGACGAGGGCCCCAA
Organism: Planctomycetia bacterium; assembly: GCA_020849035.1. Taxonomy (GTDB): domain Bacteria; phylum Planctomycetota; class MHYJ01; order WSZJ01; family WSZJ01; genus WSZJ01. The sequence continues at coordinate 8,279 of JADLHC010000035.1, forward strand.
CACCGGCGGCATGGGCGCCTACTCCCCCGCCCCCGTCTTCACCGACGAGATCGCCGCGACGACCGCCCGCGAGATCTTCGTCCCCCTCGTCCACGCCATGCGCGAGGAGCGCCGCCCCTACAAGGGAGTCCTCTACGCCGGCCTCATGCTCACGCGCTCCGGCCCCCGGGTGCTCGAGATCAACGCCCGCTTCGGCGACCCGGAGACGCAGCCCCTCATGGTCCGGCTGAAGACCGACCTCCTCGACCTCATCGACGCCGTCATCGACGGCAAGCTCGCCCAGGCCGACCTCGAGTGGGACCCCGACCCCGCCGTCTGCGTCGTCGCGGCGAGCGGCGGGTACCCGGGGGACTTCCGCAAGGGCCTCGAGATCCAGGGGCTGGACGCGGCGTCGAAGGTCCCCGGGGTCCACGTCTTCCACGCCGGCACGACGGCGAAGGGCGGGAAGATCCTCACCTCGGGCGGCCGCGTGCTCGGCGTGACGGCGACGGGGACGACGCACGCCGCGGCCCGCGACACCGCCTACCGCGCCATGAGCGCCATCCGGTTCGACGGCATCCACTTCCGCCGCGACATCGGGCTGCGCGCCATCCGGACGTAGGCCCGCAGACAAAAAAAGCCCCCGGCCTCACGGCCGGGGGCCTGGATCTCCCGATTCGCCCGGGATTACCTGCCCATCACCCCGCCGGTGCCGATCAGCACCAGCCCGATCACCACGATCGCCGCCGCGCGCTCCCACTCGCTCCCGTTCACCGCGGTAAACGCCAGGCCGACCAGCATCAGCACGCACGCGATGAACCGGCCCACGAAGGCCCAGTAGCACCAGTTGTCCTTCGTCGCCTTCGCCCACTTGTAGTCGCGCTCGAGCTCCTCCCCCTCCTCGTTCAGCTCCGGCTGCTCCTCGTGCACGAACTTCCACTCGTCGCGCTGGTACGCCGGGATCAGCTCGTCGTCGTGCTTCTTCTTCTTCTCGTCCCACTTCTTCTTCAGCTCGTTGTACTGCTCCGTCAGCTTCGCGAAGTCCTTCGCCTTGTCGTTCGGCTTCTGCGGCTCCGGCTCGAGGTACGGCCTCTCGAGCTCGTGAGACTTCATGGCCTGCAACTGCTCTCCCTTGCTGGCCATCGCCGCCATTTTGTAGGTCGGGGACTGGGTCCAGAACGTCATCAGCAGGTACAGGCCGACGCCGAGCACGAACACCGCCTTGGCCTTCCGGGCGTCCAGGATGCCGCCCGCGTTTTCGGTGCCTTCGGCCACGAGGATTCCTCCCTTCGAAGAGAATATGTGGAATGGCGCGTTGGGTGAAGGTTAGGGATACGGGCACGCGCAGTCAACGAATTGCCGGGGGAGGCGGGCTACCGGAGGGGGGGAAGGGACTCGAGCTTGGAGCGCCAGCGCCGGGTGTCCTCGGAGGCGAATCCGAGGGATTCGACGCGGCGGAGGCACTCGAGCGCGCGGTCGGCGTCGCCGGCCCTGCGCCAGGCCTCGGCCGCGGCTTCAAGGGCCTCGGCCTGGGATTCCGCCGGAAGGTCTGCCGCCGCGAGCGCCTCGCCGGAGAGCCGCACGGCCTCGGCGTCCATGCCGGGGTCGGCGGGCCCGAAGCGCGCGGCCAGCGACGCCGCGGCGGCCTGGGCCCGGGCGAGAAGGGCCGCGTCGGGATTCGAGGTGATGAGGTCCATCAGGCGCCGCCAGGCCGTGCGAAGGTGGCCTCCCGCGGCGATCCGGCGCGCGAGGGCCAGCGAGGCCTCCGCGGATCCGCCCGCCGCCGCCGCCTCCAGCGCCATCGCCCCGGCAAGGCCCGCCGGAACCTCGCGGGCATCGCGCGCCGCCGCCTCCAGCGTCGCCGCCTCCTCCCGCGCCGCCTCGCGGGCCGCCGCCTTCGCCCGGTCGAACGCCGCCTGCGCGTCCCCCACGCGTCCCGGAGCGCATTTCGCCGCAAACCGCGCGGTCGGGCCGAAGCAGAGAAGCTGGTCGCCCGACTTCGCGAACTCCGCCGCCGCCGCCGCCGCTTCCTCCGCCCCCAGCGGTGCGCCGCCTTCGAGCCAGACCCAGGTCCGCTCGTCGCCGCGCCGCGCCGTCACCCAGATCACCCCCTCCGACCTCGCCGCCCACGACACCCCCGCCGCCTCGACCGCCTGGTCCAGGATCGCCCGCGGGGCCCGCGACGAGGCCTCCCACGCCACCTTGCGCGTCGGCCCCGCACCCTGCGGCACGTCCAGGATGAACGAGAGGTCCGCAATCTCCGCCAGCTTGAAGAGCGTCTCCTCCAGCGTCAGCTCCGCCGCCGGCCAGTCGATCGCGACGTCCAGCGCCGCCGGCGCCGCCGCCGCAGTCCACTCCGCGTCCGCCGTCGCCGTCGGGTCCAGGCCCGTCGCCGCGAAGAACCGCTCGGCAGCCGCCCTCGGGAGCTTCACCGGGCCCGCCGCCGGCGCCCCGGGCATCCCGGGCTCCGCCGCGAACGACTTCTTCGCTTCCGCGTCGTACGCCTCCAGGAACGCGAGGTATTCCTTCTCCCAGGACGGGTGGAGAAGCGCGCGATTGACCTGCGGGCCGGCGGGCACCGTGTCCCAGCTCGAGGACATCCCGAGCCCCCACGACGCCGTCCGGCGCTCGGGGTCGCACGTCAGGAACCAGCTCAGCGATCCCTCGTTCAGCCACTGCCAGATCACGCGGGCCGACGTCTCCTGCAGCCGGCACGCACGGATCGGGCGATTCCGGCCGCCCCCCGAAAGGGAGCCCGAGGTCGAGCCCACCTGAAGCGCGTCGTGCAGGTAGCGGAACACCTCCTGGAAGACCTCGTTCTCCCGGAACCCCTCCGACTTCAATTCCTTCGTCACCTTCTCCCGGGCCAGCCGCTCCGCGATGCGCCGCCCCATCTCCTCGGGCGTCATTCGCTGCGCCGCGGGCGCCGCTGCCCTTCCCTCGATCCGCGCCAGGCGCGCCTCGCCTTCCCCGATGCGCGATGCGAAAAGCAGGTCGAGGGAGTCGACGACGCTGCGGGGCGCCGAAATGGCGACACGGGAGCTGTCGGGGAACCACGCGACGGCGGTGGCGCCGGCGGAGGGGATGCCGCGGCCGGAGGGGTCGGGCTTCCGGGTCTTGAGCCAGGTTTCGATGCCGCCGGGCTGCCACGTGCGGTCGGACATCATCATGCGCCGGACGAAGTCCCCGGCGGGCCGCACGGCGAGCTCCCGGGCGCCCCCTCCCTGGTCCACCGAGATCCACCACGCGCCCCAGCGCTGGTCGAGGCGGGCGTTTGACCAGCGGCTGGCGATGTCCATCGCCACGACGCGGGCCGGCTCCTCCTGGGGAGACAGGTGATACGCGTCGGAAGCCCACTGGGAAGCGCGGCGGTCGAGGCGCCACGGGACGCCCGTCTTCTCACCCAGCTCCGCGAGCGCTTCCTCGAGCGGCGTCTGCTGCCACCGGACGAAGACGAGTTTCTCGCCTGCCGCGATGGCCCGCTCGTCGAGGTCCGCGCCGGGGGCGCGAAGCCCGGCCGCGGCGCGGCGGAAGGCGTCGATGACGCGGGAGGCCTCGACCTGCGTGAACGGCGAGGCGGTGATGCGCAGGCCGGCGTCGGTCTGCTTGACCGTCGCGGACGGCGAGTCGGACTTCCCCATGTCCTCGATGAACGACGCAAGGGCGCGAAGGTCGCCCGCGGCGATCCCCTGGAGGGCGTCCGCGGCGCCGTAGTCGACGGTCACGCGCGCATCGCCCGGGCGCGGGTCGGAAGAGAGGATCGCTTCCTTCCCCGTCCAGCCGAGGCGCGGCGCGACGTAGGAGTTCGGGTCGACGCTGGAGTAGAGCAGCCACCCGAGCACGAACTCCAGGGGCGCGCCCTCGAACGTCGCGGTGACCGTGCGGTCCGGGAGATTCGCGCCGGGCGGGGACACGCGGATCGAGAACCCCAGGTCCTCCCTCGCCGCCGCGACGATTTCCGCCAGCGGCGTCTGCACGAACCGCGCCGAAACCCGCGCCTCCCTCGCCTTCCACCACGGTGTCCCCTCGGGGATCCGGCCGTCCTCGAGCTTCATCGAACTCCGCTCGACCAGCCCGACCAGCTCGCGGCACGCCGCCGCGACTTCGGCGTCCTTCGACAGGACGCCCTGGCGGAGGGCGGGAAGGGCCGCGCGGCGGAGCTTGCGCAGCTGGCGATAGGCGTCCTGGCGCGTGTCCGGGTCGTCGGCCGCGAGGCGTTCCACGAGCGGCGGAGCGGGATCCGGCTCCGGGGGCGGCCCGGCCTCCTGCGCGCGGACGGCGACCGCGGCGGCAAGCAGGAGCCATGCGGCGTGGAACCTCATGGCGGAATTCTATCGGGCCGGCGCGGGCGCGCGGGCTTGAATTTTCCGGCCCCAGCGCGTTAGATACGCCCCTCCGCCCCCTTAACTCAATGGATAGAGTACAGGCCTCCGGAGCCTGGAATAGAGGTTCGAGTCCTCTAGGGGGTATCGCCTCCGCGGAAGCGGGGGCGTTCTTTTTGACGGGGAGGGCGCCAAGGTTCACAGCCCCGACACCGCCGTGTACCATCCGAGGATGCCCGGCCGCCTCGCCCGAGCCGTCGTCGCGCTCGGCCTCCTCCTCGCCGCCGCCGCAACGGCGCCGGCCGAGCAGCCGGCGCCGCCGCCGGCCTCGCCGCCGAAACGCGAGTTCTCGTACGAGGGGCTCCTCACCATCCGCGAGGACGAGGACGGAGGCCGGATCGCCACCGTTTCCCCGAGCGCCGTCATCACCTACGGGGACCTCAGGATCTACGCCGATCACCTCGTGATCTGGATGAGGAAGGACTCCCCGGAACTGACGAGCCCCGACTTCCAGCTCCGCGAGTTCTACGCCGAGGGCCACCTCCGCATGGAGAGCGGCCGCCAGGTCCTCGAGGGCGAGCGCGCCTACGTCAACCTGGAAACCGGCACCCTCCTCGTGCAGAAGGTCCGGCTGAGGACGCAGTCGAAGCGCCGCGCGCTGCCGATCACGCTCGGCGCCGAGGAACTGCGCCGCGCGGGGCAGGGAGACACCACGGGGACGGGCGTCACCGTGACGACCTGCGACTTCGAGATCCCCGACTACCGCCTCGTCGCGAAAGAGGTCGTCGTCCACGGCGAGTGGAAGTCGGGCGACATCGACGTCTTCGGCGTGACCCTGCGCATCAGCCCCCTCGACTTCCCCGTCTTCTACGCGCCGTGGCTCCCCGTCTCGTTCGGCTCCCAGATCCCGCTCCGCAAGCTCCGCTACGAGCGCAGCCGCAACTTCGGCCACTCCGTCTTCAGCAAGTTCGGCATCGACCTCAGCCGGACCCGCAGGGACGCGGACGGCAACCCCGTGCTCGACCAGGACGGCGACCCCGACACCGACACCTGGGGAGATCTCGGGTTCGACATCGACCTCCTCCAGCGCCGCGGCCTCGGCCTCGGCCCCGAGTACGAGTACGCCTGGGAGGACTACCTCGGCTTCGGCGACGTCTACTACATCCACGACCGCGGCGACGTCCCCCCTTCCGACTTCAACTCCCGCCTCTACCCCATCGAGAAGGACGACCGCGGCCGCGGCCGCCTCTTCCACCGCCACACCCTCTGGAGCGGCCTCTCCGCGGACCTCGAGTTCCACTACGTCTCCGACCGGAACTTCCGCGAGGAGTTCCTCGAGAAGGAATTCAAGAACGACAAGGCCCCCGAGTCCTACGCCCTCGTCCGCTTCATCGAGGGCAACTTCGCCATGACCGGCCTCTACCGCCCCCGCATCAACTCGTTCCAGGACTACGTCGAGTACCTCCCCCAGTTCACGCAGTCCCTCGTCACGCAGCCCCTCTGGGGCGGCGTCTACCTCTCCCACCACGCCCAGTGGGCCAACGTCAGGCACCTCAAGGACGAGCGCGTCGACGGCGTCGAGCAGCCCCGCACGGTGCGCGCCGACGTCCAGGAAACCCTCACCCGCCCCTTCTCCCTCGGCCCCGTCCGCATCATGCCCTGGGGCGCCGCCCGCTGGACCTACTACGACGTCGCCCCAGGCACCGACTGGTGGGTCGACCGCTACACCTTCGCCTGGGGCGCCCGCGCCCGCATCGCCGCCTGGAAGATGATGCCGTTCAACAACGACCTCCTCCGCCTCCAGGGCATCCGCCACATCGCCAGCCTCGAGGCCCGCTACTTCGGCCAGTACACCACCGTCGCCTCCACCGACCTCTACCAGTTCGACGCCGTCGACCAGGCCGATCGCTTCCAGGAGTTCTCCGTCGAATTCCGCAACCGCTTCGAGACCAAGAACCCCGCCACCGGCGAGATCTACGACGCGCTCAACATCGGCCTGGCGATCGAGTTCTACCCGGACCATTCGAGGGACACGCGGAGGCGCAAGCGGCAGAACGTGCTGTACCCGGCCTACTGGATCGGGCAGCACCCCGAGGAGAACCGTCGGTACCGGTCGCGCCGCGCTTCCAACATCAACCTGGACGTCGAGGCGGCGGTCTCGCGGGAGCTCACGCTCGCGGGATCGCTCGACTGGAGCCCCTACTCGCACGAGATCGAGGAGTCGCACGCGGAGCTGCGCCTGCGCGCCGCCGAGAACCTGACCTTCCGCCTCACGCAGCAGTACGTGCACGCCCTGACCGGCACGCTCGGGGTCGGGTTCGACTGGCGGCTTTCCGAGAAGTGGACCGTTTCGGGGGAAACCGAATACGATTTCCGGAACCGCCGCTGGCTGAAGCACGAATACGGGCTGCGGCGGAACATGCACGATTTCGACCTCGAGCTGCGAGTGCGGTACGACGACGGGCGCGAGGAGTTCAGCGCGTCGATCGGCCTGATCCCGCACGGGAAGAAGGAACGGCGGGTGCAGGGACCGTAGGCGGGGCGTCCGGGGGTCACATCCGAGGGAAGGAGCGACATGAAAGTCAGCGTGATCGGGACGGGATACGTCGGGCTGGTGAGCGGCGCGGTGTTCGCCGAGCTGGGGCACGACGCGCTCTGCATCGACAACGACGAGCGCAAGGTGAAGATGCTCGAGCAGGGGCACATGCCGATCTACGAGCCCGGGCTCGAGGAGCTGGTGAAGAAGAACCGTGCTGAGAAGCGGCTGCGGTTCGGCACGACGATCAAGGAGGCGATGGACCACGGGGAGGTGGTGTTCATCTGCGTCGGGACGCCGCCGCTTCCGAGCGGCGCGCCGGACCTCTCGTATGTGGACGCCGTGAGCCGGGAGATCGCGAAGCACCTGTCGAAGTACCGCGTGATCGTGGAGAAGAGCACGGTGCCGGTGCAGACGGGCGAGAAGGTGAAGCAGACGATCTCGAAGTACGCGAAACCCGGGTCGGAGTTCGACGTGGTGTCGAACCCGGAGTTCCTGCGCGAGGGGTCGGCCGTGGCGGACGCGTTCAGCCCCGACCGGATCGTGATCGGGGCGGAGACGGACAGGGCGCGGAAGGTGATGCTGGAGCTGTACGACCGGTACCGGGACAAGTGCGTCCTGGTCGACATCAAGTCGAGCGAGCTGATCAAGCACGCGTCGAACTCGTTCCTCGCGCTCAAGATCTCGTTCATCAACGCGGTCGCGAACGTCTGCGAGCTCTCGGGCGCCGACGTGACCCAGGTGGCGCTCGGCATGGGCCTCGACCAGCGCATCGGGAAGCAGTTCCTCTACGCGGGGCTGGGGTACGGCGGAAGCTGCTTCCCCAAGGACGTGGACGCCTTCGTGGACATCAGCGCGAAGCTCGGCTACGACTTCCACCTCCTGCGCGAGGTGCAGCGGATCAACCACGAGCAGCGCGAGCGGTTCCTGAAGAAGATCGAGCAGGAGCTGTGGATGCTGCGGGACAAGAAGGTGGCGGTGTGGGGGCTGGCGTTCAAGCCGAACACCGACGACTGCCGCGAGTCGCCGGCGATCAAGATCTGCTCGGCGCTGCGGGACGCGGGGGCGAAGGTGCGGGCGTTCGACCCGAAGGGGCAGGAGAAGGCGAAGGAGCTGCTGGCGGGGATCGAGTTCAGCCCGGACCAGTGGCACGCGCTGGAGGGGGCGGACCTGCTGGCGATCTGCACGGAGTGGGACGAGTTCCGGAAGGCGGACCTCGAGAAGGTGAAGAAGCTGATGGCGCACCCGACGGTGGTGGACGGGAGGAACATCTGGGACCCGGCGGAGATGAAGAAGCGCGGGTTCACGTACCGGTCCGTGGGGCGGTAAGACGGCGGGGGAAGGGTATCGGGCGGGCTGGGGCCGGGCTCCGGCGGCGACAGCCCGAGCCCCGGCCCCAGCCCGTCCATTCCGATCCCCTGCCGTTCTCCGTTGGAGCACACGATGAAAACCGCCGTCTACCCCGGCTCCTTCGACCCGATCACCAACGGGCACGTCAACATCATCGAGCGCGCCGCGCGCCTGTTCGAACGGCTCATCGTCGCCGTCGCCGACAACACCACCAAGTCCTCGCTCTTCACCGCCGAGGAGCGCATCGACCTCATCCGCCGCTCCGTCCGCGCCCGGAACGTCGCCGTCGAGCGCGCCCCCGGCCTCACCGTGGACTTCGTCCGCCGCTCCGGCGCCCGCGTCATCGTCCGCGGCATCCGCTCCGGGCAGGACTTCGAACTCGAACTCGCCGTCGCCTGGAACAACCGCCGCCTCGCCCCCACCATCGAGACCCTCTTCCTCCTCGCCGACGACTCCGTCGCGCACATCAAGTCCTCGATCGTGAAAGAGATCGCGCGCAACGGCGGCGACGTCTCCTCGCTCGTGCCTCCGGTCGTCAACGCGCGGCTCCGGGAGCGCCTGAAGTCGCCCGCGCCCCGGCGGCGCCGCCGCTGACTTTCGGAAATCGCGCCTCCTCCCGCCGCCCTCCGGCCGTAGAATCGTCGCTCCCCGGGGGGAACACCGAGGAGACCTGAATGCGCGCGACTTTCCACGCGGCCGCCCTGGCCGCCGCCCTGGCCGTCTTTCCCTGCCACGCCGACCCCGCCGACGACGCCGCCGCCACCATCCGCCCCGGCGACATGCGCGCCCGCATCGAGTTCCTCGCCTCCGACGAGCTCGAAGGCCGCGCCACCCTCCACCGCGGCAACGACGCCGCCGCGAAGTACATCGCCAGCGAAATGCGCCGCATCGGCCTCTCCCCCGCAGGCCCCGCCGGGTCCTTCTTCCAGGACGTCCCCCTCTGGGTCTCCTCCTACAAGTACAACTACTTCCTCGAACTCCGCTTCCAGGCCGACCGCGAACGCATCGACTTCGAAGGATTCCGCCACTTCGTGATGGCTCCGGGAAGCGGCCACGACACGGTCGAGGGAGGGATCCTGTTCGCGGGATACGGGATCACGGCGCCGGAGTACGGGCGGGACGACTACAAGGGCCTCGACGCGAACGGGAAGGTCGTGTTCGTGTTCCGGCACGAGCCGCAGGAGAACGACGAGGCGTCGGCGTGGGAAGGGAAGAAGATGACGCGCCACGCGTCGTTCGAGTCGAAGATCGCGAACGCGAAGGCGCACGGCGCGGCGGCGCTGGCGATCCTGAACGACCCGCTGGGGGGCCACGAACCGCTCTTCCAGAGCGTGGACGTGGTGCCGGAGGCGATGGTGAGCCGGACGGCGATCACGTTCGAGGAGGGACAGCCCCCGCGCAACGAGCAGGGCGGGATGCCCGTGGTGTTCGTGACGATGGACACCGCGTGCCGGATCCTGCACCGCACGGTCGAGGAGCTGGAGAAGATCCAGAAGGAGATCGACGCGAGCGGGGATTCCGGCGCCTTCGCGGTGCCGGGAACCCTCAAGGTCCGCACCCAGGTCGTCGGCCGGCTGCAGACGACAGAGCGCAAGCTCGCACGCAACGTCGCGGGCGTCCTGCCCGGCTCCAATCCCGCGCTCATGGACGAGGTCGTCGTCGTCGGCGCGCACTACGACCACCTGGGCGTCTTCGGAAGCGGCGACGACACCATCCACAACGGCGCGGACGACAACGCCAGCGGCACGGCGGGAATGCTGGAGATCGCCGAGGCGCTTCGTTCCATGGAAAAGCCGCCCGAGCGGACGGTGCTCTTCGTCGCGTTCACGGGCGAGGAGATCGGGCTCCTGGGATCGCGCTGGTACGTCGACCATCCGCTCTTCCCGCTCGAGAAGACCGTCGCCATGCTCAACCTCGACATGATCGGGCGCGACTCGCACGACGACCCGAAGAACGGGAAGCAGGTCGGGGTGTGCGGCGCGGGGACGAGCCCCGCCTGGCGGCCGCTCGTCGAGTCCTTCCGCCCCGCCTCGGGCCTCGACGTCGCCTTCCTCGAGCAGGACCCCGGCGGCAGCGACCACCAGCCCTTCCGCGACCGGCGCATCCCGGTGCTTTTCTTCTTCACGGGTTTCCACAAGGACTATCACCAGGTCGGCGACTCCGCGGACAAGATCCGGTTCGACAAGGCGGCCGACGTGGCCCGCCTGGCGTTCCGCGTGACGCTCGACGTGGCGACGCGCCGCAGGCGCCTGGAGTGGACGGACCCGGGCGGCGCGCGGCCGGAGAGGATGGAGCAGGGCGCGAGCGCGCACCGCGGCGAGGAGATCGCGGTGAGGCAGCTCTCGGAGGAGGAGGCGAAGAAGTCGGGGCTGGGCCCGGACGTGAAGGGGCTGCGGGTGCTCTACTCGAAGAGGAAGGACCTGCGCGAGGGGGACGTGATCCTGGAGGCGGCGGACGAGCCGGTGACGGATCCGGCGGAGTTCCTGAAGCTGCTGGCCTCGCGGCGCGGCGGGAGCGTCTCGCTGTTCGTGCAGCGCGGGAGGCGGGAAGCGGTGTTCGTGCACCTGAAGGGAGCGGACCTGGAGGGATGGGCGCCGGGAATCAGGTAGGCGCGTGGCGGGCGGTGTAGAATGGCGCCATGCTCGAAGGCATCCGCCCGACGAAGGCCGACCTGACCGGACGGTTCGGACTGAGCCAGCGCCTCGCGGTGCGGATCGGGGCGCTTCTCGCCGCGAAGGTCGAGCTGACGGAGGCTCTGCTGGAGGCGGCGAAGCCGGGCTCGCCGCTCGAGGCGTTCCTGCTGCGCAAGGAGGTGCTGTCGGGCGCGGCGGAGATGGACACGGAGCGGGTGCAGACGCTGGCGGCGGAGGCGAAGCTGGACATGGACCTCGCCGTCGAGGAGCAGGACGGGCGGCGGGTGGTGGGGCTGGAGGAGGAGCTGGCGGCGGCGCCCGGGTTCGCGGCGCCAGCGACGCCGCCCGCGGGGGCGGGACTGGCGCTGACGCCGATCGACGTGGACCCGATGGCGGCGCTCATGCCCGCGGCGGGCGCGATGGCCGCGGCCGCGCTGAGCGCGGAAGACCTCGCGAAGCTCAAGCTCACGATCCTCACCGGCGTGGACCCGAAGGCGAAGATCGAGGCCCTCCGCAAGGTCGTCCTCGCGGCCCTTCCGCAGAACGAGAAGGGCCTTCTCCTGCTGCGCGCGATATCGGACGAGTCGCCGGATGTGCGGGCGGAGGCGGCGGCGGGGCTGCGTGCGCTGGGGCTGGACGACGCGACGGCGGACGCTGTGCGGACGCTGGCGGACGGGTCGGCGCCGGAGAAGCGTGCGGCGATCAACGCGCTGGCGCACCGGGCGGCGGGGGCGGGGGACGCGGAGCGGGCGGTGGTGATCGCGGCGCTCGCGGCGGACCTGCGGGGGGCGCCGGACGCGCCGCGCGCGGCGCACCTGCTGCGGTCGCTGGGAGACCTGGCGCCGCACGTGGCGCGCAACCACGACTTCGCGGCCGCGGTGATCCGCATCGCGATCCGGCGGCTCTATGCCGGGCCGGCGGAGGTCTCGGAAGCCGTCGCCGTGTTCCTGGAGAAGATGGGGCACGCGGAGCCGGGGCTGCTGGCCGGCATCCTGTGGGCCGAGGCGGAATCCGCGCCGGACAAGCGCTCGCGCGCGATGCTGCACGTCGCGCTCTCGAGGATCCCGCAGGCCGCCGGCGCGGAGAAGCTCGCGAAGGCCACCGTCGCGCTCATCGCCGCCTGGAGCGACGCCGATTTCGACTGCCGGCGCGCCGCGAACGCCCTCCTCCCCCTCGGCGACGTCGCCGTGGACGCGCTCGTCGAAGCGCTCAAGACGGTCGCGCCGGCGCAGCGGCCGTTCCTGATCCGCATCGCCGACCAGGTGGCGGAGCGCCGGGAGACGACGGACGCCGCGGCGGAGCGCTGGGGTGCGACCCTGATCGAGATGATCCGCACCGGCCGCCGGCCCGCGCGGATCGCCGCGCTCGAGTCTCGCGCCATCGCCCGGGCCTCGGCCGCAACCCGCGAGCGCGTCGCCCTCCAGGTCGTCTCCAGTGCCCACGACTACAACCTCGAGGAGGTCGTCCATCTCTCGGACGCCTTCCTCCGCCGCGTCGGCGCCCCCGCCGTGCGCGAACTGCTCAGGTCCGTCCGCGAAAGCCCCTACCCCGTCGAGCGCGACATCGCCCTCCGCGCCCTCGACGCCATCCTCATCGACGACACCTCCCTCGCGAAGGACGCCGGCGACGCGCTCCGCGCCATGCTCGACCTCTACCGCACCGGCAAGTTCCCCAGCGAAGCCCTCCTCGCGAAAACCCTCGGCCGCATCGCCGCACTCTCCGGGGCCCCCGCCGCCGCCGTCCGCGGCACCGTCATGGAACTCCGCGCCATGCTCCGCGAGTTCCCCGCACGCTTCGAACTCCTCGAAGCCTACTCCTGGGCCGTCTCCTCCCGCCACGTCGAGGGCGACCAGAAAATGTCCGCCGGCCTCACCCTCCTCGGCCTCCTCGACTCCAAAATGCCCGAGGACTTCGTCAGGCAGGCCTGGACCAACGAAGGCCTCCAGCTCTCCATCGGCCGCTCCTCCACCGCCCACACCGTACTCATCCCCACCCTCATCTCCGGCCTCGTCCGCATCGCCCTCTCCGGAAACGCAACCGACCTCTTCCTCGAGAAAATCACCCAGGGCCTCCTCTTCCACTGGAAACAGGTCGTGGACTGCGAAGTCATGTGGAGCCCGGGGAACGTGAGCGAGCTGGGAAGCGGCCTCGGCCGGATCGCCGCGCGGCGCGAGACGCCGCTGCACCTGCGCCTCAACGTCATCGACGCCCTTCGCGTCCGGATCGTCCACGTGCCCGTCGCGCGCATGCTCGGCGAAGCCCTGGCGCTGGAGGAGTCGTCGAAGCGGATGGACGGGCTGTGCGCGGCGGTGGCGAAGGACCTGTGCGACCTCGCGGTTCACCGTGACTTCCAGGATCCCGACGACCGGTCGGCCCTGCTCGTCTCCCTCGGCCAGATCGCGCGGCGCGCGCGGCTGGCGCCGGACGCGGGAGCCGGCGAGGACCTCCGGAGGAAGATCGTCGAGCTGCTCTTCGACGGCGCGCGGGCCGGCGTCGCGGGCACGCGGGAGTCGCTCGCGGCTTTCTCGACGGCGGAAGGGGTGCCGGCGGCGATGCGAACCGCGATCCTGGAGCGACTGGGGCGGACGTGACCGCCGAGCCGAACGTCCCGCTGCTGCTCGCGCGGCTGGCGAAAGGCGACGCCGCGGCGCTCGCAGGCCTGCGCGCGGCCGCGCCGCCCGAGGCCGAGGGCCCGGCCGAGGACTGGCTCCGCGCCGCCCTCGCGAAAGGCGACGCCGACGACGAGTCCGCCGCCGAGGCGATCCGCCTCCTGCAGGTCCTCGAATCCCCCGCGTCCGGGCCCGTCATCGCCCTCGCCCTCGCCCATCCCAACCCGAACGTCCGCGACGCCGCAGCCGCCGCCGTCGGCGAGCTCGGCTACTACCTCGCCATCGACCGCCTCCGCGCCCTCCGCTCCGACGCCGCCCTCGAGGCCCTCGAGAAAATCTTCGAGCGCCGCTTCTACGGCTCCCTCCTCGGCCACCTCTTCAGAAAACCCCGCCTCTCGGGGGGGAAGCGGGACTGGGCCGAGTTCGACGCGTTCTGGGAAGAGGAGGGCAAGGAGATCCCCTGCCCGCCGCTGCTGCCGGAGGAGATCGTCCCCGACCGCCTGATCGAGATCGTGCTCCGGCGCCTTCCCGGGTCGCACCGCGTGCTGGAGCGCATGGGTTACCGCTGCGTCGGGCGCGTCGGGAAGGACATGGACACCTGCGTCGCGGTCGAGAAGGAGTCGCTCGAGGAGGCCGCCCGGCTCCACGGCAAGCCGCTCGAGCCGCTCCTCGCCGCGCTCCGCGGCCTCGCCCAGCGGATCCAGGACCACGAGACGCCCCCCGAGCCCGCGAAGACGGACGACGTCGAGACCGTGGAGGGCGCGTGACGGCGGAGTTTCCCGCCTCCCTCCGCAAGCCGCAGCGCGAAGCCCTCCACGCCGCGGGGCTCGGCACCCCGCGCGCGATGCTGTTCTGGCTGCCGAAGGGCCACCTCGACCGCTCGACGGCGATGCCGGTCGCGCAGCTCGCCGAGGGCGAGCACACCATCCGCGCGAGGGTCCGGTCCCTCACCGTCCCGCGCTTTCGCCGCCGCGTCCCGATCGCGCAGGCCGTGCTCGAGGACGACACGGGGAAGGTCGGCGCCGTCTGGTTCGGGCGGTACGACGTCAAGGCGCGCCTCAAGCCCGGCGTCGAGCTGCTCGTGAGCGGGCGCGTCGGCATGGGGAAAGGCAAGAAACCCGGCCTGCAGTTCCACAACCCCGACTTCGAGGAGATCGGCGGCGAGGCCGAGGGCCTCTGCACCGGCGGCGTCATCCCCGTCTACCCGGCGGTGAAGGGCGTCGGGCCGAACAGCCTGCGCCGCGCCGTGAAGGAGGCGCTCGAGCTCGAGGGCGCGAAGGTCGCGGAATACCTGCCGGACGCAGCGCGCCCGGGCCCCCCGCTCCCCGGCGCGCTGCGCGACCTCCACTTCCCCGCCGACTCCGCCGCGCTCGCCGCGGTCCTCCCCCGCTGGATCTTCGAGGAGTTCTTCCTCTACGAGCTCGCGATGGCGCTGCGCCGCCGCGCCGCGGTGCGCGAGGGAGGCGGCCGCATCGAGGTCCCGCCGGACGTCGACCGCCGCATCCGCGCGCGCCTTCCGTTCGCGCTGACCGCCGCGCAGGAGCGCGCCGTCGCGGAGATCCGCGCCGACCTCGCCAGCGGCCGCCCCATGAACCGCCTGCTGCAGGGCGACGTCGGCAGCGGCAAGACCGCCGTCGCGTTCGCCACGATGCTCGCCGCCGTCGCCGCGGGCGGGCAGGCCGCCCTCCTCGTCCCGACCGAGACGCTCGCCGAACAGCACTTCCGCACGCTGTCCGGATGGCTGAAGGGCTCGCGCACGGAATGCGTCCTTCTCACGGGCTCCCTCAAGGCCGCCGCGCGGCGCGAGGCCCTCGCCAGGCTCGCCGACGGCTCCGCCCACGTCGCCGTCGGCACCCACGCCCTCATCGAGCCCGACGTCGCCTTCCGCCGCCTCCTCGTCGCCGTCGTCGACGAGCAGCACCGCTTCGGCGTCCTCCAGCGCGCCGCCCTCGCCGCCAAGGGCGACCGCCCGCACGTCCTCGTGATGACCGCGACGCCGATCCCCCGCACCCTCGCCCTCACGGCCTTCGGCGACCTCGACGTCACCACGCTCGACGAACTCCCTCCCGGCCGCACCCCCGTCGTCACCTGCGTCCTCCCCGCCGACGCCCTCCAACCCGTCTGGGACGACGTCCGCCGCGAGGTCGCCGCCGGGCGCCAGGCCTTCCTCGTCTACCCCCTCGTCGACGCCAGCGACCGCATCGCCGCCAAGTCCGCCATCGAAATGCATGAACACCTCTCCCGCGACGTCTTCCCCGACCTCGCCGTCGGCCTCCTCCACGGCCGCATGAAGGCCGACGAAAAAGCCGCGGCGATGGACGCCTTCCGCGCCAGCCGGACCCACGTCCTCGTCTCCACCGTCGTCATCGAGGTCGGCGTCGACGTCCCCAACGCCACCGTCATGATCATCGGCAACGCCGAACGCTTCGGCCTCGCCACCCTCCACCAGCTCCGCGGCCGCATCGGGCGGTCGAAGCACGCGTCGAAATGCTGGCTCGCGGCGGGCGACGCGGGAGGCGACGCCCTGAAACGCCTCCGCGTCCTCGAGGAAACCCAGGACGGCTTCCGCATCGCCGAGGAAGACCTCCGCATGCGCGGCCCCGGCGAATTCCTCGGCGCCCGGCAGAGCGGAGCGCCGGAGTTCCACCTCGCCGACCTCGCGCGGGACGCGGACGTGCTCGTGAAGGCGAGGGAGGCGGCGTTCGGCCTGGTGAAGGCGGACCCTGACCTGAAGAAGCACCCGCGGCTCAGGAAGGAGATCGCCACGCGGCTCGGGGAGCGGATGGGACTGGGCGGGATACTCTGAGGAAGGGCAGGGACGCAGAAAGGCGCAGGAGCGGCTCGCTGAAAGGCACTGCAGGACCACGGCCCGCAGCGCCTCTCAGCGTGCCGTGTCCGTGCCTTTCTGCGTCAACCTCTTCCGGTCACCCCTTCACAGCCACGATCTCCACCAGCGGCGTCCCGAACGCGGGCAACTCCCCGGACAGGTCCAGCGACAGCGGCTCCTTCCACGCGTCCGGCACGGCGCGGATCCGGCGCACGAGTTCGGTCTTCTTCTCCGCGGTCATGTCGCTCCGCCCGAACCAGTGGTCCATGATGTAGCGCCACCTCGGCCGGTCGCTGTGCGTCACCCGAAGACCGGCCGCGCCGCACCACGCCTCCCAGGCGCTTCCCCGCCAGCACGAGACGGGGCTGGGGTCGCGCAGGGTCTCGGCCTCGTCGATCCAGCGGGCGAGGGCGTCGTCCTCGGGGGCGCTGATGTCGAAGACGTAGAGCCGCCCGCCGGGGGCGAGCACGCGGGCGGCCTCGCGCACGGAAGCCGCGGGGTCGGGGAAGTGGTGCGCGGCGAGGCGGCAGGCAACGAGGTCGAAAGACCCGCCGCGGAACGGGAAGCGGTGCGCGTCGCCCTCGACGAAGGCGCAACCGATGTTTTCTTTTCGCGCCGCCGCGCGCGCTTCCAGCAGCATCGGCCGCGTCAGGTCCAGCGCCGTCACGCGGCAGCCCGCGCGGGCGAGCCCGAACGCCGTGAACCCGGTCCCGGTCGCGAGGTCGAGGGCGCGCACGCCCGGCCCGGTCCCGGCCAGCGTGCACATCCGCTCCATCCTCGCCGGGTCGCCGAAGAGCGCCGCGGACTGCCCCGCGGCGTAGTGCCGGGCCTGCGGGCCGAACGACGCGCGCACGTCGTCGAGGTTCATTCCCTAGAACTTCTCCGCGACGAACTCGAGCAACGGCGTCCCGAAGGCCGGCGGCTCCCCGTTCGCCTCCACCGACAGGTCGTCGTACCAGCTCGGCGGCACGGCCTTCACGCGCTCCAGGATGTCCTCCCGGACCTCCGGCGTCATGTCCGGCCGGCTCAGCCAGTGCTCCATGTCGTACTGCCGCCGGTAGCGCGCCGAGTGCACGATCCGCAGCCCCGCCCCCAGCGCCAGCCCCTCCCAGGCCCGCGACGACCAGCAGCAGACGTGCGACGGGTCTCGGAGGGTCTCGACGATGTCGAGCCAGCGGCCCATCGGCTCGGAGTCGGGCGAGGAGAGGTCGTACAGGTAGAAGCGCGACTTGCGGTGCATGACACGGGAGACCTCGCGCAGGGCCGTCAGGGGGTTCGCGAAATGGTGCGCGGCGATCCGGCAGACGACGATGTCGACCGAGCCGGTGCGGAGCGGGACACGGTGCGCGTCGCCCAGGACCCGCTCGAACGCCAGCCCGCGCTTCTTCCCCTCCGCCCCGCACGCCGCGAGCATCGAGGGCGTCCCGTCCAGCGACACCACGCGGCACCCGGCCTGCGCGAGCGCCCACGTCGAGTGGCCGCCGCCGCAGGCGATGTCGAGCGCGAGGCGCCCCCGCGCGGCGCCGGTCAGGGCGCACATGCGCGCCAGCGAAACCGGGTCGGCGTGGGAGGCCGAGCGGACGTAGTGGCCGGCGGCGGGCCCGAACGATTCGCGGTAGGAACTGGCCATGGAGACGCCCGGATTCTGGGATCCCGCGGGACTTCCGGAAAGCGATTTCGGGGACGCTACTCCTTCGGCTCGCCGCCGAAGCACATCGTCCAGTGCTCGCCGGTGCGCGCGATCGCGACGCGCGAGTACTCCGCGAACGCGAGGTTGCGGTGGTGGCCCGGGGAGTCCTGGAGCGCGAGCAGGATGTCCGCGGGAGGATCGTTCCCCAGCGCCAGGTTCTCCCCGACCCACGCCGACCTGAATCCGACGAGCTCCATCCGCTTTGTCAGCGTCGCGTACTTCGCCACGGGCGACACGTGCGAGAAGTACCCGAGCTTCTCCATCTCGTCGCTGTGCTGGCGCGCCGCCTCCTCCAGCTTGTCGTCCCAGCGAAGCGGCGTCCGCCCGAGGCGCAGCCGGTACGTGGCCATGAGATCGAGTAGCGCCCGCTCGGACTCGCCCAGCTTCAGCTCCGCGTTCTCCGCGTCCACCTTCGCGCGCAGCGTCCTGTACGGGTCGATCGCGCGGAACGCCGCCTCGTCCCCCGCCTTCGCGCGGAACGCTTCACGCATCGCCGCGCCCCTGTCCTCGTTCCCCAGCGCCGCATCCGCGCGCGCCAGCCGGACGGCGTGCCGCGCGAGCGCCGCGTCCGCCTCGATCCACGCCCCCGCCGGGTCCGTCCCGATCCGCGCCAGCGCCCCGATCCACTCCCGCACCCGCCGCACCTGCTCCTCCGTCGCCGCCTTCTTCA
The DNA here is from genome assembly GCA_020849035.1 of Planctomycetia bacterium. Taxonomy (GTDB): domain Bacteria; phylum Planctomycetota; class MHYJ01; order WSZJ01; family WSZJ01; genus WSZJ01. The sequence goes on from JADLHC010000035.1 coordinate 26,895, forward strand.
CGTACCGGTCCTCGTCCGTCACCAGCGCCAGCAGCAGCCCCCGCACCGCCTTCGCCCGGTCCTGCAGCCCCCCCAGGACCGCCGCCTCCTTCCCCAACGCCGCCGCAAGCCTCCCCCACGCCTCCTCCGCCAGCGCCTCCAGCTCCCCGCGCCCCTCCTCATCCAGCTTCGCCAGCGCCTTCTTCGCCTCCCCCCGCTCCACCAGGTCCTCGCTCCCCAGCACGTCCAGCAGGTCCAGCACCTTCCCCCTCAGCGGCGTCACCAGCTCCCCACCCCGGTCCACCAGCCCCCGCGCCTTCACCGCCTCCTCCGCCGTCATCCACACCCCGTCTACCTTGACGTGCCCCAGCGCCCTGCGGGCCTCCTCGTGGGAAGCGTCGGCGGCGACGACGGCCGCCCACTCCGCCTTCTCCTCCGCGGCGAGGGCGCGCTCGCGGCACCAGAGCGCGAGCGCGCGGTGGTCGGCGGCAGAAGCGGCCTTCGCCGCGCGGGCGCGGTAGTCCTCGCGCTGCTGCGCCGCGGTCTCGATCCGCTCGATGTCGGCGCGCGGGACCCACACGGCGCCCTTCGGCAGCCGGATCTTGATCTTCTCCGCCTGCTCCTCGATCACCTCTCCCGTCCACACCCTTCCGTCCTTGAGGACGATGAGGTCGGCGAGGAGGGAGAGGAGAAGCGCGGCGGCGAACATGGGGGAATCGTAGCAGAGTTGGCAGGGGGCAGTAGGCAGGGGGCAGAAACATCGTGTCCGCACTGCGAGCGGACTGGGCCGGTGCCCAGGGGCGGCCGGAGGTCGTGGGTCCGGACGCCGCCGCAGATCCGGGGAGGTCGGGGCTACGGCACGTCGAGCACGAACGTCGCCGGCCCCTCGTTGTCGAGCGACACTCGCATCGTCGCCCCGAACCGCCCCGTCCGGACGGGCTTCGCGACGAGCTTTCCCAGCTCCGCCACGACCGCTTCGCACAGCCGCTTCCCCTCGTCCGGCGGCGCCGCCGCGTCGAACCCCGGCCGGTTCCCGCGGCGCAGGTCGGCGGCGAGCGTGAACTGCGACACGACCAGCGCCTCGCCCCCCGCCTGGTCGAGCGACAGGTTCATCTTCCCCGCACCGTCCTCGAAAATGCGAAGTGCCGCGAGTTTCGCCGCCGTCTTGGCAGCGATCTCGTCCGTGTCTCCCTTGAGCGCGCAGAGCAGCACGAGCATGCCCGCGCCGATCTCGCCCACGGTTTCCCCCGCCACGGTCACGCCCGCCCGGCTCACCCGCTGCACCACGGCGCGCATCGCCCCTCCCCATGGAAAAAGGGCCGCGGGGATCTCCCGCGGCCCTCTCATCATCGCCCGCCCGGCCCGGCGCGCTACTTCTTCTCCGGCGCCCCGACGCCCGGCTTCATCTCCTCGAACGTCGTCGATTCCATCAGGGCCTTCGACACGGCCTTCGCCTCGGCCTCCGAGCCGCCCTCCACGACGAAGACCTTCGTTCCCTCCCGCACGATCTCGACCCAGCCCCGACCCGAATCGTGCGACAGTCCGCTCCCGTCCGCCTTCACGTCGTCCAGCCCCTCGAGCTTCTCCCGGATCGCCTTCACGTACGCCGAGGAGAACTCCTTCGCGTCCGTCTCCGAGTCCCACACCGTCGCCCACGCCAGCAGCGTCTTCCCTTCCTTCTCGTACAGCCGGTAGACGTCGCCGTCCCAGCCCTCCGACGCCTTCGCGCCGCTCTTCTCCGACTTCGGCTTCAGCGTCTTGAAAACCATCAGCACGCCGAACTCCCCCATCACGTTCTCCTCGACCTTCGTCCAGCCATCGAGCCCCTCGAACGTGCCGGGAATCTTCACCGCCTGCGGCATGTCCCGCTCGATGTACTTCTTCGGGTGCAGCACCTGCTCCGTCGAGACCGGGACGTCCTTCCACATCGCGTTCACCGCTTCCCAGCCGCCCTCGCGCTTCACCGCCACGCAGAACTTGAACCCGTCGATGTACGCCCCCAGCAGCCCCTCGCGGATCACCGGAGGCGCCTTCGCCAGCTTCTGCTGCGGGCCCGCGCCGCCCGACGCCTTCATCTGCGCCTCGATGATCCCCTCGATCCCCGGCACCTGGTCCGACGTCATCCCTCCCTGCTGCATCAGCACGTGGTCGAACATCACCATCGTCGCCTCGCCCTCGATCAGCGACTTCAGCGCCTGCGTCATGTCGTCGTTCTTCGCCACCAGGTCCTGCAGCCGCGTCAGGTCGAAGTGCTGGTCCTGCATGGCGTGGTTCAGCTCGTGGACGATCACCGTCTCCTCCTCGAGCCCCTGCCCCGACTTCCCCTTGATCAGGCAGAGCAGCTTCTTCTTCGGGTGATAGAACCCCGCGATCTGCTCCAGCATCACCTCCAGGTACTCCTTCCGGAGGTCGTATCCCTTCGGCGTCAGCCCGAACGCGTACAGAACGTCCTGGATCGACTTCGCCTTCGCCTCGGGAAGCTCGGCGTCGAAGTCCTCCGTCATCATTTTCCGCAGCTCGTCCACGCTCCAGTACTTCACCCCCGGGTTCTCCTTGAACTCGAGCCCGCGCAGCTCCTGCGTGCGTTTGATGTGCCCGAGCGTCGCCTCGTCGGGGCCGGCGTCTTCGGCGAGGGCGGGGATGGACAGGAGAAGGGCGGCGGTGGCGGCGGGAAGGAAGCGCATGGAGAAGCCTCGATGGAGTGGATGCGTGGAAACGACGCTGGTGATACGTCTGCGGCGCGAGGACGTTGGCCCGGCTACCGTGCGCGGTCCTCGGTCTCGAGGTGCTCGCGGGTGCCGAGGGCGCTGGAGCCCTGCCAGAGGGCGATCCGCGCCGCGGGCGTCTCGACGAGCGCGCAGAGGCGGCGGATGCTGGTCTGCGGCTGGTGGGCGAGGTCGGCGCTGCGGAAGATCGCGCCCGTGGAGAAATCGACGCCGTTGCGCGGCGCGCCGATGGTCTCGCCGGGGCCGACGAGGAACGTCTCCTCGTGCCACACGCGGTTGACTCGCACGTGGACGGCGAAGAGGAACGTCGTCTGGGCGTCGAGCGTGCCGCGCCCCTTGAACTCGACGCGGAGGTCGTGCGGCGTGCGGACGCGCGCCGTCTCGTCGGAGGCGTAGGCGACGCCGCTCGCGAGGGCGACGATGCGGTATTCGTACGACGTGAGGCCACGCGCCGTGACGTCCTCGAACCTGGGCTCGAACAGGAGCCCCTGGTTGAGCGGCACCCCCCATTCCTCGGTCCCCTCGACACGGCGGTAGACGAGGAACGCCGGCGCCGGGGCGGACGCCCGGAAGGTGGCGTATTTCACGCGGTCCATGTTCCACGCCAGGGCGACGTTCCCGCTCTCCCAGTCCGCGTACGCGTCCACCCGGTCCTGCGCCACCGTCCCGGGCCGCTTCTCCGGAACGTGCGCGCGCGGCTCCGGCGACGTGCCCTCCGCGACGGCGGGAGGAAGGGCTCCTCCGTCGACCGGCTTGCCGTCCCGGTCCACGAAGACGGGATAGGGGAACCAGGCGACTTCCGTCTTCGTCGCGGGCTCGCGCGCCTGCACGCGGTCGAGCGACGCCTGCATCTGCTCCACGACTTTAAGGGCCGCCGTGACCTGCTCCTGCGCGCGACGCAACTCCGCCTCGCGGTCCGAGCGCAGCAGCAGCGCGGCCGCGATCACCGCCGCCGCCGCCCCGAGGCGCGCTCCCCACCGCCAGAACGCCTCGCGCCTCGAGATCGAACCGAACACGCCGCCGGCCACGCGGTGTCCGAACGGCTCCGGCCCCAGCGCCGACTCCACCAGCCCCGCGTTCCGGCGGAATTCCTCCGCGAGCTTCCGGCAGGGGGCGCACGAAGCGACGTGGGCCTCGGCGCGGCGCGCGTCTTCCGGCTTCGCCTCGCCGTCCACCCACCTCGAGATCAGCAGCCCGTAGCCTTCGCAGCTCACGCGTAGAACTCCGCCAGCGCATCCTTCAGCATCAGTTTCGCCCGGTACAAGCGCGACTCCACCGTCGCCTCGCTCACGCCCAGCTTCTTCGCCATCTCCGCGTAGCTCAGCTTCTCCAGGTGCTTCAGGAGCATCGCCTCGCGGTAGACCTTCGGCAGCCCGTTCACGACCCTCAGCACTTTCGCGTACAGCTCCTCCTGCTCCAGCGATCCTTCCTTCGGCGTCGGTGCGACCGGTTCCCGCCCCTCCGCTTCCAGCTTCTCCAGCGACTGCTCCTTCGACCGCTTCCTCAGCACGTCGATCGACGTCGTCCTCGCGATTCCGCACAGCCATGCCCGGAACCGAGCGGGGTCCTCCAGCGTGTCCAGGCGGCGGTGGACTTTCAGGAAGGTCTCCTGCGCGACGTCCGCGGCCGCATCCGAGTCGCCGAGGACCTGGAAGGCGATGCCGCCGACGAGCGCCGAATGCCGGTGGACGAGTTGCTCGAACGCCAGCCGGTCGCCGTTTCGCGCCTTGCCGACGAGGAGTGCGTCGTCCTGGTCCGTTCTGGAGTCCATGTCGCCGCTCGGGGAGAGGGAACGCCCCCGTAAGGAGACGCGGGGGGAGCAGGGGGACCCTGCATGAAGTCAGTTTAGCAGAAAGTGTTGCGGGGACTGGAGATGGGAAAACGGCGGGGGATGGGGTCGCGGGGTGGGAATGGGGCGGGCTGGGGCGCGGGCGGCGGC
>JADLHC010000036.1 GCA_020849035.1 Planctomycetia bacterium
CGAGGACGTGCGGCGCGGGTCCGGGCGGCGCGCGTCACAGGCACCCGCACGGCCCAAGCTCTCGTCGCGCGCCGGTCGGACCCGCGCCGCGCGCCGCAGGGAGGTTTCTGCTCACGTTCTCAGGCGAGAACCAGACTCGAACGAACCACCAAGGCCTGGGCTTGCCGCGCTCCCAGACGTCCATCGGCCAGCGGACCGTGAAGACGCCGCAGGGCCAGGCCCGGCCGCCGATGGTGACGGAGTCGTCGCGCTCAAGTCTCACCAGGATTCGGCCCCGGAAGCTGGCGTTTCCGGCCAGCTCGTGGGAAGAGACTCGAGGTACGTCGTATTCCTCGGCAGCCCCTGGCCGGGCCGTACCGCGCCTCGAAGAGAATTCCAGCAGCGCTCCGTTCTCCCGGGGCTCGAGCACCCGGGTGGCGCGCCTCTGGATCGAAATCTTCCCTTCGCGGTCCGACGAGACCTGCCTGTGCTCGACCCGCGAACCGGCGGCGAACCCCTCGTAGCCGTACGTCTGGTACGCGAACGCCGCCCGGAGGGCGTCGCAGCGCCGCCGGGCCGGCTCGTCCGCCCCGGGGTCCTCGCAGAACCGCACGGCCGTGTCCGTCCGCGCGTAATCGACGGTCCGCCCTTCCACGACCGCCGATCCCCGCGTCGCCCGGCTCAGGACGAGGCCGGGAACGTCGTGCGACTGGAGCTCTTCGGTGTCCAGCGAGGTTCCGTCAGGCAACCGCTCGGACTCGCGCCAGACGGTGCAGAGGACGCGGCGCCCGTCGCACTCGGCCCACCGGTCCCAGTCGGCCACCTCCCGCACCCACGTCGCCCGCCGGCCGCCCGGTCCCGGCTCGCCGGTGGACTCGCGCCGCACCACGCCGCCGGGAACGCGGACGTTCCCGGACTGCCAGACCCGCACCGTCCGGGAACCGTTCACGCCGCGAAGGATGGACGCGATCGGCCAGACGCGTTTCCCGGCGATCACCCGCTCCCCCGTGCCTTCGGACTCGAAGCCGTCCCGCGGAATGACCTCGTCCTCCTGCGGCGCCGCCACGGGCGCAATTCCCGCCCGGCCCGGGAAAGTGACCTCGATCGCGGCGGTCCGACGGTCCGGGAACCCCCTCAGGGTCCGCCTCTCGACCCGCACCGTCTCGGACCCGGCGATCCGGGTTCGGACCTCTACTTCGACCCAGGCCCCCACCGGCAGGTCGCGCCAGCCGTGCGGCATCAAGGCGAGATTCTCGGGGCCGGCTTCCCACCTCCACTCCTCGACGAGCTCGATCCCCTGCCCCTTCGCCGTCAGTGATCCGGCGGCAGCCATGAGCACGACCAGGAACAGCCTGGAGCAGGTTGCGCTCATGACTCACTCCGTCTTCGGGGTCTCGATGTGCAGGTCCGTGACTTCCGACTCCGCCTCCATGTTCGTGCGAGTCCCGCCGGACGTGTGGCTCATCGTCACGCGGGTCCGCGCGTATCCCGTCGGCAGGTCCGCGCTCACCCACACCTCCCCCGAACTCGTCATCTCCTCCTTGCCCGTCGAATTCCCGTACCGGAACACGCTGCACTTCACCGTGACGCTCCCGATCTTCATCTCCTTCCCGACCGCCACCAGCGACATGTCCGAACTCGCGCTCGCGAACATCCCCGCGTTCTCCGTGTCCGCCTCCCTCCGGACGACTCCGCCCATCTCCTTCAGGCCCTCCGCGAACCACATCGTCACCTTCGCCCGGACCTCCGTTTTTCCCGCCACGGGCTGCGGGTACTTGTACACCGCCTCCATCTCCACCACACGGCAGTCGTAGTCCGTCCCCTCAACGGTCACCTTCTCTCGCCGCACCTCCTTCAGATTCTCGTAGGTCTGGCCCGAGACGGCGGGAAGCGTGCTCCTGTGCGGCTCCCCGAGCTTCACCACCTCCCTGCCTTCGGCGTCCTTCTCTCGCGTCACCGCCCGCGTTTCGATCGTCACACCCTTCTCGTCCCGCGCCACCAGCGTCTGCCGGCTCTCCGACTCGTTCGTGCTCGCCCCCGTGACCGTCTTCGATTTCACCTGCACCCAGGACCCCGGTTCGCATCCCTTCCACGGCTTCCACTGGCTCTCGAGCCGGGACTTCAGCTCCTCCAGCGTCTCCTCGGCGCGCGCGGCCGAAGCGGCGGCCAGGATGAATGCGAGGAACGCCATTCGGGCGAACATGGGGGATCTCCGGAAGAGGTTCGTGCCCATTCTGACGACCGGCGCCGCAATCAGTTCGCGGAATCCGCCCCGGATCGCCCCCGCGCGCCGCCTTTCGCTTGCCCGTCGTCACCTCACCGCTACAATGCGCCGCGCTCCGGTCCCCCTGAATCTCCCCGACCACCCCCTTCCAGGTCCCTGACATGCCCCTAACAATCGACGAACTGAAGGCGAAATCCAAGCAGGTCCGGCGCGACTCGCTGGAGATGATCACGGAGGCGGGAAGCGGCCATCCGGGCGGCTCGCTGTCGGAGGTGGAGATCCTCGTCGCCCTGTGGTTCCGCGTGATGCGGCACGACCCGAAGAACCCGCAGTGGGCGGCGCGCGACCGCTTCATCCTGTCGAAAGGTCACGGCTGCCCGGCGCTGTACTCGTGCATGGCGCACGCGGGGTACTTCGACCCGGCGTCGCTCAAGACGCTGCGGAAGCTCGGCTCGCCGCTTCAGGGCCACCCGGACCGGCGGTTCATCCCGGCGCTGGAGGCCTCGACGGGGTCGCTCGGCAACGGGCTGTCGATCGGGATCGGGATCGGGCACGCGCTGAAGCTGGACAAGACGGACGCGCGGGTGTGGGTCGTGGTCGGGGACGGCGAGTGCCAGGAGGGGCAGATCTGGGAAGCGGCGATGTACGCCGGCGCGCACGGGATGGACAACGTGACGCTGGTGGTGGACTACAACAAGAAGCAGCTGGACGACATGGTGCACAAGATCCTGCCGATGGACCCGCTGGGCGGGAAGTTCGCGGCGATGAACTGGAACGTGATGGAGATCGACGGGCACAACATGCCGCTCGTCGTGGACACGCTCGAGGAGTCGCGGAAGGTGAAGGGCCGCCCGACGTGCGTGATCGCGCACACGATCACGGGCAAGGGGGTGTCGTTCATGGAGAACGACCCGAAGTGGCACGGAGTCGCGCCGACGAAGGACGAGTGCGCGAAGGCCCTGGCGGAAATCGGAGCTTAGACCATGGTGCGCGAATTCCCGATGGGCCCCGCGACGCGCGAGGCGTACGCGGCGGCGCTCGTCGAGCTGGGCAAGACGAACCCGAACGTGGTGGTCGTGGACGCGGACCTGTCCAAGAGCACGTACACGGCGAAGTTCGGCAAGGAGTACCCGGACCGGTTCTTCAACGTGGGGATCGCCGAGGCGAACATGGTCGGGATCGCGGGCGGCCTGGCGCACAGCGGGAAGATCCCGTTCTGCTCGAGCTTCGCGTGCTTCCTCGTGGACAAGGCCTACGACCAGCTGCGGATCGCGGTGGCGTACCCGCAGGAGAACGTGAAGGTGGTGACGAGCCACGGCGGAATCTCGATCGGCGAGGACGGGCCGAGCCAGCAGTCGATCGAGGACGTGGCGCTGATGGTGACGCTGCCGGGGTTCGTGGTGTGCGTCCCGAGCGACGCGGCGCAGGCGATGGACCTCGTGAAGCGCGCGGCGGACCACAAGGGGCCGGTGTACATCCGGACGGGGCGGCCGAAGGTGCCGACGGTCTACACGGGCGGGGAGTTCCCGTTCGGGAAGGCGCGGCAGCTCGAGGACGGGAAGGACCTGACGATCGTCGCGAACGGCCTGCTCGTCGCGGAGGCGCTGAAGGCGCACGATGCGCTGAAGGACGACGGGATCACGGCGCGCGTGCTCGATTCGTACTGCGTGAAGCCGCTCGACGCCGAGGCGATCACGAAGGCCGCGCAGGAGACCGGCGCGCTCGTCGTCGCCGAGGAGCACTCGAGGATCGGCGGGCTCGGAAGCGTCGTCGCGCAGTGCCTCGCCGCGAACTGCCCCGCCCCGATGGAGCAGGTCGCCGTGGACGACTGCTACGCCGAGAGCGGTTCGCCGCAGCAGCTCCTCGAGAAGTACGGGCTGACCTGGAAGCACATCGTCGCCGCCGCGCGCAAGGTCCTCGGCCGCAAGGCCCGGCCCGCCGCGCCGCCGCCGACGGCCGGCTCGGGCAGCGCGGAGGAGAACGCGACGCACCCTTTTGAGGTGTAGCCGGGCCCATGCCCGCTTCCCTCGATTGGGTTTTCCTCGACGCGGGCAACACGCTCGTCCACCTGGATTTCCGCCGCGTCGCGGGAATCCTCGAGGAGGAGTTCGGCTTCCGCGGCGACGCGGACGCCATGGAGGCCGCCGAGCCCCGCGCGCGGATCCACGTGGATCATCCGCAGCAGGGTCCCGAAACCGAGCGCGAACGATGGCGCACCTACTTCTGGACCGTCCTCTCCGCCGCCGGCTGGCCCGACCGCGCCACCGTCCCCGACGCCGTCCGCGCCCTCTTCGCGCGCAACCAGACCTTCACCCTCTGGTCCCGCCCCGCCCGCGCCGCCGGCGAGACGCTGGACCGCCTGCGCGACATGAACTACCGGCTGGCGGTCATCTCGAACTCGGACGGGAGCGTCGAGGCGATGCTGGAGAGGCTGGAGCTGAAGCGGCGGCTGGAGTTCGTGCTGGACTCGAAGGTCGTCGGCGTGGAGAAGCCGGACCGCAGGATCTTCGAAATGGCGCTCACGCGCTCCGGCGCGGACCCCGGGCGCTCCGTGTACGTCGGCGACATGTTCCACATCGACGTCATCGGCGCGCGCGGCGCCGGGATGGACGCGGTGCTGCTCGACCCCGCGGGCCTGCACGGGCAGCGGGACTGCCGGCGCGTCCGCGAGATCGCCGAGCTGCCCGGCACGCTGCGGCCGTGAAGAAGCCGCGGAGGCCGGCCTTTCGCGCCTCGGACGCATGGCTGCTCTGCAGCATCGGGCTGGTGTGCTGGAAGGGCCGTTCCGCCCGGATCGAGGACATCCTCGAGGCCGGCGACGCCGTCAACCACGCGATCCTGACGCACGGCGAGCTCGACGGCGGCCTCGCCCGCCTGATCCGCGCCGGGCACGTCGTGGCGACGCCGGCCGGGTTCGCCCTTTCCCGAAGAACAGCACGGCCGCTTCGCGCCCTCCTGGGCGTCCGCCGCCGCCTCCTGGACCACGTCGAGAACGTCCGCGGGTTCCTCGGCGCCTCGCCGTGGATTCCCGGCGAAACGTCGCCGGCCTGGGGCACGGGCCGCACCGTCCGGCGCGCGGCGTTCCGGACCGCCCTGGCCGCGTACCTCGCCCGCTGACCTTTGCAAAGCCCGCGCTTTGCGAATGCCTTGACACCCCCTGTCCACCGCGCGACATTCGCCCCCCCGGCGCCGCAGCCCGCGGCGCCGCTTCCGAATCCATGGAGGCACGAGATGGCCCACGAACTCCCCAAACTGCCCTACGCGCCCGACGCGCTCGAGGCGGCGATCGACAAGACGACGATGGAGATCCACCACGGGAAGCACCACGCGGCCTACGTCACGAACCTCAACAAGGCGCTCGAGGGCGCGGCGGACGCGGCGCAGTGGTCGCTGGAGGACCTGTGCCGGAACATCGCGAAGGTCCCGGAGGCTGTGCGCACGGCCGCGCGGAACAACGGCGGCGGGCACTGGAACCACTCGATGTTCTGGACGTGGATGGGCCCGGGCAAGGGCGGCGAGCCGAAGGGCAAGCTGGCCGACGTGATCAAGAGCGGCTGGACGGATTTCGCGGGGTTCAAGGCGAAGTTCAAGGAAGCCGCGCTGGGGCGGTTCGGGAGCGGCTGGGCGTGGCTCGTGCGGAACGCCGACGGGAAGTACGAGATCGCCTCGACGCCGAACCAGGACAACCCGCTCATGGACGGCAAGCACCCGGTGTTCGGCGTGGACGTCTGGGAGCACGCCTACTACCTCCGGTACCAGAACCGCCGCGCGGACTACATGGACGCCTGGTGGAACGTGGCGAACTGGGACGAGATCTCGAAGCGCGTCTAGGCCGACGGCAGGAACGACAAAACCCCGGCGATTCGCCGGGGTTTCTCTTTGCACCCGCCGCTAAGGCACCGTCTCGGCCTTCACTTCCGCCTTCGTCATCTTCTCCCGCACGCGATCCGCGTCGAATTCGTCGAGGTACCGCTCGAGGGGCACGAACACCTCGTGGAAGTTGAAGACCGGGAGCTCGCGCCGCGCCTTTTCCATGCTCCAGCCCTGCACCGCGACGCGGTAGGCCGCGATCGCCACGCCCGTGCGGTCGCTCCCGTGCTGGCAGTGCACGAACACCGGCCGCTGCGCGGGGTCGGTCGCGACCTTCAGGAACTTCACCACGACCTCCTCGTCCGGCACGACGGCCGTGCAGGGAAGGTGCACGTAGTCCAGCCCCAGGCCGCGCAGCTCGTCGCGGTCGCTGTGGAGGGCGCGCAGGTTGACGATCGTCTTCACGCCCATGGACTTGAGCGTGGCCATGCCCTCGGCGGTCGGCTGCGCGCCGCGCCAGACGCCGTCGGTGATCTTCGCGAAGTTCGCGACGCCGTCGATCGCCGTCGGCGACGCCAGCGAGGGATCCGGCCGCCCCGCGTCGGGGTCCGGCGGGTTGACACAGGCGGAGAGCAGGGCCGCGAGGGCGAGGGCAGCGGGGATGAAGGGGCGCATGGTTTGCCGGGGGGAGTGTCTCCCGGAGGGTGCTTCGACTTCAAGCGCCGCCGGACTTGAGCGCCTCGCGGGCGATTTCCGCCACGACCGGGTCCGCATCGCGCGCCGCCTCTTCCAGCAATTCACGATGTCCCGCGTTGGCGGCGGCGATGGCGGCGTTGCGGCGCAGTTCCGGGAGCTTGGTGCGGCGGAGGGCGGTCGCGCGGGTCAGGGCTTCCCAGCCGTCGGCGTCGAGGCGCAGCCAGTCCGCGAGCCGCGGCGAGGTGAGGCCGGCGCGCGGCGCGAGCGCCGGGTCGCCCGCGGCACCGCGATTGAACGGGCAGACTTCCTGGCAGACGTCGCAACCGAAGACCCAGTCGCCCATCCCGCGCCGCAGCTCCGGCTCGATCGGCCCGACGTGCTCGATCGTCAGGTAGGAGATGCAGCGGCGGGCGTCCATCCGGTACTCGCCGGTGAGCGCGCCCGTCGGGCAGGTTTCGAGGCAGAGCGTGCACGCGCCGCAGCGGTCTTCCGCTGGCGCGTCGGGCTCGAGGTCGAGGTCGGTGAGAAGCGCCCCCAGCACGAACCACGACCCCGTCGCGGCGTCGATCGAGCAGGTGTTCTTGCCGATCCAGCCGATCCCGGCCTCGCGGGCCCAGGCCTTCTCCATGAGCGCCGACGTGTCCACGACCGCGACGCAGCGCGCCCCCCCAGCCCGCATCGCCGCCGCCAGCGCGTCCAGCCGCTTCCTCATGACCCTGTGGTAATCCTCGCCGCGCGCGTACCGCGCCACCCGGCCGTGCCCCGGCGCCGCGAGCCCCTCGTCCTCCGCCGGGTAAGGCAGCGCCGCGATCACGATGCTGCGCGCCCACCCGAACCCCGCCGCCGCGTCCGAGCGCCGCGCCTCGTCCTCGCGCATCCACTCCATCGTCGCGTGGCGCCCCTCGGCGAAGAACGCGCGCAGGTTCTCCGCGTCCGGCAGGCTCCGCAGCCGCGCGCTCCCGACGCGCGCCAGCCCCGCCTTCCGCGCCATTTCGCGCACGTCCACGCTACCCCGCCTCCTCGTCGCCCGACGCCGCCTCCTCGATCCCGCGCCGCAGCGCCGCCGCCTCCGCGGCCGGCACGGGCAGCCAGATCCGCGCCCGCTGCTTCCGCTCGATCGCGTCCTTCGAGTACACCGCGCTCGTCACGTGACGCCCCGTGCGGCCGAAGATGTGCACGCGAAGCGCCGGGCCGAGCACGACCGTCGCCCCCGTCCGCGCGTCGCGCAGGATCTCCTCCGCCTGCGCCGCCGCGGCGTCCTCCAGCGCCTTCCCCGTCGGCCGGTCCCCCTCCCGCGCCCGCTCGTTCCCGTGCCCCGTCCGCCGCCGCTCGCGCCGGAACAGCTTCTCGAGGCTGGAAGCGAGCTTCCGCAGGGCCGGCGCGACGAGCGGCTCGAGGTCCGGCGCGTCCTTCGACTCCACCTGCACCCGCTCCAGCTGCTCCCGCGTCTGCCGCGCGAGCCGGTCGAGCGTGAAGTCGAGCCACTCCTGCCGCTCCCCCTTCGGCGCCTTCGGGAACGGCCCGATCGCGTTCAGGTCGAGCTTGAACCCCTTCGACCCCCACCGCGACTCGACCGCCTGGTACGTCAGCGCCGCCTTGTCCGGCCCGCCCAGCGCTTCGTTCCAGAGCGGCAGGTACCCCGCCGTCACCTGCCCGAGCACGCGATAGGACTTCGAGTCGCGCCCGAAGTCAGGCAGCTGCTCGCTGCGCAGCGCGCTGCCCGCGTCGTAGTGTGCCACGATCTCCGGCGGCTCCCCGTAGATCCTCGCCGCGCTTCCGTCCCCGCGCTGCAGGCACACCTGCGCGAACTCCTCCCACACCGGCGTCCCCGTCCGCCCGTACGCCGCGAACACCGACTTCCGCCCCGGCGGCACCGCGTGCCCGCACCCGCTCGTCCCGCACCGGAAGCAGTGCACCCGCCCGCGGACGTACGACGCCCGCGCCACGTACGCCTCCTCCAGCGCGTCGTGCAGCTGGTCCAGGATCGCCTGCGCCACCCCGTGCCCGTCCCCCCCGCGGAACGGGATCGTCACCTTCAGCTCCACCCCGTCCACGTTCACCCACGCCCGCTCCCCCGCAGCGAACCTCTTCGCATACTCCTTCGCGAGCCGCACGAGGTCGGCGCCGATCCGCGAAGCCATGTCCTCAGGACGGTCGTGCATGACAAAAGGATAGGTCGCGGCGCACGCCGGGTCTATCGTGCGCGACGAAACCCAAGGAGGCCCCATGGTCCGCACCCTCTCCACGATGCAGCTCGAAATCGGCGCTTCCGCGCCGCCGTTCCGCCTCCCGGACGCGCGCGGGCGGCAGCATGCGCTGGCGGACGCGAAGGGGCCGGTGCTGGTGGCGTTCATCTGCAACCACTGCCCGTTCGTGAAGCACATCCGGGAGGAGTTCGCGAAGCTGACGGCGGAGTACGCAGCGAAGGGCGTGTCGGTGTTCGGGATCAACTCGAACGACACGGTGGCGCATCCGGACGACGCGCCGGACCGGATGCTCGACGAGGTGACGGACGCGGGGTACGCGTTCCCGTACGTCGTGGACGAGACGCAGGCGGTTGCGAAGGCGTATGGCGCGGCGTGCACGCCGGACTTCTTTGTGTTCGACGGGGCGAAGAAGCTCGTCTACCGCGGGCAGATGGACGACAGCCGCCCGGGGAACGGCAAGCCGGTGACCGGCGCGGACCTGCGCGCAGCGCTCGACGCGGCGATCGCGGGAAAGCCGGTGAAGGACCAGAAGCCGAGCATGGGCTGCAACATCAAGTGGAAGCCGAAGAACGAGCCCGCGTACTTCAGGCCGTAGCGGTCAGTGCCGCGCGGGGGCTACGGGCGCCTTCGCCGGGACGTGCGGCGTCTCTCGCTGCGGGAGCGCGCAGGTGCCGCCGGCCTCGGGCTTCGCCTTCTCCAGCTCGAGGATCGTCGGTTTCGGCCCGCAAAGGGCGCAATTCGGGTCCTTCGGGCTCTTGAACTCCCGGAACTTCATCCCGAGCGAGTCGTACATGAGCAGCCGCCCCGTGAGCGTCTCGCCGACGTTCAGCAGCAGCTTGATCGCCTCGGTTGCCTGCACCAGCCCGACGAGTCCCGGGAGCACGCCCAGGACGCCCGCCTCGTTTCAGCCCGGCGCGAACTCCGCCGGCGGCGGCTCCGGGTACATGCAGCGGTAGCACGGCCCGCCCAGGTGTGGCGCGATCGTCGTCACCTGCCCCTCGAACTGGAAAATCGAGCCGTGCACGATCGGCTTCTTCAGGAAGAACGCCGCGTCGTTGAGCATGTAGCGCGTCGCGAAGTTGTCCGCGCCGTCCACGACGAGGTCGTAATCCTTCATGACGTCCATGACGTTGTCGGGCGTCAGCCGGTAAGCGTGCGGGACGATCTTCACGTCCGGATTCAGCGCCGTGATCGTCTTCGCCGCGCTCTCGACCTTCGACACGCCGACGCGGTCCGTCGTGTGCAGCACCTGGCGCTGGAGGTTCGAGATGTCTACGACGTCGCCGTCCACCAGCCCGAGCGTCCCGACACCGGCCGCCGCCAGGTACAGCGCGATCGGCGACCCCAGCCCCCCCGCGCCGAGGCACAGCACCTTCGCGTCCAGCAGCCGCGCCTGGCCTTCCTTGCCGACCTCCTTGAGCATGAAGTGCCGGCTGTAGCGCTCGAGCTGCTCGGCCGTCCAGGTCCGCTCCTTCGCGACCTTCCCCTTGCCGGCCTTGTACGCCCCGAACCCGCCCTGGAGCGAGACGACGTTCGTGTATCCGAGGTCTTTGAGCGCCTTGCCCGCCAGCAGCGACCGGTTTCCGCCCGCGTCGTACGCCACGATCGGCGTGTTCACCTCCGGCACGATCTGCGTGATCTTGAACTCCAGCATCCCGCGCGACACGTGCACAGCGCCGGGGATGTACCCGCCCTTGCGCTCCTCGTCCTCGCGGACGTCGAGGAGGACAAACAGCTCACCCTTGCGCCGCCGCGCCTCGAAATCGGCGAGCGTGATCTCGGGGACGAGCTTGCGGGCGGCGTCGACGAAGTCTTTCCAGCCGGCGGGCATCGGGAGTTCCTTCTGCGTTGGTTGATGGAAGGGTAAGCGACGGGGGCGCGGCGCGGAAGTGGGGCCGTCGAATCATTACCAATCTAGTAATGATTCACTCCCACGTCAACCACTTCCCGCCTACCGCCTCCTGCCCACTGCCTCCTGCCCACTGCCTCCTGCCCACTGCCTCCTGCCCACTGCCTACTGCCCACCGCCCACCCCCACCCGCGGACACCACTTCTCCACGCCGCACGCCCCGCACTCGGGCTTCCTCGCATCACACACCGCCCGCCCATGATGAATCAGCAGGTGACTGAACAACGCCCAGTCCTCCCGCGGAACCAGCTTCATCAGCGCCCGCTCTATCTTCTCCGGCGTCTTCTGCCGCGTCAGCCCCATCCGCCGCGACAGCCGCTGCACGTGCGTGTCCACCACCACGCCCTCGTTCCTCCCGAACGCATTCCCGAGCACCACGTTCGCCGTTTTTCGCGCCACCCCGGGCAGCTCCAGCAGCCCTTCCATCGTCTCCGGCACCTTCCCGCCGTGCTTCTCCAGGATCACCCGGCACGCGCCCCGGATCGACTTCGCCTTGTTGTTGAAAAACCCCGTGCTGCGGATGTCCGCCTCCAGCTCTCCGGGTCGCGACTCCGCGAACGCCCTCGCCCCGCGATACTTCCGGAACAACCCCGGCGTCACCTTGTTCACACGCTCGTCCGTGCACTGCGCCGACAGGATCGTCGCGATCAGAAGCTGAAGCGGCTCCTCGTGCTCGAGGCTGCACTTCGCCTCCGGATACGCCTTCTTCAGCGCCGCCGTGATCTTCGCCGCCCGCTCCGCGAGTTCCATGGCGCGCGAGGCTAGCCCTCCCCCGCCCCACCGTCCAGCCTCCGCCCCCCCACCCCCTTTTCGCGCGCTCCCGGGACCGTTCCGCTACAATCCGCCTCTCAAGGCAGCTTCGCTCCCCTCTCACACCCCTTGCCGGAGCGCCCCATGCTGAACCCCGCCCAGCTCGCCGAACTCTCGAAGTTCAGCCCCTCGCCCCTCCTCGTCTCCTCCCTCTACCTCAACACCGAACCCAAACGCTTCCCCAAGAACGTCCTCCTCACCCAGTTCAAGGACCTCTCCCGCGACCGCCTGCACGAGCTCAAGGCCGCCGGCCTCACCCACGACCAGCTCAAGTCCGTCGAATCCGACATGGAGCGCCTCCACGACGCCCTCGTCGGCCACGCCTTCACCCACGCCGGCGAACGCGGCCTCGCCGCCTTCTCCTGCGCCGGCCGCGACTTCTTCCAGATGCACACCCTCCCGCACGGTTTCAAGGCCACCCTTCTCGTCGGCCCTACCCCCTACCTCCGGCCGCTCCAGGCCCTCCTCGCCCAGTCCCCCCACGCCGTGGCCGTCCTCGTCGACCAGCACCGCGCCCGCGCCTGGTCGGTCCACGGCGACGAGATCCAGGACATGTTCGACCTCACCCACGAGACGGGCAGCCGCATCAAGAAGGGCGGCTTCCAGGGCAAGGACTCCAGCCGCGTCGAACACCGCCACGACGAGGCCGTCCACCACCACTACCAGGACGCCGCCGACCGCCTCCTCCACGCCTTCCAGTCCGCCCCGTTCGAATACCTCGTCCTCGGCGGCCACCTCGACGAGATCCGCGGCTTCGAACGCCACCTCCACACCTACGTCGCCGAACGCGTCGCCGGCCGTTTCCGCATCGACGTCCGCTCCGCGCAGCGCGAAGAAGTCCGCCAGAAGACCGTCGAACTCGTCGCGACCGAGGAGACCAACCGCCGCGACGACCTTGTCCGCCGCCTCGCCGGCGCCGCCCGCACCAACGGTGGACTCGCCGTCGTCGGACTCAAGAACACCCTCGCCGCCCTCAACGACCGCCGCATCCAGACCCTCCTCGTCTCCGAGGACTTCAGCCACGCCGGACGCCACTGCACCTCCTGCGCCGTGCTGCTCGAAAGGGAGCCGAAGTGCCCCCGCTGCGGCGGCGCAACCGCCGAAGCCCACGACGTCGTGGACGAGGCCGTCGCCCTCACGGTCCACCAGGGCGGCACCCTCCGCATCCTCCCGGCCGGCGGCGCGCTCGCCGAGCAGGGAAAGATCGGCGCGATGCTGAGGTACTGAGCGGGACCTAGAAGAGGATCTGCGTCTTCGACTTCAGGGTTTCGGGAAGCGCCGCCGCCAGCTCGCGCTTCACGTCCTCCCGCGTGTATCGCGTGCTGAAGTGCGACAGCACGAGATGTTCGCAGCCCGCGAGCCGGTCGGCGCGCTCGATGATGTCGGCGACGTGCGTGTGACGCTTCTTCTTCGCCATCGGCCGGTCCTCGGGAGCCAGAAACGTGCACTCGAGGATCACGACCTGGCTCTTGAGGATCTCGGGGAAGCGGTCCACGGGGGTGATGGTCGAGTCCCCCACGAAGGTCACGAGCGGGATCTCGACGGCGTCCGTGATCTCCACCCCGCGCTTCTTCAGCTCGACGATCGCAGGCCCATCCAGGCCGATGTACTCCGGGCGGAGTTTCCGCCGCTCCTCGAACACCTGGAATCCCATGCTGGGGATGGAGTGTTCGGTGGGGAACGAGCGGAAGAACAGCCCCTTGCGCATGTCGTAGCGTTCGCCGGCCTTGACGGGGACCAGCGTGTACTTCGTGCGGCGGCGTTCGAGCCGCTCCCACGCATGGATCAGGTTCTGCACGTCGTCCAGGATCACGGCGGGCAGGTAGATCACGGGCGGGGCGACGTCGAGGAGCTTCCGGGTCGCGATGTGAAGCGCGAGTCCGACGGCGTGGTCCTGGTGGGCGTGCGTGAGCAGCACGTTATCCATGCCGACGGCGTACCGCGGCCCCTTGCCGATGTCGAAGCAGAGGTTGAGTTCACGGACCGCCACGCAGGTCTCGAGCGTGGACACGCTCGTGCCCTCGAGGGTCAGGCCGCCGCAGTTCACCACCCGGCTCAACGCTCCGGCCGTCCTTTCGTGAATTCAGGCCCGTCCTTCATCGCTCGGACCCGAAGGGCGGCGCATTCAATCACGAAGAAAAAGCGCGGGCAAGGAGACCGGCGCCTGCCCGGGGAAGCGGGCCGGCGCCGGCCGGGGAAGGCCGCCGCGGCCGGCCGCCCCGCGGGCGGTCCGGCCACGGCGGTGCGGAGAGGGTCAGTACAGGGCCGCCAGGAGGGCGGTGGGGACCAGGATCAGCAGCCAGAGAGCGCGCATGGGTGTTCCTCTGCTAGGACGCTTCGCGGACAGGTTCGGGTTCGGGAGCCGGGCACGCCACCTTCCGGGTTGCCTCCTCGAGCTTCGCCATGACGTCGGGATTGGCCTCGAGGAAGGCGGCCGAGTTCTCGCGCCCCTGGCCGAGGCGGGTGTCGCCGAAGGTGAACCAGGTGCCGGACTTGTCGACGACCTTCATCTCGGCGGCGGTGTCGAGGAGGTCGCGGGAGTGGACGATGCCGCGGCCGAAGATGATGTCGAACTCGGTCTTGCGGAAGGGCGGGGCGCACTTGTTCTTGACGACGGTGGCCTTGACGCGGTTTCCGACGGTTTCCTCCCCGGTCTTGATGGAGGTGACGCGGCGGACTTCGATGCGGACGGAGGAGTAGAACTTGAGGGCGCGGCCGCCGGTGGTGGTTTCGGGGTTGCCGTAGCCACCGATCTTCTCGCGGATCTGGTTGATGAAGATGACGCAGGTCTTGGAGCGGGCGATGGCGGCGGTGAGTTGTCTCAGGGCCTGGGACATGAGGCGGGCCTGGGCGCCGACGGTGGCGTCGCCCATCTCGCCCTCGAGCTCGGTGCGGGGAACGAGGGCGGCGACGGAGTCGACGACGACGACGTCCACGGCGTTGGAGTTCACGAGCGCCTCGGCGATTTCGAGCGCCTGCTCGCCGGAGTCGGGCTGGGACAGCAGGAGCTGGTCGGTGCAGACGCCCAGCTTGCGCGCATACGTCGGGTCGATCGCGTGTTCGGCGTCGATGAACGCCGCCACGCCGCCGCGAGCCTGGGCGTTGGCGATGATGTGAAGCGACAGGGTGGTCTTGCCTCCGGACTCGGGGCCGAAGATCTCGACGATGCGGCCGCGGGGAACACCGCCGATGCCGAGGGCGAGGTCGAGGGAGAGGGCGCCGGTCGTGATGGCCTCGATCGGCACGATGTTCTCGGACCCGAGGCGCATGACCGAGCCTGCGCCGTAGCGCTTCTGGATCTCGGCGACGACGGCCTCGAGCGCGCGGGACTTCTGGCGCTCGATTTCCTTCATGAGGTCCTTGCTGGCGGGCTTGACGGCAGGCTTGTTGGACACGAATCCTCCTAGGCAGTCTGGTTTTTGTTGAGGTAGGCCTCGAGCTCGTCGACGGCGCGCCGGAACGACCGGCGGTCGGACGGGATGGACTCGAGGTGCCGCGAGGCCCGGTCCATGGCCCGGTGGGCCTGGGCGCGGGTCCAGAGGGTGAGGTCGAACCGGCAGGCGGCGAGGAAGCGGTTCGCCGGGTCGACGACGGCGAGATCGACGAAGGGCTGGGAGACCATGAGCCGGAAACGCTCGATGGTGGCCCGGTCGGCGATGTCGAGGACGATGCCGGCGTAGCGGGGTTCGCCGGGGGTGCGCAGGGACGCGACGAGGGAGAGGAGCGGGTAAGCCGGTTCCTCGGAGACTCCGAATTCGATGTCGCCCGGGAGGGCGTGCAGGAAGAGGGAGGTCTCGTCGAGACTTGCGCGGGTGACGAGGAAGGCGGTTCCGGCCTCCTCGATCAGGATGGTGGGATTCGCGTGAAGCAGGTCGGCGATCTCGGTGGTGCGGCGGGCAACGAAGTCGGCGATATGGCGGTTGTCCGCCTCCGGGACGCCGGAAGGACTGAGCTTGTGGTAACGACCCTTGGTGGCGTGCATGACGGTCATCCCCTACCTATAGATGTGGACTTCTACACCTGACAAGAACCGAACATCCGGTCCACGAACTTACAGCTGGATCCGGCGCACGACGCCGACGACCTTGCCGCCGATCCAGAACGATGCGTCATCCTTGCTGATCCAGATGGGTTCCATCCCGGAGTTCTCGGGCTGGAGGCGCCATCCGGCCGGCTCCTTGTAGATCCGCTTGACGGTGGCCTCGCCGTCCAGGAAGGCCACGCCGATCTGGCCCGACTCGACGACCGGCATCGGGCGGACGACGACGAAGTCGCCCGGGTTGATGCCGGCGCCGACCATGCTCTCACCGCGGACGCGCAGGGCGAACAGGTCGCCCGACGCCCCGAACATCTCCTCGATGGCGAGGGTGCCTTCCCGGTTCTCGATCGCCAGGATCGGCGTGCCGGCGGCCACAGTCCCGATGATCGGGATCCCACCCTGGCGGAACGAGGCATCCGTGATCTCGAGCGCCCGTGACTTCTCGCTGCGGCGGATGTACCCCTTCCGCTCGAGCGCCTTCAGGTGGCTCGTGACCGCGTTGGGGGAAGCGAACCCGAACTGTTCCGCGATCTCCTCGTAGGAGGGCGGGTAGCCGCGTTCGCGGATGTGGCGGCACAGGAAGTCGAAGATCTCGCGCTGCTTGGGGGTCATCGCTTCAGCCATGGGAACCTGTGTAAATACTGCGTTGTGCCCTTCATGATACTGTATAGATCGACAGTGTCAAGGTGTGACCGGAAAAATTGCGAATTGCCGGATTTCCGCACCTCCCACCTCGCGACCCCGCACACCTCCCTTTCCGGTAAAGTCCGCGTCATGCCGGCCGAACTCGCCTATCTCTTCCGCCACACCGTCCTCCGCGACGCCGCCTACCAGCTCCAGCTGCCGGGCGACCGGGCGCGGCTGCACGGGCTGGCGATCGGGGCGATCGAGGACGCGGCCGGCGGGCGCCCCCCGGCGCCGGCCCCTCTGGCGGACTTTGAAAAGAAGGACTACCAGCCGCACCCGGTCGACGCATTCGCCGAAACGCTCGCGGAACACGCTCGCCGCGCCGGCGCGGAGGGTGCACGGCACCTCGCGCCCCTCGTCCGGCTCTACCTGCGCCGCGGGGCGGAACTGGCCGAGAAGCGCTTCGACCGCTCCGCCGCGGAGCGGCTCTGGCGGCAGGTGGCGGACGTGGAGGCAGGGCCGGAGCGCGCCGCGGCGCTGCGCCTGTGCGCCATCGCCTCTGCCAAGGCGGGCCGGTTCGCGATCGCGGAGGGGCTCCTGCAGGAAGCGCTGGCGCTGTTCCGCGCGGGGCCGCCGACGCCGTTCGAGGGGATCACCGTGGAGACGCTGGGAAGCGTCTGCAAGGCCACGAACGTCGCGCGTTCCGAGGAGCTGTACCGGGAGGCGCTCGCCCTCCACCGCCGCGCGCGCAACCGCCGCTCGGAGGGGTCGGCGCTGGGCAACCTGGCGACGCTTCATATGGAGACCGGCCGCGTGGACGATGCCGAGGCGGAGTTCGAGGAGGCGCTTCGGATCCACCGGGAAACGGGGAACCGGCCGTTCGAGGGCATCCTCCTGGGGAACTTCGCGATCCTGCTGAGGCAGACGGGTCGGTTGGACCGCGCGGAGGCGGCCTACAGGCAGGCGATCGACATCCTGACGGAGCAGGGCGACCGGCCGACGGTGGGGGGGACCAGGTGCAACCTGGCGACGCTGTACCGCCTCACGGGACGGATGCAGGAGTGCGAAGCGCTGCTGGATTGCGCGCTGGCGGAGGCGCGCGAGATCCGGGACCGCCTCACGGAGAGTTCGGCGCTCGACGGGCTGGCCGCCCTCTACAGCGCGACGGGTCGTTCCGCGCAGGCCGAGCGCGCGATCCTGGACGCACTGGACCTGAGCCGGAGCCTGGGGGACCGCCGCGCCGAAGGCACGCATCTCGGGGCGCTCGCTGAGATTCACACGAACTCGAGCCGGACGGCGGACGCCGAGATGGAGTTCGAGGCCGCGCTGGCGATCCACCGCGAAGTCCGAAACGTCCGGTTCGAGGGGATCCACCGCTGCGAGTACGCCGTGTTCCTGATCGGGCTGGGAAGGGTGGACCGCGGCCGGGCGGAGGCCGAGGCGGGGCTGGAACTGCTGCGTCGGGTCCACGACGCGCCGGCGCTGAAAAGGGCGGTTGAAGACCTCGAGCGCGCCTGCGCGGAGGCCGGGATCCCCCCGGTGGCCGGGAGCGCGGGATGACCGCGGAGGCCGCCTACGCGTTCCGGCACGCGATCCTGAGGGATGCCGCGGTCCAGCTGCAGCTCCCCCACGACCGCGCGCGGCTGCATGGGTTCGCGGCCGACCTGATGGAGGAGATGCTGGGAGAAGAGCTGGGCGCGTGGGCGACGGACATCGCCGGCCACCTGCGGCAAGCCCGCGCGCTCGTACCGGGCTCGCGACCCGGCCCGCGGGAGACCGCGCTGCTCCGGCGGGGCGCCGAGTACGCGGAGGCACACTGGCAGAACGAGGCCGCCGAGGCCGGATGGCTGGCCGTTGCGGAAGCGGACCCCGACGCGCGGCCGCACGCGCTTCAGAAGGCGGGAATGCTCGCCTGCGAAAGCGGGCATGTTCCAAGGGCGGAAGCACAGTTCCGGGAAGCCGTCGAGTGCGCCGTGCATCCCCAGGACATCGCGGCGGCGGTCGCCGGCCTCGCGAACGTCCACCGCGAAATGGGGCGGATGCGGGAAGCGGAAGAGGGCTTTCGCCGGGCCGCGGAGATCGACCGTGCGAACGGCAGGCGGGCCTCCCTCGGAGGCATCCTGGGAAACCTCGCCACGCTGCTCTTCCAGACAGGCCGGTCCGCGGAGGCGTGGAAGGTCTTCGAGGAGGCGCTGGAGCTGCTGCGCGACGGTCCGGACCGGCGTCGCTATGCGATCGTCCTGGGGAACTACGCCCAGGCGCGCCAGATCCACGACCGGAACGACGCGGACGCCGGGCGGCTCCTCGACGAAGCGCTGGCGATCCACCGCGAGACCGGGAATCGCCTCATGGAGGGGCTGGTGCTCAGCCGTTTCGCCGCGGACCTGGCAGAACGAGGCCGCCCCGAGGAGGCCCTGCGCCTGGCCGACGAGGCGCTTCGGGTTCTGCGCGAAGCCGGTCATCGGCCGGGCGTGGCGGTCGTCGTGGGGAACAGCGCGGCGGCGCTGGCCGCGCTGGGGAGAACGGAAGAGGCGGAGCGGGCGTTCCGGGAGGGCATCGCCGTGACGCAGAGTCTCGGGAGCCGGCGCAACGAAGGAGTCTTCCGCGGCAACTACGCGAACTTCCTGATGGACCGGGGACGAACGGGCGAAGCGGACGAGATGTACGCGTCGGCGCAGGCGATCCACGCCGAGGTCGGCAATCCGGTCGCCGCCGCGGTCCACCGCGGGAATCAGGCCTCGCGCCTGATGCGCCGCGGGCAACGGGAACGCGCGCTGGCGGCCTGGAACGACGTGCAGGCGTTCCTGTCCGCCCGGCGCGGCTCAGACCATGCGGTCGACCTGGAGCGCGAATGGAGAGCGGCGTGTTCCAGCGCCGGGGGGCCGGACGCGGCGGGGCCTCCGCCTTCCGGATCCGGCGGATAGCATGCCCCCATGCCCGCCGACCCGCGCGAGCGCCGCACGGTCACCGTCCTTTTCAGCGACCTCTCCGGCTTCACCCGCCTCTCCGAGCGGATGGACCCGGAGGAGGTGCAGGACCTCGTGGACGCGCTCTTCCAGAGATTCCGCGCCGCGATCGAGTCGCGCGGGGGGACGGTGGACAAGTTCATCGGCGACGCGGTGATGGCGGTGTTCGGCGCGCCGGTCGCGCACGAGGACGACGCGGTGCGGGCCGTGCGGGCGGGGCTGGCGATGCAGGAGGAGATCGCGGCGTTCGACGCGGAGCGCGGGCTGGGGCTGCGGCTGCGGGTGGGGATCAACACGGGAGAAGTGCTCTGGGGGAGCGTGGCCGGGGAGAAGGCGACGGTGATGGGGGACGCGGTGAACGTCGCGCAGCGGCTGGAGTCGGCGGCGGAGCCAGGGACGGTGCTTGTCTCGCGGGCCGTGGAGCGCGGGCTGCGGGGGCGGTTCCGGCTGGTGGGGCGCGAGGCGATCCACGTGAAGGGCCGCGACGAGGCGATCGAGGTGCTGCAGGCGGTCGAGGAGTTGGCCGGACAGACCGAGCACCGGCCGGACGGGCCGGCGGCGGCGTTCGTGGGACGCGACGACGAGCTGGCGCGGCTGCTGGCGCGCGTCGAGCGCGGCGGCGGCGTGGTGCTGCTGGAGGGGGAAGCGGGGATCGGGAAGTCGCGGCTCGCGGCGGAGCTGCGGCGCGCGTTCCGCGAACGGCACCGCGGGGCCTGGGTCGCGACGGGGCGGGCGCTGGAGGGGTTGAGACTGCCGCTGGCGGCGTTCGGGGACGTCGTGCGGCAGGAAGCGGGCGTCGCGGGGCTCGATGTCCGGGGCGGCCCGCGCGTCGTGGAGGCCCTCGCCGCCGGGTTCCCGCCGGAAGACGCGCCGCAGGCCCTGATGCGCGCCCACCTCGTCGCCGCCTCGATCGGCTTCTCCGTTCCCGGCTCGCCCGTCGGCGACCTCGACCCCGCCCGCATCGCGGCCGAAACGCACTTCTCCTGGGAGCGCTGGCTCTCCCGCCGGCCCGGCCTCCTTTGCCTCGAGGACCTCCACTGGGCGGACCCCGCGACGGGCGCCCTCCTGGCCCACCTCGCGGCCGCCCCGATCCGCGTGGCGATCGTCGCCACCGCGCGCCCCGGGCACTCCATCCCCCGCGCCGTCTCCCGGTGGCCGCTCCGGGACCTGGACGCCGCCGCCGCGGGCCGCCTCGCCGCCGCCCTCCTGCGCTCCCCCGTCGCCGAGGACCTGGCACGCTTCCTCGCCGAACAGTCCGGCGGAAACCCGCTCTACGTCGAAGAACTGGCGCGCTTCCTCAGGGACGAGAAGCTCCTCGAGGGCGCGCCGCTTCGGCTCTCGTCGGCCCCGCGGCGGGTGCCGGAAGGGCTCAACGGGCTGCTGGTCGCGCGCCTCGACGCGCTGGCGGAGGGGCACAAGGCGGTGGTCAAGGCCGCGAGCGTGCTCGGCCGGGTGTTCTGGTCGAACCTGCTGGCGGAGCTGTCGGAGGCCGACGCCGGACCGGCGGTCGCCGAATCGAAGCGGCGCGGGCTGGTGTTCGCGCAGGGGCCGTCGCTCCTGCCCGGCGACGACCAGTACCTGTTCCGGCACGCCCTCATCCGGGACGCGGCCTACGGGCTCCTGACGAAAAAGGAGCGGCAGCGGCTCCACGCGCGGGCGGCGGACCTGCTCGAGTCGCGCGCCGCCGCGACGGGTCGCCGCGTGCGCTCGCTGGCGGCGGTCCAGCGCGAGGCCGCCGGCGGCGCGGCCGCAGCGGCCGACCTGTGGCTCGCTTCCTCGCGGGAAGCGCTCGCGGACTCGGCTGCGGAGGAAGCGCTCGCCGCGGCGCGCGAGGCGGAGCGCCTCGGGAAAGGCTCGCCGGCGCGCGCGGCCGCGGCGGAGGCCGCCGTCGCGCTGGCCCGCCTCGACGAGGCCCGTGCCGATGCTGAGGCCGTGCTCTCCGACACGGCCGCCGATCCGCCCGACGCCGATCGCGCCCGCTTCGTCCTCCTCCGCGTCCTCGAGCGCCGCGGGGACTTCCCCGCCATGCTCGCGGCCGCCGAGGAGCTCGCGAACCGGGCGCTCCCCCCGCACCGGCACGTCGAGGCGCTCTTCAGCCGCGCCAGCGCCCACTGGCGGCTGCATCATTTTGACGAAGCGGTCCACGGGATCGCCGCGGGCCTTGCAGAACTGGAAGCGGTCCCGGCGCTGGCGGCGACGTCCGACGGAATGCGGGTCGCGGCGGCGCTTCGGAATCTCCGCGGAAACGTCCTCCGGGAGCGCAGCGAGGTGGAGCCGGCGATGGCGGAGTACCGGGCCGCGCTGGGCCTCGCGCGTTCGGCGGGGGCGACGCGGTTCGCCGCTGGGGTGCTGAGCAACATCGGCGGCGTGCTCGCCATGACGGAGGGAGCGGACGCGGCGCTCGGCTGCTACCGGGAGGCGGTGGACCTGCTGCGGCCGACGGGCGACCGCCATGGGCTCGCGCTGGCGCTCACGAACGTCGGGATCGGCCTGCGGACGAAGGGCGACTGGGCGGGGGCTCGCGCGGTGCTCGAGGAGTCGCTGGCCCTGACGCGCGGCATGGGGGACCGCTGGGGCCAGGCGGGCGGGCTTCACAACCTGGGCTACGTCCTGCGCAGCGAGGGCGACCTGGAGGGAGCGCGGCGGCACTTCGAGGAGGCCCTGGCGCTCCGCCTGGAGGTCGCCGACCGGCAGGGGGCGTGCACCTCGCGCATCGGGCTGGGGATCGTGGCGTTCGAGACGGGACGGTGGGAGGAAGCGGCCGAGGCGTTCACGGAGGCGGGCCGGGAGGGCCGTGCCGCGGAGAACCGGCTGAGTGTGGGGCTGGCGCTGTCGAACCTGGGGAGCGCGCGGCTGGCGGCGGGCGACCTTGCGGGGGCGGCGGAGGCGTGGAGAGAGACGGAGGAGGCGTCGCGGGGGCTGAAGCAGGTCGGGCACCTGGCGGACGTGCAGGACGGGAAGGCGCTGCTGGCGGCGCTTCGGGGCGACGCGGAGGAGGCGGCGCGCCTGGCGGCGCACGCTGCGGACTCCCGCAGGTCGCGGGGCGAGCCGGTGGGGATGTGCGTCAGCATGGCGATCGCGGCGCGGCTGGCGGCGGAGGCCGGACGAGCGACGGAGGCCGGGGCCCTCGCGGAGGAGGCCGTCGAGACGGCGCGGCGGGCCGGCCTGGCGGGCGAAGAGGCCTACGGACGCGCGGCGCGGTCCGCCGTGCGGCTCGCGGTCGGGGACGTCGCCGGCGCGGTCGAGGATGCGCGCGCGGCCGCCGCGGGCGCCCGCGCGGATCGTCTCGACGTCTGCACCGCGCTCGCGCTCGCGGAGCTGGCCGCCGGGCGAATCGAGGCCGCGACCGCCGCCACGAACGCCGGTCGCCGCGGCCTGGAGACCCGGCGCGCCCCGATCTACACCCTGCTTCCCTTCCTCGATGCCGAATCCCGAGTCGCCTCCGCGGCGGGCGACACCGCGCGGGCGGCGAAGGCGGCGACGCAGGGCCTCGCCGTGGCCCGCTCGGCGGGAGCCGGGCGCTGGGTGAAGAGCTTCGCGGCCCCGCAGAACACGGACGGGTAGCGGCATGAGCTCCTCGGAATCCGCTTACTTCTTCCGCCACGCCGTCCTGAGGGACGCGGCCTATCAGCTGCAGCTCCCGGGCGACCGGGGACGGCTGCACGGGCTGGCGCTGGAGGCGATCGAGCAAGCCTGGGGCGGGCGGGCGCCGGAGCCGGACGCGCTGGACTTCGGGGAGGAGAGGACTTTCCACGCATTCCCCTCGGACGGCGTCGCCCTCGAGCTGGCGGAGCACGCGGCGAAGTCGGGCGACGCGGCGCTTGACGGGCTGCAGCGCCGCTACCGGAGGCGCGCCGCGGAGGATCTCGAGCGCAGGGGCCAGCAGGCGGCGGCGGCCGCAGAGTGGCGCAAACTCGCGGCGTCGCTCGACGACGCCGGGCACGGGCTCGCCGTGGCGCGCGCCGGACGCGCGCTCCTTCGCTCCGGCGACTCCGCCCGGGCCCTGGAGGCCCTGCAGGAGGCCCTCGCCCTCTTCCGGTCCCTCGGCGAACGGCGGTACGCGGGAAGCCTCATGGGAGACCTCGCCGTCGCCTTCGAGTACGGGGCGGGCTATGAGGAAGCCGAGCGGCACTACCGGGACGCCATCGCCATCCACCGGGAAGCCGGCAACCGCATCCTGGAGGGTCGCGCCCGCGCGAACCTCGCCGGCCTCTACGGCACGATGGGTCGGTGGGAGGCGGCCGAGCGCGCGTTCGAGGAAGCGCTGGCGCATGTGCGCTCGTGCGGCGACCGGAGAGAGGAAGGGACTGCGCTCGGGAACCTGGCCGCGGTGTACTTCCAGTCGGGACGGCCGGGCCTCGGCGAAACCATCTGCCTGCAGGCGATGGCGATTCACCGCGAAACCGGGAACCGCCGCGGCGAGGCGGCGGCCTGCGCGCTCATGGCTCGCCGCAACGCCGACCAGGGACGCCGGGAAGAAGCGGTGCGGCTGTACGAGCAGGCCCTTCGACTCCACCGGGAAACCGGCAACCGGCGGTCGGAGGGAATCACCCTCGGCAACCTGGCCGGGATTCTCAACGCAATGGGCCGCCTCGAGATTGCGGAACGCACCTACGAGCGGGCCCTGGCCGTCGATCAATCGGTGGGAAACCGGATCTCCGAGGGAGTCGTCCTCCAGAACCTCGCGTTCCTCTACCGCGACACCGGGCGGACCAGGCAGGCCGAGGAGGCGCTCGCGCAGGCCATCGCCCACTTTCGCGCCGCCGGCAACCGGCGCTTCGAGGCGCACGCCCGCTGTCGGCAGGCGGTCCTGCGACGTTCCCCGGGCGACTGGCGCTCGGCCGAGGCCGGCCTGCGCGCGCTCGGGGACACGGAGGAACTGGAAGTTCTCCGGGCGGAGATGCGCAAGGAGTGCGCCGAAGCCGGCGTGGCGCCGCTGGACGGCCCGTAGCACGGGAGTCCGGAGAGCGGGGCACCCGAAAGGTCCGGGCGGATTTCGGCCTCCCGGTCGCCTCTCCGTTACCATCCCTTCATGCCCGCCGATCCCCGCGAACGCCGCACCGTCACGGTGCTCTTCAGCGACCTCTCGGGCTTCACCCGCCTTTCTGCCTCCCTCGACCCCGAGGAGGCCGCGGACCTCGTGGACGCGCTGTTCCTGCGACTCCGCGGCGTGATCGAGGCGCACGGCGGTACGGTGGACAAGTTCATCGGAGACGCGGTGATGGCGGTCTTCGGCGCGCCGGTGGCGCGCGGGGACGACGCGGCGCGCGCGGTGCGGGCGGCGCTGGCGATGCAGCGCGAGGTGGGGGCGTTCGCGCGGGAGAACGGGCGCGACCTGCGGCTGCGGGTGGGGCTGAACACGGGCGAGGTGCTGTGGGGCGGGATCGGCGGCGACCGGGCGACGGCGATGGGGGACGCCGTGAACGTCGCGCAGCGCATGGAGGCGGCGGCGGAGCCTGGGACGGTGGTGCTGGCCGAACTGGGGCGCCCGGGCGAGTCGGTGGCGATGCCGGCGCGCGCCCGGGACCTGAACCTCGAGATCGGCCAGCGCTGGAACGCCGGGATCGCCTGGGTGAGCCTCGTCTGGGCGCTGTCCGCGGCGGACCGGCCCGCGGACGCCGAGCGGGAGGCCACGGAGGCGATCGCGCGGCTGGAAGGGACGGCGGGGGCGGGTGGGGACGCGGAGCTGCACGCGGAGAGGGCCCTGGCGCGCCTGAACGCGGGGCTCCCGGGCGCCGAGGAGGACGTGGCCGCAGCGCGGGAGTCGGCCCGGGAGCGGACCGGCTACGCGGTGGCCACGGTGCCGCTCGCCGCCGCGCGCCTCGACCTCGCGCGCGGGCGTCCCGAGGCGGCCCGCGCAGCCCTCGACGAGATCCGCGGGGTGTTTCCCAACGGCACGCCCTGGAACTGGTCCATGGAGATCCTCGACCTCGAGGCGCGGATCCTGCTCGCCTCCGGGGACGCCGCCGGCGCCGCCCGCGTCGCGGAAGAGGGCGCGCGCCTCGCCGCGCAGGCGGGCGGAGCGATGCGCGAACGGCGCTTCCGCGCCCTCCTCGAACGCGCGCGCCCCTGAGCCGCCGCGTCACCTCCTCGCCACGAACCCCCAGTCCGCCGCGAGGAGCAGCGCCGCCAGCGCGGCCAGCGCGGCCCACGGCGGCGGCGGCGGTTTCGCGGGCGACGGAAGCTCGCGGCCCGCGGGCGGGTCGGCGAGCGCGGACTCGGCGGGATCGAAGAAATTGACCGCGAGCGGGCGGGAGATGCCGCCCTTCGTAAAGATCGCGTGGCCGGGGCGCGTGGCGCGCCACGGGCCGGTGCGCGTCTCCGTGAACCCGCCCTCCCATGCCTCGTACTCCCCCTCGAACGGCGTCACCCACTCCCCCGTCACCGCCGGCGCCATCGGCCGCTCGCGCGACAGCTCCTCCACGCAGTTCCTCACGAACAGCGGGAACGCAGCGAGGAGCGGGAGGTTCGAGTCCTCGAGGGCGAAGCCGAGGACGACGCGGTCGGGGGAAGCGACGGCGAGCGGACCGGCGGCGGAATCCACGAGGACGGTGGCGCCCGGCTCGCGGGCGAGCGGGCGCGCGCGGGCGACGCGGAGGCGCGAGAGGTCGAGGCCGCGGAGAAGCGGGAGGTCGGCGGCCCAGGCCGTGACAGCCGGGTTCTCGACGGCCGCGGCCGACGACGGCGGCGCGATCGCGAGGCACGGCCCCGCCGACGGCGCGCAGCGGTCGAAGACGAGCAGGTCCGCGGGCTCTTCCCTGCCCGGCTCGACGAGCCCCGAGTCCCTGTCGAGCGCGTCGCCGAGCGCCGCGAGCGCGGAGGACAGGAAGGGCGACTTGGCTTCGGGTGCCACGACAAACACGAGCGCGCGGCGCAGCGGCGGGACGACGGCGAAGGCGTCGTCGTCGAGGGCGAGCGAATCCTCGCCGACCGAGACCTGGAGGATGCCGCCGTCCCGCGAGTTCCGCTCCAGGTCGAGAAGGACGGTCTCGCCGGGGTCGAGTCCCTCCAGCAGGCGGTAGTCCGGCTCGAGATTCGCCCCGAAACCCGCGACCACGATCGGGGCCGCGCGCCCCCGGCCGTGATTCGTGACACGCACGACGACGTCCACCATCGGGGAGTTCCAGCGCCTCCGCGCGTCCAGCCCCTCGATCGCCACGTTCTCCTTCGCCTGCGCGACCCGCGGCGCCATGTCTCCACCCGCCTCCCGGTCGGACCACACGACCGTCTTCACGGCCCCCGCCCGTGCCGCCGGGTCCTCCTTCGCCAGCGCCAGCGCCCCCGCCACGTCGCCGCTGCGCTCGTCGGGCCGCGGCAGGCCGGGCAGCTCTTCCCCGCCCTCGCGCCACCCGCCGAGGGCGCGCGGCACGGCGCCGGCGAGGTAGACGCGGAAGCGGTCCGACCTCGGAAGCCCGCGCGCGAATTCCTGCGCGCCGCGGACGGACCTGTCCCAGCGCCCGTCGGAAGCGCCCATGCTCGCGGAGACGTCGAAGACGAGCGCCCAGTCGGTCCCCTGCGGCGCCGACGGCCGCGGCCCGGCGGCGGCGAGCGCGAGCGCCGCGCAGGCCGCGAGGTTCAGCGCGAGCGAGCCGGCCTCGCGGAACTGCCGCCACCCCGCCGGAACGCGTTTCCCCGCCGCCGCCGAGAGCCACGCCTCCAGGTCGGGCACGACGACGCGCGTCCGACGGCGCTTCACGAGAAACGCCGCGACGACGGGCGCGAGGGCGAGGAAGGCCCAGAGGAAGAGGGGGCGGTCGAAGGTCATCGGCGCGCGAGGGCTCCGCCGGGTTTGAGGAGGGCCGAGACGGCGTCGAGGAGCGGCGCGCGGGCGAGGACGCGGCGGTAGGGCATCCCCTCGCGGGCGCAGAACGCCTGGAGCGCGTCCCAGCGGGCGGTGAGGGCCTCGCGGTAGGCGGCGAGCGTCCCTTCGTCCGCGTCCACGTCCAGCTCGCGCCCCGTCTCGGCGTCCGCCAGCCGCAGCGGGCCCGACAGCGCCGGCTTCAGCTCCTCGTCCGCCACCACGTGGATCGCCACGACGTTCCCGCCGCGCGGCCGCATCGCGTGCAGCGCCTCCCGCGCCCCCCGGTCGCAGAAGTCGCTGATCACGATCGCCAGCCCCCGCGACGCCCCCGGCGGCGGCGCCGCCGCCCGCAGGTCCGTCTTCCCCCCCGCGGGCGCCGCCTCCAGCGCCTTCAGGTACCCGATCCCCGCCCCCTTGCCCCGCAACCCCTCCCCCCCCGCCACCCGCCGCTCCCCAAACGCCCCCCACGACAGCGTGTCCCCCCGCGCCAGCGCCACGTACCCCACCGCCGCCGCCACCGCCAGCGCCTGCCCCCGCTTCCCGAAAAACCCCATCGACTCCGACACGTCCACCGCCACCCACGCGTGCAGGTCCCGCTCCGCGTCGAACCGCTTCACGTGCAGCTGCTCGTGCCGCGCGTACACGTTCCAGTCCACGCTCCGCAGGTCGTCCCCCTCGACGTACGAGCGGTAGTCGCGGAATTCCGACGAAGCGCCGTCGCGCGGGGACGGCCGCTCCCCGGCGCGCTCGCCGGTGCGGAGGCGGCGGGCGAGGAGGACGAGGGATTCGAGGGTGCGGAGGAAGGCGTCGTCGAAGGGCATGGGGAACAGTAGAACGCGGGAGAACGCGCCGGACAAACCCCAAATCCGGAGCGGCCCGGGCCGTGTTCCAGCCCGGGCGAATCCGGCGGTCAGCGGTCGAGCGGTTCGCGGACTCGGACCTGGAGGCGGGCGTCAACGGTCGTCCCCTCGAAGGTCTTGTTCCAGAAGATCATGGCGCCGCCGAGGTTCTCGCAGGTGCAGGTCGGCGCGACGAAGAGAGTGAAGAACTGGACGTCCTCCGTCGAGTCGTCGTCCACGAGCGCGGGGTCGGAGAGGCCGCCGTCGTCGCCGATCACGCGCCAGCCCTCGTCTCCTGCGTCCGGGTCGAATTCCTGGTAGTAGATGTGGTTCTCTTCGCGAAACCAGAGCCCGACGCGGTTGGCGGCGACGGCCGTGCCGAGGACAGTGGGGGCGTTCACGACGCTGGGCGTGGTGAAGGGCAGGCTGAGCTCGAACGGTTCCACGAACTCGGCGCCCAAGGACGGCAGGAACGACTCTTCGAACGGCGTGCCGGGATCGCGGGCGTCGAAGTACCTCGTCCGGAGGGCGTCTCCGAGGGCGTCGACCTCGGAAACGGCGTCCTCCATGAACAGGACGTGGACGAACTCCGCGGGCCTGGGGCGATCCGGGCTGTCATCTCCCGAGGCGACGTCGAGGCGGCCGATGTCCGTCCCCGGCGGTGTGGGGACGAGGCGGACGGTCTGGGACGGAACCTGGCGATTCGTGGACGTGCTGTCGATCTCCAGGCGCTCGACGGCAACGCCGGTGCGGGCCGCCATGAGCCGGAAGTCGGTGGCCGCCGACACGTCCACGTCCTTGCGGTAGACGCAGAGGATCTCGCCGTCGCTGCCGGCGTCCACGGCGTCGAAGTTCGTGTGCTCATTGTGGACGGTCTGGCCGGCGGCTCCCTGTTCGCCTTGTTCGAAGGTGTCGATGACAACGGGCGGGGCGGCCGAGAGGACGGCCGGCGTCGACAGGTCCCCCGTGAGGCGGACGTCGAGGATCCGGTCGAACGTCCCGTCGCTCTGCTCGAACAGGACGTGCACGACGTCCGGATCTGACTGGACACCGCAGCGGTATCCAAGCGCGTCCTGGAACATGAACCAGCGGACGTCCTCTGCGTCGACGTCGACGTTGAGGTTCATGGGCGGCGAGAGCGAGTCCGACAGCGGCGGAATGGTGAACAGGCCGTCCTCGTCCGGCCGCGTCGTGACGTACCCGGCGGCCCACAGCCCCAGGTTGTCCGTGACGCCCCCGTCCGTGAGCTCGCGCCATGCGATCCAGATCGAGTCCCCGTTCCGCGACATTCGCGTGTCCGCGTGCTCTGCGAACACCAGGTCCGTCACGTCGGGATCCTCCGCATCCACGGCCCCGGCGGACAGGACGCTTCCCGTCGCCTCGTCGATCTCCGCGATGCAGAGCCGCGCGCTGGCGAGCGGGTCGAAGAAGCTCCCCAGAGGGTGGTCAATCAGCTGTGTCGTGAAGACGACGAGGTTCGCGAGCCCCTGGTCGGAGCCGTAAACGCTGTTGCACACCAGGAAATCGCCGTCTTCATTCAGGAACTGCGCCCGGTTGTCGAGGCTGTCCGTGGCCAGGATCGAGGGACTCACCGACAGGTGTCGCGGCGCCTCGGGTACCCCCGTCGCCAGGTTCACCGAGATCGCCTGGATCGTCTCGTCCACGTCGTTGTTCGCCGTCGTGCCGAATCCCAGGAACGCCGGAATCTCGTCCCCGACGAACGTGTTCCGCGCCGCGCATCGGAAGAAAACGGCGCTGTTGTAGGTCACCAGCGCCACGTTGGACACCTGCGTCTCCTCGCTGCTCGAACCGTCGTCCGACGCGCCCAGCGTCACCTGCCCGAGCCGCGTGTCCGTCCCCGGCGGCAGAGGCAGCGCGGACTCGGCGGTGCCTCCCAGGTCGAACCAGACCATGTGCAGGGCCGAGTCGTCCACCCCCGCCACGAGGTCGTTGTTCTCCCGCTGCGCCCAGACCACCGCGATTCCCGTCGTGGAATCCCCGTACGTGTACCGGTTCGCCGTCTGCGTCCATCGCGCTTCGCCGCACATGCCGTCGCTCAGGACCGCAAACGTCGAGACATCCTCCAACCCTTCGTCGTCCATGTTCAGCCGGACGCCCTTCTCCTGGAACCCGTACCTCCCGCTGGGCTCGTCGTGCCGGGACGCGTCGAAGTAGGTCGCAAAGAGGCACTGGTTGACGCCGTCGGGGCCGGCGCCGTCGGAGTCCACGTCCGGCGCGGACCAGAAGATGATGGCGTCGCCGTCCCGGTCCTGGAGCTCCTGGGTCGGGGCGTCGGCGGTGTTGATGAAGGCGTGGCAGACGCGGTTCACGTCAATCGGCGCCGGCGATGCTCCCAGGGCGACGTCGTCCGCCTCGAGCACGACCGGGGGCGTCCACGTTTCGCCGTCGAAGTGGTGGCAGTAGACGGTGGGGACGCCGACGGAGAAGGTGAGGTAGGTCACGAGGGCGGTCCCGCGATCGCCGTTGAATGTGATCTTCATGTTCTGGAAGGACTGGTTCGAGGGACTCATCGCACGCTTGTCGTCGGCGACGTTGCCGTCCTGGACGGACGCGCCCGGGAAATCGTCGGTCGTGAAGATCCCGGCGTCGCGGACATAGATGGTCTTCCGGACGATCTTGCGGCACCCCGAGGACGCGATCACGGCAGCCGCGGCGACGGCCAGCGCGCACAAGGGCCGGGAAGCGGTCATAGAGCCTCCTCAGAAGAAGAGTGGCGAGGTCGGGCGGATCCACAACGCCCGCTCCGGACGGGTCCGGTCATCCTCTCGGGCGCAGAGGGTACCTCCTGCGATGCACCCGCTTCAAGGCCGGCCAAATGCAAGCCGCCCGGGGAGTCACCCCCGGGCGGCTGCGGATTCAATGCGGCTGCCTACGAGAACAGCTTCTGTGCCCCCTCCACGTCATTCGCGAACGGGAAGATCTGGCTCAGCCCCAGCAGGTCGAAGACCTCCTTCACGTTCGGCGAGGGCTTCATCAGCACGATGTTCCCCTCGTTCTCCTGCGCCGTCCCGATCGCGCCGATGAACACGCCCGCCCCGGCGCTCGAGATGTAGTCGAGCTTCGACAGGTCCACCACGAGACGGTACGTCCCCCCGTCGAACAGGTCGTTGATCGTCTTCTCCATCTCCTCGAACGTGTGGGCGTCCAGGAAGCCCTGCACGGCGATGAAGGTGACGTTGTTGTTCAGCTTCTTGGTCTGGATGTGGAACTCGGCCATCGGGTGCCTCGATTTGGTCCGGGATTCTAGCGTTCTGCCCGGCGCGTCTCAATTGGGATCAGGCGTGGGGAGCCTTCGGTTTGCCGCCGATGTACTTGACGAGCACCAGCTCGTTCTGGATGCCCTCGCGGAACGTGTACCGCACCTCGTCCATGATCAGGCGCATCAGGTAGATCCCCAGCCCCTTCTTCTTCTTCGACTTCACGTGCGACCCCATGTCCGGCGTCTCGATCGCCTCCGGGCTGAACTGCTGCCCCGAGTCGCGGATCGTCACCACGAACTTCTGCGGGTCCGCCAGGCACTCCACGTCGATCGTCCCCTCGCGCTGGTTCTCGTAGGCGTGCTCGATGATGTTCGCCACCGCCTCGTCCACCGCCAGGATGATCTTGTTCTCGTCCTCACGCGACAGCGCGCTCTGGCGGATCATGCGGGACATGAACTCCCGCACGAACCCCAGGAACTTGGTGTCGTTGGTGATGACGATCCGGTCGTGCACTTCGCCCATCCGCGCGTCTCCTGGTGCCTTTACGCGAGAACCCGGACCGTGACCAGCGTGATGTCGTCGTGCTGCGGCGCATCACCCTTGTGGTCGTCCAGGGCCTTCACGATCGTGTTGATGAAGACGTTCGAGTCACGGTCGGCGAGCGTCTGGACCATCTTGTAGAAGCGCTCGTCGCCGAACTCCACGTTCTTGCCGTCCATGGCCTCGACGACTCCGTCCGTGTACAGGACGAAGCGGTCGCCGGGGCCGTAGGGAATGGACTGTTCCTTGATGGTGCGCTCGAAGATCGGGCCCTTGTCGAAGCCTAGGGCGATGCCGTTGGGGTTGACGAGCTCGTACTTGTTGGTGGCCTTGCGGTAGACCACCATCGGGTTGTGCCCGGCGCTGGAGACGAGCATCGTGTTCTTCTGCACGTCGATGAGCGCGTAGAGGCACGTCACGAACATCCCGCGGCGGATGTCGCGCGCCAGGATGCGGTTCGTCTTGATGAGCGTGTCGGCGGTCGAGAGGTTGCGCTCCGCTTCCATGCGGATCAGCGAACGCGCCATCGTCATCACCATCGACCCCGGAATGCCCTTGCCGGACACGTCCGCCACGATGACGCCCAGGTGGTTCTGGTCGATCTGGATGAAGTCGTAGTAGTCGCCCCCGACTTCCTTCGACGGCCGGTAGTACGCGCCGATCTCGAACTTCGGGATCTTCGGGATGCGCTTGGGCAGCAGGTTCGACTGGATGTCCACCGCGATGTTCAGCTCGTGCTCGAGCGCCTTCGTCTCGAGCTCCGCCGCGTGCGCCGCCGACAGGCTCTTGGTCATGAGGTTGAACGTCCGCGCCAGGTACCCGACCTCGTCCGTCGACTTCGGCTTCGTCTCGTGCTCCAGGTCCCCCTGCGACACGATCTGGATGTCGCTGATCAGGCTCTTCAGCGGCTTCGTGACGATCGTCGACAGGTAGAACCCGATGCCGGCGCCGATCGCGACGGCGAGGAAGAGCGGGAGCATCATGGCGCTCAGGATGTTCGACTTCGCCGAGTCGATCTTCGCCGCCTTGAGGTAGACCTGGACCGTGCCGCGCTCGATGCCGTTCTCGTCGAGAACGGGCTTCTTGAAGTACCGGGCGCGGTACGTCCCGGCGCCGCCGCTGTAGATCCCTTCCTGGATCTCCACGTCCCCGAACTTCGAACGCGCCGTGCTGTTCCCCAGGCTCACGCTCTCCGTCCGCATCAGCGCGATCGAGTCGCGCCCGTTCGGGAGCAGCACGATGATGTTGATGATCTCCGGCGCGCCCAGCTCCATCTTCTCGTTCCCGATCAGCGCGAACGGGTTCATGGAGGACTCGTGGATCGCCGTGAGCATCTTCCGGACCTCGTTGTCCGACTGCTCGAACGCCTGCTTGTTCTCCGGGTTGATCAGCCGCGCTTCACGGTCCAGGTTCTCCTTGATCACCTGGAACGGGTCCTTCTCCTCGGCCAGCATGTGCCGCTTGATGAGCGGCCACGCCTGCGCCGCGGCGACCTTGGTGAGGCGCACGCCGGCTTCGTCGATCTCCAGGTCCATTTCCTTGGCGACGGCGTAGTAGCCGCCGACGACGAGGAGCGAGCTGGAGAGGGCGACGGTGAGGGCGATGAAAAGGACGAACTTGGCGCCGAGGCCCATGCCTCCGAGGGAGCCGGACCCGGCCGGGCCGACGCGGGTGCCGCCGCCCCCGCCGCCGGACGGGGTGTCGGCGCGGCGGAGCTGGCTCGTGTCGCCGGTCGGCGTCGCGCCCGGCGCGCGACCGCCTCCGCCCCCGGGCGCGGGCCGCACCGCACGGTGCGCCCCCGTCTGACCCGTGTGCCCGGGGCGCCCGCCCGCTCCCGGCGCCCCCGGCCTCCGTCCCGCCGTGCCCCGCTCCATTACGCGCGCTCCCGGCCAGAGGCCGCCACCACCTGGTTCCGTCCACGCTCCTTCGCGGCGTACAGCGCCTTGTCCGCCGCCGCGACGAGCCCGCGCAGATCCCCCGCATCGTTCGGATACGTCGCCACCCCGAACGACGCCGTCACCGACAGCGACTGCCCGGCCAGCGCCACCGCCTCCGCAGCCACCCGCTGCCTCAGCCGCTCCGCCATCCGGATCGCCTCCTCCTTGTTCGTCTCCGGCGCGATCAGCGCGAACTCCTCGCCGCCGTACCGCGACACCACGTCCGACTTCCGCACCGTCTGCCGCAGCGCCTTCGCCACCATCCGCAGCACCGCGTCGCCGACCGGGTGCCCGTGCGTGTCGTTCACCCTCTTGAAATGGTCGATGTCCATCATCACCAGCGACACCCACCGCACTTCGTCGGAATGATGCTGTCCCCCGTACCGTTCCGCACGGGAAATCTCCGCCTCCATCGCCAGGTCGAAATGCCCCCGGCTGTACACCTGCGTCAGGTTGTCCACGATCGCCTTGCGGTGCAGCTCGGCGTTGTGAAGCGAGATCGCGATGATGCTCCCCAGCAGCCCGAACATCTGCAGGTCGTCCGCGGCGAACGGCGCCTTCACCAGCCGCCGCCCGATCGCCAGCACCCCCTTCAGCTCCGCCTTCCCGTCCGCGAACCGCAGGAGCGGCGCCACCGTCTCCAGGTCCAGCGCCTTGAGCTGCGCCGCCTCGGGCAGGTTCGCGACCGGGTCCCCCGAGAGCGGCACCGCCCCCCGGGCCAGCGCCAGCGCCCTCGCGAACTCCCCGTCCCGCGGGCACTCGAACACCGTCTTCCCGCGCTCGTTCAGCACGAACCGCCGCGCCTCCCCGTCCATCGCCTCCCGCAGCACGTGCGCCTTCGTCACCCCGAACTGCCCCCGCACCGCGTTGCAGATGTAGATCAGGTACGCCTCGATCCCCCGCGGGTCCAGCGACCGCTCGTTGATCGCGTTCGCCATCTCCAGGAGCGTCTTGAAGTCCAGCTCCTGCTTGCGCACCAGCGTCTCCAGCCGGTGATTCTCCGCCCGCAGCGCTTCCGCATCGGCGGCCGCCCGATCGCGCGCAACATCCCCCATCGCGGGACCCCCCATGTGAGCCCGGGGATTCTACGGGAAGGGGGAGGGGGGAAGCAAACCAAGCGTGAAGGGTGGCGGGCGGCACGAGCCGCAACAGGCCCATCGGCACGGCCGCGCCCCCGACTCGATTCGACCCAGCTGACCGCCCGGACCATCGAAGATCGCGTTGGTGCATCGCTCGCGTCCTCGTGAAC